>JAZNIW010000024.1:0-49075 GCA_045577695.1 Acutalibacteraceae bacterium
GACACTATGGCTGACGGCGAATGGATTGACCCTTATGAGGTAACGCAAGGTCGCACGGTACAGGTTCCGACCGAGGGCGTTGTAGTCTCCAACGAGGCGGGCGATAAAAAATTCACCACCCCGGCTGAGATTGCGCAATATGATGCCAGTGTTTGGACCCGTGTTACCTTGGCTCCCAACACGCAATACACCTTTACGGTTGATTACGAAAGCACGGTAACCGGCGGTAAACCGCAAGGTGGAATGTCCGGTTTCGTTTCCGCCAATGGCGCCACAATGCCAACGTTCCATACCGCTTATCGCGCTATTGATCGCGACGTAAATCCGTTTTTGGTTACCATGACCTTTGAGGACGGAAAAGGTAAAGCTACCTTTGTGACCGATGATAACACCGAATACTTCTTTGCTTTACGTGTTCTGAATGGCAATGGCGCTATTACATTCTCCAATTTCAAATTGGTAGAAGGCGACGGTGTTCCGGTAACCGACAAAATTTCGGAAACCTTAGCAGATGGTGTCTGGATCAGCAAAATAACCAGCGCTCCCGTAGAGAATACTGCCGGCGATGGCGCAGTGACCATTCCGCAAATAATTGCTGACAAAAGCCATAGCATTTACACCACCATTAAAGGGTTGGATACGAAAACCACCTACACCTTAACCTTTAGCTACACCAGCACGGTAGCCGGTGGCATGTGGCAAGAAGGCTTGTCCGGTATCGTTGCCGGCGCTCCTGCTTGGGTACAAGGTCAATGGGTTGACACCAATTCCACCCCCTTCTTGGCAAAAGCTAAGCCGGTGGATGGCACCTGCAAACTGACCTTCACCACCGGTGCTACTGCGGTAGACCACACCTTGGTTTTCCGTGTACTGGAAGGTAACGGAGCTATCACACTGAGCCACTTCAATTTGATTGAAGGCAACGGCCTTTCTGCAGAAGAGAATATCTCTGCCGGCTTGGCCGACGGTGTTTGGACCAGCCATGTGACAAACGCCCCCATCGAAAATACTGCCGGTGATGGCAAGGTGACCATTCCGCAAGAAATCGCCGATAACAATCACTCGGTTACCACCAAACTCAAAGGTTTGGAAACTGAGACCGATTACATTTTAACCTTCGACTATACCAGCACTGTTTCGGGTGGTATGATGCAAACCGATTACTCCGGTATCGTTGAAGATCCGATTCATTGGGATTCTTCGATCGGTTCTTTTACCGATAGTGAATTCCTTGGAACTGTAAAAGCTTCTAACGGTAAAGCCACTGTTATTTTCAAAACCGGCGCCGTAGCGAAAGATCATATTTTCGTTATGCGCGTTCTGAACGGCAATGGCTCTCTGACCCTTTCTAATTTCAAATTGGAAAAATATTCTCCTCTTAGCCCGGAAGAGACCATTGCAACCGGTATTGCCGATGGTACTTGGTATGATCCGGCTCAAGCCTCGGGTGGCCCTGCACTTCCCAACACCGCCGATGACAAACAAATCACCATTCCGCAGGCTGTAGCCACAGCAAACTCCAGCGTTTATACCAAACTTTCCGGTTTGGAAAAAGAAACCTACTATTGCCTCACCTTCAAATATGCCGGCGGCACGGTACAAAGCGGCTTTTCGGGTATCACTCCGGCAACCGGTTCTGCACCCAGCTTCACCAGCGCTTGGTATCTTGATACCGCCCAAAGTCCGCTGCTTGGCAAACCGGAAGCAGATAATGGTGTTTACACCATCAACTTCACCACCAACAGCACCGAGACCGATTATTTCTTGGTCTTCCGTGTACTGAAAGGCCAAGGTGACATCACCCTTTCGGAGTTCACCTTAGCTAAAGGCGTTCCTCCCAGTGCGGAAGAAATTATTTCTAAAAATATTGCTACCGGCACCTGGTATGATCCGCCTCAAGTTACCGGCAATCCTACCTTTAGCGGTTCTGCCGGAGCAGTAACCATTCCTCAGGCTGTAGCCAACAACAATACCAGCGTTTATACCAAACTTTCCGGCTTGAAAGTCAACACCCTTTACAACTTGACCTTCAATTTCTCGGGCGGCACGGTACAAAGCGATTTATCGGGTATCACTCCGGCTATTGGTGCGGCGCCCAGCTTCACCTCCATTTGGTATCTCGATACTGCTCAAAGTCCGCTGCTTGGCAAACCTGAAGCCAGTGGTGATAGATATACCATCACGTTTACTACCAATGATACTCAAACCGATTACTTCTTGGTATTCCGCGTGCTCAATGGCCAAGGCGCGATCACGCTTTCCAACTTCTCGCTCAACCTCGGCGCTCCGCTGACCGCTGAGCAAGAATTGGCAGCCGGTATCGCCGATGGCACTTGGTATGACCCGGCACAGGCTTCCGGCGGGACTACTATTGCCAATCCGTCCGGCGATAAAGCGGTAACCATTCCGCAGGCTGTTGCTGAGAAAGATTCCAGCGTTTACACCAAGATTTCCGGTTTGAAACCGAATACGAAATACAGCTTAACGATTGATTACACCAGCACTATGAACGGTGGCAAACCGCAAACCGCTCTGTCCGGTTTGGTACCCACCAATGGTGCCGAAAAACCCACCTTCCATAATGCTTATTGGGGTATTGACAGAGAAAGAACTCCCTTTGCGGTAACTCCCACCTTGGAAGAAAAACGTATGGTTATGACCTTTACCACCGACAGCAATACCGATTATTTCTTGGTATTCCGCGTGCTCAAAGGTCAAGGCGCATTAACTCTTTCGAATTTCTGTCTCTATTTGGGCGATGCTCCCACTGCAGAAGAATTGATGGCTGAAGGCTTCGCCGATGGCGAATGGTTCGATCCGCCTCAAGCTTCCGGTAACATTACCCTGCCCAACATTGCAGGCGATAAAAAGGTTACCATTCCGCAGGCTGTAGCCAATGCAAACTCCAGCGTTTACACCAAGATTTCCAACTTGAACCACGATACTTCTTACACCTTACGGTTCAAACATACCGGTGGCGATGTACAACTCGACTTCTCGGGTATCACCCCCGCCATCAATGCTACACCTACCTTTACTACCGCTTGGTATCTTGATACCGAACAAAGCCCGTTGATTGCTAAACCGGAAGTTGACGGTGAGTATTATACCATCACCTTCTTGACCAACAATGTACAAAAAGACTACTTCTTGGTCTTCCGTGTACTCAACGGCCAAGGCGACATCACCCTTTCGGATTTCTCCTTTGTAAACAACGGCAAACAGAGCAGCAGTGATACCATTGCGGACGGTTTGTGGATGAACCACCGCACCAACTCTGCTATTGACAATCCGGTTGGCGATAAAAAGGTTACCATCCCGCAGTCGGTTTCAGAGGTTAACCATTCTGCTTCGACCACCTTGTACGGTTTATTGACCAACTCGGTTTACGAACTCACTTTCGATTACGAAAGCAGCGTTCCGGATGGTCACTGGCAAGAAGGACTTTCCGGTATCATCCAAGCCCCGATTCAATGGTCGGGTCCCGGTTCTTGGGCTGTTAATGAATTCTTGGCCAATGCTACCTATGAAAACGGAAAAGGTAAAATCAGCTTTGTAACCGGTCCGGTTAAGGTTGACCATATCTTAATCTTCCGTATCTTAGGCGGTAACGGTGCCATCACCCTTTCTAACTTCAAATTGGATATGAAATTCCATTCCGAAGTACCGTTCATCGACAGCTACGATTTGGAAAATACCTATGCTGACTGGCTCTATCTCATCAACGATTCGCAAAGCTTTGAAGATTATTCCGAAAACGGCAACTTGGGAACTCTCCCCGCCGGATTCAAGGTAGAAAAAGATGACAACGCTTTCTCGGGCGAAAAAGTAATGACCGTAGAAGCCGGCTCGAAAGCCATCTTTGCATTTGATGCAACCGCTTTGAATATTTATGAGTTTGCGGCCAGCATCCGTGGTGGCGCTAATTCGAAGGGTTACATCGGCGTTTCGTGCGATGCAAACGGCACTCAATTCTATGGCGATATGAACGGTATCATTCGTTCGAAAATTGAAGCAACGGATGATGGCGAATGGTTGCGTAAAGGCTTCACCTTTGCGGCTCCGACCGAAGGTAAAGCATACATCGTTGTGGAATGCACCGAAGGCAAAATTGCGATCGACAATATGATGTTGTTCGAAGAAAAATTTGCTATGGCTTGGGATCCCAATGAATATGGCGAATATGTTCCCTATGATTACGATAATCCCAACTATGTTGACCCGCTGAAAGGCGCCGGCTCCGTTTCGCTCGGTGGCGATAGCTCGGACGAATATGAGGATAGTAATTCCGGTGAAGTTTCGGACGATGAAATCGCTTCTATGGGTGATACTACCAGATGGGATATCGCGCTTGTTATCCTGCTAGTTGCTGCCGCGTTCGTGGTTGGCGCTACAACTCTCAGAACGAGAAAGGAGGAGCATTATGCAAAGTAGAACCGATCTTTCCAAAAAATTGCAAGCTTCTTTAAAAGTGCTTTGTTTATTGCTTTGCATTGCACTGACCGTTTCTCTATTCAGCGCTTGTAAGAAAAAAGGATCTGAAACGAGTTCTTCAGATCTCCCCGTTTCCTCAGAGGAAAGTGCTGGAGTAGAGGAAGAGATCGAAGAAGAGATCGAAGAGGAAATCGAAGACGAGATCGAAGAAGGAATCGATTTTGAAGACGACCTGTTCGATGATGAAGAGGAAGACTATCCTATCATCGAAGATGGCGACGCCACCGACGAAGAAGATAGCCTTTTGGAAACCGTAAACCTTAAAGTTTACAACGACAGAAAACCCATTATTAACAATTATATGGGTATGAACGCGACGGTATGGCATTGCTTCCCCTTTATGGATGACCGTCCGTACACCGATCAAATGTTGGATATTGAAATGGACCGCTTGGAGCATCTTGGATATTTGAATTTGCGCGGCAAATTCTCCCCGAGTTGGGTATACAACACCAACAACGGCAAATTCCAATATGACACCAACAACTTCAATGCCTTTGTGAAATATTGCAAAGCTTTGGATGACCGTGGCATGAACGTAATGCTCAACGAAATGTGGTATATGTTTATGACCGGCAAAGGCAGTGACAACGGCGTTGAAAAATACTTAAGCGGTAAAGGCTCCGATCTTAATGCTGAGCAAGTTACCTACAAGGATTGTGTCGCCACCGAGTTCAAACTCACCGGCGATATGAATCCTTATACCGAGGGTAGCGTTGGCAAACACAGCAATGGTGCTACCGATAACCGTATGGGTACTTCGGCGGCTTCGTTCAGCGAAAACGTAACCCAATATTTCGACCGTTTGGCCGCTTCGGGCGTTCGCTACGGTAAGTACCTCGCTGATTTGCTTAAGGCTTTAGAAGCTCAAGGTGTTAAGAATATAGACTATTTACTCTATTTCACCGAGCCTTCTTACTACTATCAAACTCCCGACGATCCGACCGGTCCTGCCAACCAAGAATACTTGTTCATCTCTCGAACCATTCGCAACGTGTTGGATAAAGAAGGCATCAAAATCAAACACGTAGGTCCGAACCAAGGTCACATTTCGGAATCGGGCGCTTTGCTTGACTACGTTATCGACCGCGACCCTGATTTGTTTGATATCGTTACCTCTCACTTCTATCCGCAGGTTCCGGATGCATCGGACGATATGTACTACGATTATTCGTATGAAGTTATCTCCAACTACAAGAAGGATATGAAGGAAGCCGGCCTCTGGGGCAAAAAGGAATTCTGGATTGATGAAACTTACGCTAATATTTCCGGTTACTCCGGCGGTAACGTTCGTCAAGAAGTTCCTCTTACCGGTCCTCAGACCGTTGTTTCGGCTATTTGCGCACAGCAAATGGGCATCAACAACTCACTTTCTTGGATGGCCTTTGATATGCAGTGGTATCAAAACCGTGAAAATGCCGGTGAGTTTAGAGATGGTGTTCAAATCACCGGTATGGCACCTTCGCTTTTAGTTTCGGCTACTCCGTATAATACTTATTATTCGGTTGGCTTGTTCACTCGCTATAACAATAGCATGAAGGGCGGCAAAGCCATTGCTACCTCCACCGGCGATTACGAAGACTTCCCCGGTATTTACATCGGTGCCACCCAGTTGGATGATGGCAACTACACCTTCACCGTGGTAAGCGTTCGTATGGACGAAGTGAAGATTGAAATCGACTTCGAAAAAGCGTTCGGCAAAAACTTGCATCGTCATGTTGAGGACACCCTCAACCGTGTTCCCAAAAATACGGCTCGCTTGGCTGATGCAGATTGCACCTTTAAGAAAGTAAAAACCAAGATGGTTGATACCATTCTACCTTTTGCTGTTAACGTTTACACTACCTGCGAATTCTAAATTTTCTTTGGGGCTGTCTCGCTGAGAAGCGCGGCAGCCCTTTTTTAAAGCATTTACTAAATTTTCTTTTAAATTCCTATTTTCATAGATTGTTGCTTCTTTAAAATCTGTTTATGAGAGGTCATCATTATGCAAAAAGTGAACTTGAAAAATATTTTTCCGGTTCAGACCAATTTCATCGGCAACGGTGCCGTCTATCACGGTTTTGCCGGTATGCCGGATGATGCAGGTCGTGTTTATACTGCGGAACAATGTGAGTTAGAAGCTGACCGCATTGCGAATATGAAATTGAAAATAACCCGTACCTACTACGGTGCCTACGCGTGGGAGCCCGAAACCAAAACTTGGAATTGGGAAAATGATCGTATGAAGGCCTTTTATACTTGGCTGGGCCGTATGAAAGACCGCGGCATTTCGGTAGCGTTGAACATTGGTTGGTGGTCGGGTGCTGATATTAACGGCAGCAGTGGTTCCACTTATGGGGCTATGTTGGCCGATACGTTGGAAGAACGATTGCAAAACTACGGAAACTGGGTGAGCGAATCACTTCATCAGATGATTGAATTGCGAGGGTTCACCAACATTAAAGTAGTAGTTTTGTTTACCGAGCCGCAAACCGATTACGAGATGTGGTTGAAGGAGGCCCGTGCTGCTCACGAGGCTTTGGTGCGGGATAACCGTCGTCATTTGGTGAAATTGATGGGGCCTAATGCTGCTGGAATGGATAGCAAAATGGTGCAATTTGCTGCCGAACATGCGGCCGATATTTTAGATATCTACTCTTGCCACGATTATCAAATGGCGGAGGATTTGCCGATGAAATATCGGCGTACCGGCCGTTGCTCTCCAATGGCTACTATTCCCGGTGGGCGGGTTCAGCAGGTTGTAAAACTTAAAAAGCAGACCAACTATACTATGAAAATGGTGGCCGCTTTTCATAGTGACGATCCGCTTCACGTTAGCGGAAATATTTTATACGGCGCCTTTGATACCCATTATGGTTGTGTGTTGGCCGGCGGCGATCCGACCAGCCGTATTTCACAAAACAGCGTAAAAATGCTCGATCCCGCCGAAATGCCGGATGAATACAAAGAATATTCCTTTACCTTTTATTCCGGCGAAAAAGAGGAGGCGATTATCTGCTTCTTTTACGATGTTAAACGTCAAGGCGGCGATAATCGTACTTTTGACGGTTTGGGTCATCCCATTAGCCAACTCTATGTTGATAGTATGCATCTTTACCAAGAGGGAAGCGACCAAAACCTATTGGTAAATCCCGAATTCGGTGAGGGTTATCAAGGTTGGGAACCGGTTTGCGCCGGTGGCAGTATGGATGCCTATTACGAATGGTATCGCTGGGGATGCACCGGGATAAAGGCAGCCCCTGCAGATAAGCCCTTTATCTTCGATGAATATAATACCACCTACAGCCGCGATAACAGCCGGTTGGAGCACGGAGCCAACATTTGTTTGATCGCAGTGGCTTTAATGAACAGCGGGGTTTCCGGTTCTTTATTGTGGACGGCTATTGACCAACAATGGCCCAACTGGCACATTTATAACGATGATGCTTTTTATGATGGCGAACACCGTTGCGGCACGATGCCGGTTCTGAACAAAACACTGGTGCCCCATACCTCTTATTATGCTTTTTCCTTGCTTAGCCGTTATACCGGCGGCGAGGGGAGTGTGGTGTACGAAGGGGTGGGTGGCAACAATCTTCACGCCACGATGAATGTATTGCCCGACGGTACTGTTACAGTGGTTGTGGTCAATAACAAGCCGGCAGCTGATGATTTTGTTCTTACCTTTGAAAAAGAACTTGGTGTTTCGTTGCACCGTCACCTATTTGATCCCAATACCTTGGTACCGGACGAAACAGCTAGGATGATTCCCGCCGATAAAACGGTGGAAGTTCGCGACCGTTTAGAGGACGCTATTCCGGCTTACGGAGTGGCTGTTTATACCACATCCCAAGATTAATTCTCAAGAAGGAGAATGCATATGTGTTTTGAAAAAGCAGCTTGGATTTGGCCGGATACCGACGCAAAGCCCGACGAATATGCCGCATTTGAAACAACCTTTTCTTATGACGGGGGAGAAGCAGTGTTGCATATCGCGGCCGAAACCGATTATATTGCCTATGTCAACGGCAAAAAGGTGGGCTTTGGCCAGTTTGCCGGCTATCCTTTCCAAAAATATTACGATACCTTACCTATATCAATGGCTTGCCAAAAAGGTGAAAACACCCTTTCGGTTACGGTACGGTATGAGGGGCTCAACAGTGCTACCCATATCGATGATGGCGCCGGTGTGATTTTTACCCTAGAGGAAGATGGAGCAGTGACGGCTTATAGCAGTGTCGCCACCAAAGCGGGATTGGACGGACGATATATCCAGCACGTTTCTCGCTTGATTACCGAGCAACTGGGATCCTCCAGTGGAATGCAGGCACCTCGTCCACATTTGTGGATGGATTGCCGCACGGTGAAAAAAAGTAAGAACATTTTGCCGCGTCCGGTTGCAAAGACGAAGCCTCAAGCAGTGGTACAGGCAAAACCTTTGCCCCAAAATCCAAGGATTTTCGATCTTGGACGGGAGGAGGCAGGATATATCACCCTACAGGTGACTGCGAAAAAGGATTGCTTGGTAAAGGTGGCCTTTGCCGAGCACATCAATAGCGGCGAAGTCTGTTATTTATTCCCTCAGCGGGAATTCGCCCTAGATTTCGCTTGCACGGCGGGCGAGAATATCTTTGAACAATGTTTTGTGCGGGTTGCGGCGCGGTATTTGCAGGTGATTTGTGAAGAGGAATTGACCGACCTTTCTTTGAAAATGACCCCATATTTATACCCCGTCACGGAAAAGGAAATATCCCTTTCGGCCGAGGATCAACGCATTTACGATGCTTGTGTGCGCACCCTGCGTCTTTGTATGAACACCCACTATGAGGATTGTCCGTGGCGGGAACAGGCGTTGTATGTCCTGGATAGTCGCAACCAAATGTTGTGTGGCTACTACGCTTTCCAAGAAACCGAATTCCCGCGGGCCAATCTGGTACTTATTAGCAAGGGACTGCGAAAAGAAGGGTTGCTGGAATTAACCTATCCCGCGGTGGATACGCCGGCCATTCCCTTTTTCTCGGTGATGTATTCGGTGGCAGTGTACGAATATGTGCAACACACGGGGGATGAGAGCATTTTACCCGAAGTGATGCCCACTATGCTCACCATTATGAACACCCTAAAAGCGCGACTTTCAAAAGATGCACTGATTGAATCGTTCCCCGCGCCGTTTTGGAATTTTTATGAGTGGAATGACGGACTCAACGGCATCAAGGGGAATGCCTATTACAATCCACCCGACCGTTACGATCTGGTTTTAAACGCTGCTTTTGTGTATGCGGCTGAAAAATTGCAGGATTTGTGCAAAAAAACAAAGGAACGGTTTGATTGTGACCTTTCGGCAATGCGACAGGCTATTGTCGATACATTCTTCCACGCGGAAAGCGGTTTGTTTCATACCGATACCCATCAACCGAATCATTTTTCACAACTTGGCAACGCTTTTGCATTGCTGATTGGGTTGGGGGATAATCGCACCGCCGAAGCCATTAAAGCGGGCAACTTGGTACCGGCCACCTTGTCAATGCTCGGTTATGTGTATGATGCCTTGCTGGCAGCCGACGAGGGAAATGCCGACTATGTTTTGACCGATATCCGTAACAACTATAACGGGATGTTGGATGCCGGCTCGACCACCGTTTGGGAAACCCTTGACGCACTGGGTGATTTCGGTGCCGGCAGTCTTTGTCACGGTTGGAGCGCCATGCCGGTTTATTACTATCATCGACTGAATCATAACGAAACAAGATCATTCGATTAACGCAGTAGGTTTAACTCCTGCTATGCCAAGTAGCAAAGAACCATTCAAACCTATTTTAATAGGTTGAATCCCGATGTTTTCGCTTTCGGTCGCTCATCATAAATCCAGGCAAAGCGGCACGATAAAAGGCGATTAAGAAAATCAATGCAGCTTGGATTTTGTTTAACACCTTGGGCCAAAAAACAAGGCCCAAGGTGTTTTTTTGCGTAAAACACGAAGGATGTTGGGCGATTCATGTTTGGACCCACCGCTTAAAAGACTCCGGATGGTTTTGGGCGACAGAGTAGACTGTTTTCTTGTAAAAAAAGAAAGAAAAAAGTCGAAAAAAGACGAAAAATACTCAAAAAACAGTTGATTTTCAAAAGATGGGCTGTTATAATAAAATTAGGTTTATTGTAAAATGGCATTTGAATATCGAAAAGCAACCCCTAAAAAAATATTTGCATATTTTGGCTCAAAAATCAAAAAGACCGATTTTGGGAAGGAGTTTCATTTTCTATGAAAAAACATCTCGCGATTCTTCTATCTTTGATTTTATTAGTCAGCGTGGTTTTTGCCGCGCCGGTTCCTTCTGCTACTGCTATACCTACCGGCAATGAAATTGCCGACGGTCAGTGGTTTTCCTCTATGCAGAAAGACACACCGTATACCGATACGGCCGGGGAAGGCGCTTTCGCTATCCCGACAGATGTAATCAACAACACCCACACCGCCTATACTTTTATAAAGGGATTGCAACCCAACACGAACTATACATTAACCTTCGACAAAGTAGGTACCGATTTGCACCAATCGGTTTCCGGCGTGGTGGCCGGAACAGACCTCACTTGGGCCGAGCCGTATTATAATTATATTGAGAGAAGCGTTAACCCTATGTTGGGCACACCGACCTTAAACGGTTCGACCTATACCATTGAATTCACTACTACCGATGTTACGGATTACTCCCTTTTGTTCCGTGTCATCAATGGGGGAACAACTACTCTTAGCAACTTCTGTCTGACGGAAGTGGCACCTCCCACTCCCGAAGAAATTGCCGGTAACGCCATCGCCAACGGCACTTGGATTGCTAAATGGAGTGGCAGCCCCATTACTTCGGGCGGCGGTAAGGTTGAAATTCCGGTAGAAGCCGCCAACAAAGAGCACTCGGTTTACACCAACTTCACCGTCGATGCGAACGCCGTTTATCAACTTAGCTTTGCCTACACCGGCACGGTAGAGGGTGGTACTTGGCAATCCGGTTACTCGGGTGTTACCAGTGAGATAACCAATAGCAGCTGGGCAAGTCTCGGTTCTTATATCGAAACCGCCTTCCTTGGTAAAGCAGTTCCCGATACCGCAAACAAAACCTGCACCATTAACTTCAACACCGGCGATGCCACCACCTACGGTTTGGCCTTCCGTGTACTGTCCGGTAACGGTGCGTTCACCCTTTCCAACTTCCAGTTGACCAAGGTTCGTGATTTAACCGAAGCGGACAAACTTGGTAATGCCATTGCCGACGGTGTTTGGTATGATCCACCGCAGGTTTCAGGCAGCGCCACCCTTTCCAATGATGCCGGCGATAATAAAATCGTTATTCCGGCTGATGTAGGTAAAAGCAACACCAGCGTTTACACAAAAATCTCCGGATTAAACACTGCCACTACCTATACCTTAACTATGAAATATAGTGGGGGCACTGTGCAATCCGCCTACAGTGGTATTGTGGCTGCTCCCACCGGAAAAACGCTCCCCACCTTTACTAGTGGTTGGTATATCGATACTGCGGTAGAAACCATTTTAGGCAAACCCGTTATCGATACGACGGCCGCAACCTATACCATTCGTTTCACCACCAATGAAACCGATACCAACTATTTTTTGGTATTCCGTGTGATTGATAACCCCGGCGCTATTACCTTGTCTGAATTCAGTTTGGTTGAATATATCCATCCCGAAATCAACACAGCTTATCTTTTGGGTGGTGATTGGTATCACAGCCAAACCAAAGCGGTCGCTTCAAACGGGGAATATCTTTCGACTCCGACCGAAAACCTAGCCAGCAACTCTGTGGTGGTCAAAGCAGGCAAATCCGGTGTCTCCTATTACACCAAACTAAGCGAGTTAAAACCGTATACGCGTTATCAAATCTCTTTCCAATATAATGTGGAGAATTGTCTGTATATGGGCGGTTCGGGTGTTGTGCTAGCTTCGGCCGATTATCCGACGTATGATGGCAATACCAATCATATGCCGGCCGCCAGCAATACCTTCTATAGCGCTCGCGTGAATGACACCGCCAACAAAAAGGTAACCTATACCTTTACTACCGATGACAACACAGAATACTTCTTTTCGATTCGTACGGCAAGTGTTTCTTCGGCCATCACCTTCTCTAATTTCTTTTTTGGCGAAATAAACTATACTGCCGATCAATTAGATGGCAACATAATCGCCAATGACCGTTGGTATTGCAGTGAATCAACCACGCAGAACTTAGATGAACACATTTCCTTGGTAGACAACCAGGTTTCAATGCGGTATAGTTTGCAGTATCGCGCCCTCTTCACCCGCTTAAATGATTTGAAGCCTTACACCCGCTATGAAATTACTTTTGTCGACAGCAACGCGGTGGTAGAACCCACCAATTCAGGCATCACGGTTGCAAATGCCAACCGGCCTACTTATACCGATGGTGTGGTTAAGGAGGAGCGTATCAGCAACGTTTCTCGTGATGATACAACACGTAAAACGACCGTGACTTTCACCACCGGCAGCAATACCGATTATTTTCTTTCGGTGAAATTCGGAGGGTATACAACAACTTCTTCGGATATTGCGTTAAAAAACTTCACGTTTAGAGAAGTTCCCACAGCAG
This sequence comes from Acutalibacteraceae bacterium, assembly GCA_045577695.1. Taxonomy (GTDB): domain Bacteria; phylum Bacillota; class Clostridia; order Oscillospirales; family Acutalibacteraceae; genus UMGS1279. The sequence continues at coordinate 13,098 of JAZNIW010000024.1, forward strand.
AAATCATGAGTAAAACCTTGGCTTATAATCAGTGGAGTTCGACCGGTTCTGCCACCATTACGCGAAATAAAAGCTCTAATTCGGTGGCCTTCAGCAGTGTGAACAACCAAACAATCTATACCGTTTTAACCGGTTTAGAGCCTCAAACCACCTACACGCTCTCCTTCTCACATAATGGTGGTAGCGCGGCAAATTTCGGTTCTCCTACCTATGTGGTGGCCGGCGCAAAACCCGCTTTTAATGCAAGCCAAGAGCCGTCCGGTTATCTTGTAAAAAATACCACGGCCAGCACCGATAGTGGTATTAGTGTAACCTTTACTACCAATGACACCGAAAATGACTATACCGTTTCTTTCAAGGTGGGAAGTCTTTCGAGTATAAGCTTGACGGAATTCTCCTTGACCGAAAAGCCTGTTTTTGCCTTTATGGGAACCGCGGTTCGCGCTGCTACAGCTGAAAAACGTCAAGGTATTCGTTTTAAAACCAAGATCGATAAAAATTTGTTGGATGACGGTGTTAACCTTTCCGATATGAAAGAAATCGGTACAGTGGCAGCCGTAACATCGCAATTAAACGGCGAGCCGTTGACCATCGAGCATTCGGCCGCAAAAATCGGTATCGCTTATAATCCGGAAAAGGACATTCGTGTTTTCTGGAACGAGGATGCCCAGTACGTGTATATGACGGCCGCCTTGGTTGGCTTAAAAACTGAGGATTATGACAAGGATATTTCGGTGGCGTCGTATCTTAAAACGGCCGACGGTAAGGTGATTTACGGTGACACCGAAACCTACTGTGTCTATGATGTTTTTTCAGCCATTCAAGAACAGGGTTCTACTTCGGACAAAAACGTTGTTACGGAGATTTTGAAGGATAGTACCGTAAATCAAGCCTATGTTGCTTGGAAAAACGCGAACCCGATCGTTTCGGATGCGACACCTTACTTCTTCTCCATTCGCACCAACTCGTGTGGCAGTTTGACTCTTTCGAACTTCACCTTTACCGAGAACGGCGCTACGGCAAATACCGCTCGCATTTTAGGTGGAGATTGGTATCACAATCAAACCAACCTAATTGCCTCGAATGGCTCCAACCTTTCGACCCCGGCAAACAACATCAGCAACAATTCCATTACGATTAACTCGACCGGTGTTTCCTATTACACCAAATTAACCGATTTAAAACCGAGCACCAAGTATGTAATTTCCTTCAATTATAGTGTGGCGGCCGGTATGCAATATCCGGGCGGTTCGGGTGTGGTTGTAGTCGATGGCGATTCTCCGGTGTACGAAATGAACGCCAACTATATGCCGGCGGATACAAACGAATTCATTAGCACCTATGTGAACGATACAACCAATTTGAGAATCACGTATACCTTTACCACCAAGGAAGAACATATCTACATTAGCGACGGCGATATCACGGACGATGCTTCGGATGATGCTTCCGATGTAGTGGTGGATGCTGGCCCGATTGAATTAGAGGTTTACAATTCGAATGCACCGATAAACACCAATTACAAGGGTATGAATGCCACCGTTTATCATAGTTTCGGCTTTATGAATGATGGTTATCATAATACTTTGGATCGAAGTTTGGTGAATACCGAAGTGAATCGTCTGCAACAGATGGGTTACCAGAACGCACGTGCCTATTTCTCTTATATCTGGGCATATGATTTTGCCAACAGCGGTGGTTGGACATTCGATTCGAACGAGTTCAACTGGTTTGTTGAATATGCAAAAGCGTTAGAAGAGCGCGATATGAGCGTTATGCTGAATCAAATGTGGTATTTGTTTATGACCGGAAAGGGAAGCAGTAGCGACGGTACTCACCAAGAGTATCTTTCCGGCCTTATCAGTTCTGACTGGTATGGTGAGCAAACCACCTATTCGGATTGCATTGCTACTCAGTTTAAGTTGAGCAGCAGCAGCAATCCCCATACTAGCGGTGTTACCAATACTTCGGTGACCGGTGTGAGTATGAAGAATAATAGCTATGATACATGGATGGGTACATCCACCACCGGCTTTAACGAAAGCACTACAGATTATTTCAATCGTCTTGGTGTTTCGGCGGTGCGCTATGGACATTATCTTACCCTTTTAATCAATGCGGCTAGAGCGAATGGCATCAACAATTTGGATTATTTGCTCTATTTTACGGAACCTTCCTACCATTATACAACACCTCTTGACCCAACCGGTCCGAACAACCAAGAATATCTCTTCATTTCTCGTACCATTCGTAACGTATTGGATAAAAACAATGTGGTCATTAAGCATGTGGGGCCAAACCAAGGGCACGTTTATGCGGCCGGCGGCTTACTTGATTTCGTGATGGACCGCGACCCCGATTTATTTGATATTGCTACCGCCCACTTTTATCCGCAAATTAGCAATGCCACGAATGATACGTATTACAGCTATACCAAAACCGGTATCGGCTACTATCAGTCGGATATGAACGGCAGTAAATATCCGTGGGGCACGAAGGAATTCTGGTTGGATGAAATGTATGCTATTCAGTTGGATACGACAGATTGCCGCAAGACCGTTCCGGCCACCGGTACGCAAACCGTTATTATGGGCATTTGCGCTCAGCAAATGGGGGTTGACAACGCTCTGAGTTGGATGGCCTTTAACCAAGCGTGGTATCAAAACACAGAGGACTCCCTCGAATTTGAAGATGGCATTCACGTGGTTGGTATGGCGCCTTTTATCGGCGATTCACAGGTTCCTTACAAGACCTATTATACCACCGGCTTGTTCACCCGCTTTAATAATTCTAAGACGGGAGGCAACGCCATTCAGACCTCGACCGGTGCCGCCGGCGCCGGAAATGATGGCTTGTATATTGGTGCAGTAGAATTGCCGGATGGCAATTTCACGATTACGGTCGCCAGTGCCAGCAGCAGCAACAAAAAGTTCCGCATTGCCTTTGATGAGGCATTGGGAAAAGATCTGCACCGTTACGTGGAGAACACGATTAAACGTACGCCTGACGCTTCGGCGAAGTTGGCCCAGTCAAAACAAACCTTCGAAAACATAAAAACTACGTTGGTAGATAGCATTGAACCCTGGTCGGTACACGTGTATACTACCAGTACGGCTCCTTGCACAAAGTAAGCGGTAAACGTTTTTGAAAAGGACGTTTTCTGTAAGGGTTCGTGTGACAAACCTGCGCCGACAAAAGGCGTAACATTGTTCGCGAAGTTTTATTTTAACACACAAACAATTCCATTCGAACCAACAAGGCATTTGCATTTGCAAACACCTTGTTGTTCAGAAAACGAAATTGGTAAACGACAAAAAAGAGAAGCCTCAAGAAAGGCGTTGTATCTTTACGGGTAGAACGCCTTTCGGCTTCTCTTTTTCGTTTCGATCGTGATATGTAAAATAAATTCGGACTATAATGTTTTTTCAATGGTCTGCTATATAAAAAATGAAATTAAAAAAAGCGACAAGGTGTTGAAATTCGGCCTTTTAAGAAGTTTTCACAAAAAAAGTAGCGAAATGGGATTGATTTTTGGAGAATTGACTGTTATAATGAAAATGGACTCCGTTTCTGATTCTTATAAAGGAGGGTTTATTTTGAAAAAATATTTGGCTTTATTTTTGGTTCTTTTGCTAACGGTTTGTGTAGTATTCTCGGCGCCGGTTTCGGCTGCCACTGTTACTTCATCTTTTGAGGAGGATGGGTTTTCTTCTCTTCAAATGCTTCAGGATACCACACCGTCGGTGACATCCGCCACATTGCTTTCGGGTGATTGGTATCATAGCCAAATTCATAAAGTTGTTTCTGACGGCACATATCTATCTACACCGAGTGAAAATGTAGCCGGTAATTCATTGACCATTAAGGGGAATAAATCCGGTGTTTCCTTTTATACGAAACTCAGCGGGTTAGAACCTTATACACGTTATGAAATATCTTTTCGCTATGCTGCAGCCAACAGTCTTTATATGGGCGGCTCCGGCGTTGTTTTAGCGGAGGGAAGCCACCCGAATTATGATAACAACTTAAATTATATGCCGGGGGCGGATAATACCTTTTACAGTGCTCGCGTTGACGACACAGCAAACAAAAAGGTCACCTATACCTTCACTACCGATGCCAATACCGAGTACTTTTTCTCCATTCGAACGGTGTTACGGTCGGCGGAGACCTGTCTAACTGACTTTTCTTTTCGTAAAGCAGTTTACAAATCGGATGAAATCACCGGTTCGGTTATAGCAAACAACCGCTGGTATTGTAGTGAATCGACTACTGAAAAAATTGACCAACATATCTTTTTGGTTGACAATAAGGTTTCGCTGAAGGGATCCTTGCATTACCGTGCGCTCTTTACCAAGTTAACGGGATTAAAGCCCTACACCAAATATGTTATTTCAATGGTGGACGGCAATGCCGAGGTGGAAGCGACCAACTCTGGTGTTGTGGTAGCCAACGGTAACCGCCCCACTTTTCAGAACGGTGTAGTAAAGGGAGATCGCCTTGGTACCGTTACTCGTTCAAGCAGTAGCCGAAAAACAACGATTTCTTTCACCACCAATGAAAACACCGAGTATTTTCTTTCCCTTAAATTCGGTGCAGCCACGAACACAAGTAACGATATCGTTTTAAGCAATTTCACTGCGACAGAGTGGACTGCTGCCGAACAAATCAAAGGAGCTATTGCTAACGGAAAATGGAAAAAAACAGGTTCCGCTACCGTGAGTCACAATACCGCAAATAAATCGGTAACGGTTTCCAGTGCAGCCAACCAAACCGTTTACACCACTTTAACGGGGTTGGAACATCATAGAACCTATACTTTTACCTTTAAACATACTGCGGGAAATGCGGAATTATTCGGAAATCCTGCTTATGTTGTGGCCGGTTCTTCTGTTTCGTTGGATGGAAATCAAGTGCCGCGCAATTACCTGTGTAAAACAACAAACGGAAGCACGGCAACCAATTTCACCATTACCTTTACCACAAACGAAACGAATAATGAATACACCTTTGTCTTTAAAATCGGAAATATTTCGTCGGTAACACTTTCCGGATTTGGGCTTACCGAAAGACCGGTTTCGAATTTCTTGGGGACCGCTGTTCGGGCAGCGACTACCCAAAAGGAACAAGGTATTCGTTTTAAAACAAAACTGGATAAATCGCTCTTAACCGAGGGCATCAACGGATGTCATATCATTGAAATCGGCTCGATTGCTGCTATTACCGACAAATTGGAGGGAGAGCCGCTTTCATTGGAACATAAGGCTGCAAAAAAAGCGGTTGCCTATTATGTGCCGGATGGTATCAGACGTTTTTGGGATGAAGATGAGGATTATGTATATCTGGCGATTGCTTTGGTAGGCATAGAACCGCAGGCCTATGACGATGCTGTTTCGGTGGTACCGTATTTAACCTTGAGCAATGGCACTGTTATTTACGGAGATGTTCAAACTTACTGTGTTTACGATGTCTTCCGCGCAATTTTGCAAGGCGAAGCGGAAGAGGACAAGAATACGGTTGAATCGATTTTGGAAGCAAACGAATTAAACTTGAACTTTGACGCCTGGCAGGAAGTAAATCCGGTTTTCCCTGAAGGGGAGAGTTATTTCGTTTCGGTTCGCACCGCAAATGTTAGCACGGGTATCACTCTTTCGAATTTCTCCTTAAAAGAGGGCGGAGTTTTAAAAAGCCCTGCCGTTTTGCTTGGAAATCATTGGTATCAAGACCAAAATGATTCTTATTATACCAATGGAGAGCATCTCTCTTCAAGAGAGAACAATTTGCAATCCAATCAAATAAAAATCAAAGAAGGGTGGCTTACCGGCTATTCGTATTATACAAAATTAACCGGTTTGAAGCCAAATACCACTTATCAAATCTCCTTTAGTTATGATGTTCCAAAAAGCATTGTGGCTGAGGTCGGCGTGGCAAAAGCAGAAGGGGAAAAGCCGGTTTATAACGAATCGACACATGCTCTTGACGTAGTTTCCAATCAGCTCTTCGGTGAAGTAAAACACAATGAATCCTATCAAATCATTACTTATACCTTTACTACCGATAAGGCAGCTTCTTACGTTACGGACGGCGATGCCACCGATGACAACTCGGATATTTCTTATGGAGCCGATGTTGAAAGCGAAACGATTGATTTAAGCGTTTATAATGCGAGCGCCCCGATCAACACCAATTATAAGGGGATGAATGCTACCATTTATCACAGTTTCGGCTTTATGGATGACCGTCCATCGACCGAAGAACAACTGGAAACCGAACTTTCCCGTTTGCAAAATATGGGGTATAAAAACTGCCGCACTAATTTTTTCAGCGGATGGGTTTTCTCCTCCGGTATTTCTCGGTGGATCTTTGACAGTCGTCAGTTTAAGGATTTTACCACCTATTGTAAAGCGGTGGAAGACCATGGGATGAGCGTTATGCTTAACCAAATGTGGTATTTGTATATGACCGGAAAGGGCAACAGCGGTAGCACGCAAGATGCCTATCTAAGTGGGCTGAATGGTTCTTGGGGTACCGGTGACTGGTATGCGGAACAAACGACCTATGCTGACTGTGTTGCGACTGAATTCAAATTGACCGGCAATATGAACCCCTACACCAGTGGTAGCACGAATCAGGTTATTAATGGAAAAAATATGAGCAATGGCAGCAAAGACACCAGAATGGGAACCTCCTCCGGTGATTTCAACGAAACGGTAACCAATTACTTCAACCGTTTGGCCATTTCGGGCGTTCGTTATGGACATTTGCTTTCACAAGTGATTAATAAACTGCGGGCCGCCGGAGTCAACAATCTGGATTATTTGCTCTATTTTACGGAACCTTCGTACCATTATAGAACACCTACTGACCCAACCGGTCCGGCTAACCAGGAGTATTTGTTTGTCTGCCGCACCATTCGCAATGTAATCGAAAAGAACGGTATCCGCATTACTCACGTAGGGCCCAATCAAGGTCACGTTTATTCATCCGGCGGCTTGCTGGACTACGTGATGGACCGCGACCCCGATTTATTCGATGTAGCTTCGGCACACTTCTATCCCCAAATCACAGATGCTAACAGTGATTCTTATTATAACTATACCAGATTGGGTATTAATTACTATAAGAGTGATATTTCCGGCAGCAGTAAGGATTGGGGTGAAAAGGAATTCTGGTTGGATGAGATGTATGCCCAAGAGTTGGATACGACAGACTGTCGTAAAACGGTACCGCAAACCGGCATTCAAACGGTGATAATGAATATTTGCGCGCAACAAACGGGCGTTGACAATACGTTAAGTTGGATGGCCTTTAGTCAGGCGTGGTACCAAAACCGTGAAACTTCCACCGAGTTCGTCGATGGCGTTCATGTGATTGGTATGGCTCCGTGGATTGTGGAATCTGACGTACCGTACCGTACGTATTATTCCACCGGCTTGTTTGCTCGCTATAACAATAGCATACAAGGTGGAGATGCGTGGAGAACTTCCACTTATTCCGATGCAAGTAACGACGGCCTTTATATCGGCGCGGTCAAATTACCGGATGGCAATATCACCATTACGGTGGCTAGCACCGCATCGACAAGCAAGAAGTTTAAAGTTGCTTTTGAAAACGCCTTAGGTAAAGATTTACATCGTCATATTGAAAACACCTTCCAACGAGTACCGGATTCTCAAGCCAAACTCTCTGCAACCGATACTACGTTCCAAAAGGTAACCACCTCTTTGGTAGATGTTATTGAACCTTGGTCGGTGCATATTTACACGACGGCTCTTGGTCCTTGTAACAAATAATAAACTGCTTTGCGGCACCCTTCTTTTGAATAGGGTGCCGCTTTTTTAGGGGACGATTTGAAAAAATAAAAACAAGAAGTTAAATCTTTTTTTCAAAATTCGTTGCTTTTTGCCTTTCGTTCTTGTTATAATGAAAACAGAATAAATAATTTTCCAGCCGAAGGAAGCGAAAGAAAATGAAAAAATGTTTACCCATATTAGAAATTGATCCTTACCTACAACCCTATGAAAAAGATTTGCTTTTGCGAATGGAACTTTATCAAAAGCAAAAGAGAGCCTTACTGCAAAAGGGGAGGTCTTTGTGGAAATGGGCGGATGGACATACCTACTTTGGCTTTCATCAAACCGCCGGTGGCTGGGTTTATCGCGAATGGGCGCCGGCGGCCGACAAATTGTTTTTAACCGGTGATTTCAACGGGTGGGACACCGAATCCTGTCCCCTCGTTCGCTTGGAAAACGGCGTTTTTGAAGTAAAGTTAAAAGGGAAAAATGCGCTTGCATTTGGCCAAAAGGTGCAGACGATTGTTTGGCACAACGGGGAAATGCTGCGCCGTATTCCGCTTTATGCAACCCGTGTGGTTCAAGACCCGGTTACTCATCTTTGGTGCGCTGAGTTGGAGGATACCTTCACCGGTTTTCGGTGGCATGACCACGGATTTATCCCGCCAAAAACCCCTTTTATTTATGAATGCCATATTGGTATGGCAGGGGAGAAACCGGCGGTTAGTTCTTATCGTGAATTTACGGAAAATGTTCTGCCTCGTATTCAAGAATTAGGCTATAACACCATTCAGATTATGGCGGTGATGGAGCACCCGTATTACGGATCGTTTGGATATCAGGTCTCCAATTTTTTTGCGGCTTCTTCCCGTTTTGGCAAAAGCAGTGATTTAAAGAATTTGATTAACACCGCTCATCAGATGGGCATAGCTGTTTTGCTCGATGTGGTACACTCTCACGCTGTGAAAAATACCAATGAGGGACTTGCTGCTTTTGATGGCACGGCCGAACAATTCTTCCACGCCGGCGAACGCGGTGATCACGTCGCTTGGGGAACCAAACTTTTCCACTACGGTAAGCCGCAAGTATTGCATTTTTTGCTTTCAAATCTGCGGTATTGGATGGAAGTTTTCCATTTTGACGGATTTCGATTCGATGGGGTTACTTCAATGTTGTATCATGACCACGGACTGGGAAGTGCCTTTGTTAATTACGATATGTACTTCTCGATGAACACCGATGTGGAGGCTGTGACCTATCTGCAACTGGCCAATGAGTTGGTTCACGAAAAGAACAAAAATGCCATCACCATTGCAGAGGATATGTCGGGAATGCCGGGTATGTGTCTTTCGATTGCGGATGGTGGCATCGGTTTTGACTATCGCCTTTCGATGGGGGTACCTGATTTGTGGATTAAAACCATTAAAGAATTGCCGGACGATGGGTGGAATATGGGCAAGCTGTGGTATGAACTGACGGCACGCCGCCCAATGGAAAAGAACATTGGGTATTGTGAATCGCATGACCAAGCATTGGTGGGAGATAAAACCATTATGTTTCGCCTTTGCGATGCCGAAATGTATACCCATATGCAAAAGTTTGATGACAGTTTGGTAATTGATCGTGGTATTGCCCTGCATAAGATGATTCGCCTGCTTACCGCTTCGTTAGCGGGGGAGGGGTATCTAAATTTTATGGGTAATGAATTTGGGCATCCGGAATGGATTGATTTTCCCCGCGAAGGAAATGGTTGGAGTTATCATTATTGCCGCCGTCAATGGAGTTTGGCGGACAATCCAAATCTGAGATATCGCGAATTGAAGGATTTTGATAAGGCGATGATATTCCTACTAAAAAAAGGTGGTTTACTCACCCAGCCGGCCGAAAATCGCTGGATGCATGAGGGGGATAAAGTCATCATATATCAAAAGGGCGATTTTGTCTTTTTGTTTAATTTTCACCCCACACAGTCGTTCCAAGGGTACTTTGTGCCGGTGGGCGAGGCAGGCACCTATGAGGTTGTGCTTTCGAGCGACGACGGTCTGTTTGGCGGTCATTCCAGAGTCGATACCGACACCCGCTATGTAACTATTGTCACACCCGAACATCGGATCGGATTTCCTTGTTATATACCCTCGCGCACAGCTACCGTGCTGAGAAAAATAAAATAAAAATAACTACATCAGGTAAAACAGGACGGCAGATAAAACACCTTCCTATGGTAGAATGAAATTAAATTGTCATACACCAACGAAGGATTACGATATAAAAGAACCTGATTTCAAAAACGAAATCAGGTTCTTGCTTAAAATTCATTTCAACTACCGTGGGAGACGCTTCGCATAAGAAGTTGTTTCCCGCGGAATTTTTATTTTATAATGGGAGTAACACCATACCGCGAAGGTGTAAAAAATATTTTGGCGTCTGCATAATTATGGCGGTCAACAAGGCGGGATGCTTGGTTTTATTTCACGGTAGGTCTTTGAGAAAACGACGAAAGGCTGTGGGGAGAGAATAGGCGGTTTTCAGTTCCTCTTTCGTGACCCATTCTACCTGTTGTCCTTTGCCTGTACAAGCAACAAGAAAGGGTTGCATATGCCATTCGATATGAGAGAAAATATGGGTCCGATTTTGCAGTTTTTCAACCGTTTGGGGGATAAATCCCTGCTGTTGCAAATATTGGAATACAGATAATTTACTCTTATGGCCTTCAATATGGGGGAATTCCCAAAGTCCGGCTAACAAACCGCTGTTAGGCCGTTTGCGCAGGGCAATCTTATCTTCGCAGACCAGTAAAAACACCGTCATATTTATGTTTTTGCGTGGTGCCTTTGGGGGAATCACGGGGAAATCGGATTGGCGACCCGCACGGCGTGCAAGACAAAATTCTTGTAAGGGACAATCCCCACACAAGGGGATGCCGTTTGGCAGGCAAACTCTCTCACCAAGTTCCATCAATCCCTCGGTCACGTCGCCGCAACCGGTTTTGGGATAAATCTCTTCCAAATTCGCGGTCACTCGTTTTTTAAAGGTAGTGTCGGTAATGGGAGTATCGTTCGCCGTCAGTCGACTGTAGACCCTGAGAACGTTTCCATCCACCGCCGGTGTCGGCAAATCAAAGGCGATGGAAGAAATCGCACCGGCCGTATAGGGGCCAATTCCGGCCAGAGATAAAATCTCTTCGTGGCGGTTGGGAAACCGGCCGTCAAACTCCTTAACGATGGTTTCGGCCGCTTTTTTTAGATTTTTGGCGCGGGAATAATAACCAAGTCCCTCCCAGAGTTTATTGAGTTCTTCGTCGCTCACTGCCGCTAAATCAGCCACCGTCGGCAGACGCTCTAAAAAGCGGAAGTAGTAGGGAATTACGGCTTCAATGCGGGTTTGTTGCAACATAATTTCCGAAACCCAAATGCGGTATGGGTCTTTGCTTTCCCGCCAAGGAAGGGCCCTTTTATGGCTACGATACCACGCCGTCAAGGGGGAAATGATTTCGACTGAAAGTTTATTCATTTTGTTTTTCATTCTTTCAAAATCCTTTGCAATTCGCTCCGATCGGCGGCTAACAAATCGGCACCGGCCGCCGTTAGTTCTTCTCGACTGCCAAAGCCATACAGCACCCCAATGGGGGTCAGCCGATTGGCAAGTCCACCCAGTATATCAAATTTGCGGTCTCCCACCATCGCGGTGTGGGGAAGGTCGGTGATTTTATAACGGGTAAGTGTTTCGGCAATGACATCGCATTTTTCACTCAAACGGCCGTCCAAGGTGGCGCCGACCACACCGTCAAAAAAAGAAAGTAGCTTGAAATGCGATAAAATCAACACAGCAAATTCTTCGGGTTTAGAGGTAGCCACATAGAGACGCTTCCCGCTTTTTTTGAGAGCAGCCAGCAGTTGTGCGATTTTTGGATAGGGGGTGTTTTCAAAAAGGCCCTTTTCCCTAAAATATTCGCGGTAATATCCAACGGCCTTTATTGCCTGCTCTTTGCTAAAGCCGAATTGCTCCATAAACGAATCCACCAGCGGCGGCCCGATAAAGGGGTAGAGGTCTCTGCGGTCAGCCACCGTAATGTCAAAGTATTTTAGGGCAAACATTACCGAGTTTGTAATGCCGATAGCGGGGTCGGTTAGAGTACCGTCCAAATCGAACAAAATCGTTGAAAAACGTGCCAATACTATCCCCTCGCAAAAAATATTTCCCCCTTATCATAGCATATTTAAACTCGATTTACAAGCGGCGCAAACTACCTTTGTGTGGTGAATAAAACCAAAAAAGAAGGAAAAAAACAACCTTGCGGCATTTTTTCAAAAAAAGAAACTTTTTTCTTGACAATTGAGTTTATTTGTGGTAGACTGTTAGAGCCGCATATTGTAGGCCTTTTTAAGTGTGTCTTGCAGAAGATACCGCCTTGCAGTAGCGAGTCTAGAATTAAGGCAGGTGCCAAAAAATGTACGCAATTATTGAAACCGGCGGAAAACAGTACCGTGTACAAAACGGCGATGTAATTTTCATCGAAAAACTGAATGTGGCCGAAGAAGAAACCGTTACCTTTGACAAGGTTATCGCGATGACTCCTGACAAGGGTGCTATGAAGGTTGGTAAACCTTATGTAAAGAACGCCGTTGTCACCGGTAAGGTTCTCAAAAACGGAAAAGGTAAGAAAATCACCGTATTTACTTACAAACCGAAAAAGGGTAGTGCCCGTAAACTCGGTCATAGACAACCCTATACGAAAGTCCAGATCGAAAACATTGAAATCGTAAAGTAATATGACCGAGATTCGGTTTTTATTCGACGATGAACTCTTAACAGGGTTTCATATGAAGGGGCATTCCACCACCAATGAGGGTGACGAACAAGGGCGCCTTTGCTGTGCCGCCGTTTCTTCGGCTGCCTATATGGCCGCCAATACCGTTACCGAAATCATCGGTGCCTCGGCCAACATTCGCCTAGCGGAAGAAGTCGGTGAAATGTACGTCAAAGTTACTTCCAACCGGGAAGAGGCTATGCCCGTTTTCGCGGGATTAAAACTTCATATGGAACAGCTTTCCGGACAATTTCCGGACCATATCACAATCATCTCGGAGGTGTAATAAATGTTAAAAATCAACATTCAACTGTTCGCTCATAAAAAAGGTGTAGGTTCTACTAAGAACGGCCGCGATAGTGAATCCAAACGTCTTGGCGTAAAACGTGCCGACGGTCAATTTGTATTGGCTGGTAATATTTTGGTTCGCCAGAGAGGCACCCACATCCATCCGGGCGAGAACGTAGGCAAAGGTTCGGATGACACTTTGTTTGCTTTGGTAGACGGTAAGGTTAAATTTGAGCGTCTGGGTCGTGACCGCAAAAAGGTTAGCATTCAGGTTGCTGAATAATTAACGTGTATGCATTACGCCCCGGTTTTCAGCGGAAACCGGGGTTTGCTTTTGGAGAAAAAATATGTTTGTAGATGTTGCAAAAATTTTTTTAAAAGCGGGGAATGGTGGCAATGGCGCCGTTTCCTTTCACCGCGAAAAATACGTAGCGGCGGGTGGTCCCGATGGGGGCGACGGTGGCCGTGGCGGCAATATTGTTTTGGTGGCAGACACAAACCTTTCCACCTTGGCTGATTTTCGTTATAAGCGAAAATATGCAGCGCCGAACGGGCAAAACGGAGGAACCAACCGTTGCAGTGGAAAGCGCGGCGAAGATTTGATAATTCGTGTGCCCAAAGGAACGCTGGTGAAAGAGGCTGAAAGCGGCCGCATTATGGCTGATATTTCAGGGGAAGAACCGGTGATTTTACTCAAAGGTGGCAATGGAGGTTGGGGAAACCGGCATTTTGCCACATCCACCCGTCAAGTGCCGCGGTTTGCCAAGGCCGGTAATCCGGGGCAGTCGGCCGAAGTGGTATTGGAACTGAAGCTCCTGGCGGATGTCGGCTTGGTTGGCTTTCCCAATGTGGGAAAATCCACCTTGGTTTCGGTGGTGAGTGAGGCAAAGCCAAAAATTGCCAACTACCATTTTACTACCTTAACTCCGGTTTTGGGTGTTGTTCGTATGGGTGAGGGCAGTTCTTTTGTTATGGCCGATATTCCCGGCTTGATTGAAGGGGCCGGCACCGGCGCGGGATTGGGGCACGAATTTTTACGACATGTTGACCGTTGTCGTTTGCTGTTGCACGTCTTGGATATTTCAGGTAGTGAGGGACGTGACCCGATTGCCGATTTTGAGCAGATTAATACGGAACTGAAAACCTTTAGCGAGGAACTTTCTAACCGTCCGATGATTGTGGTCGCCAATAAGTGCGATTTGATTGAAGAAGAAAAGGTGGAAGAATATCGCCGCTATTTTGAAGAAAAAGGGTATGCCTTTTTCCCGATTATGGCTGCGATTGCCGAAGGGACAACCCCTTTGATTCAATACACTGCAGCCGAATTGCACAAACTGCCGCCCATTAAGGTGTATGAGCCGGAGCCCGAACCGGTGGAAGACTTCACCATCCCAAACAAGCGAGAATTTTCGCTACGGGTGGAGGGGGACGTGTATATCGTCGAAGCGCCTTGGCTGCTTAAAATTTTGGACGATGTTAACCCCGATGATTATGAATCGTTGCAGTATTTCCAACGGGTGTTGCAATCCTCCGGCATTATCGATGCGCTGCTCAAAGCCGGTGTGCACGATGGCGACACTGTGAGTGTATACGATATTGAGTTTGAATATATCTCTTAAAAGAAAAGTCAGGTGGTGTGAGAATGGCGAATGCAAAGGAACTAAGTGCCGGTACGTTGGCCTTTGTGGGAGATGCCGTATACGGTCTTTTGGTACGGCAACGTTTGGCCGAAATCAATCGCCCCAGCGGCGAATTGCACCGTCTTTCGGTTAAATATGTCAACGCCACCGCACAAGCGGCGGCCTTTGCTGTGATAGAGCCGCATTTAACCGAAACCGAGTTGGCGCAGTACAAACACGGTCGCAATCTTCACACCAACAACGTGCCCAAGCAGTCAACCGTGGCACAGTATCACGCCGCAACCGGTGTAGAAACCTTGTTTGGTTATTTGCACCTTTCGGGGCAAAAGAGCCGGATTGAGGAGTTATTTGATATCATTTGGAACAAACAATCGGCCGAATGGTCGGTTCATTAGGTATGCCATCCCTTTTTTCGGGAATAATGAAGAAAAAAAGGGATGGAACTATGAAAAAACGAATTGGAAAAGTAAGTAGCTCTCAGCTAAAAAAGCAACTGTTGGATTACGGTTGCTTTTTGTTGGGGGCTGCTTTTTATGCCTTTGCTTTTTGCTATTTCATCAAACCCAACAATATTTCCCCCGGCGGGATTACCGGCATTGCCGCTATTTTCAATACGCTATTCGGCACCCCTACCGGCCTGGTATTATTTTTGCTTAACATTCCTATTTTATGGCTGGGATTTCACAAAATCGGCGGGGGGTTTCTCATCAAAACCTTAGTGGCCACCCTTCTTACCTCGGTGTTGATTGATGTCTTTACCCTAATCCTTCCTACCTTTCGGGGCGATCGGCTTTTGGCGGCCTTATTTGGCGGTGTGTTGGCGGGGGTAGGATTTGCCCTTGTTTTGCTTCGCGGCGGTACGACGGGCGGGGTGGATATCATTGCTAAAGTAATCCGTCTAAAATATCCTTTTTTTTCAATGGGACGTTTGATTTTGTTATTAGACGGTGCGGTGATTTTATTGGCCACGCTCTGCTATCGGGATATTGAAACGGCACTGTATACCGTTTTATCCCTTTTTATTTCCAGCAAGGTAATGGATACCGTGTTATATGGCGCTGACCAGGGACGCCTTCTCTTTATCATTACCACCAAAGGTAAGGCGATGACGGCAGCATTGTTTCGTTCGGTTGGGCGTGGAACGACGGTGGTACCCTCTTACGGTGGTTTTCGTGAGGAGGAAAAGCAAATGTTGCTGTGTGCCTTGCGACCGCAGGAAGTTTCCCGTGCAATGGAAACAGTAAAAAATATTGACGAACAGGCTTTTACAGTAGTAACGGTGGCCGGTGGTATTTTTGGTTATGGTTTTGAAAAAGAAAAAGGGTAAAAGGTCTCCTCTAAGATTACACTCCATAGGGAAGTTGGAGCCGTTATATTCGCCTTAAGGCGAGAGATGTTGCTTCGCAGTGATCGAATGCTACGCATCGTGATATCGTCTAAGGCGGTTTGCGGGTGGATGAAAGATTGCGGTGCGACATGATGCAATATTACGAGTGCTATACCGCAATAATATCACTCTGACGAAGTTGGAATGCAGCTTGAAAGAACGATGTGTTTTCTATATGATAAATGCAAAAGAAAAGAGGCATACGAAAAATACGGTTTTTAACAGAAAGACAAAATAAAACAAAAATTCCCGACAGAAAATTGTGTCGGGAATTTTTGTAAATATTTTTATGAGAAGTTGATTAGTCGTTGTTTTTTTTGTTTTGGTTCTGCTGTTTGTTTTGGTTGTTTTTGTTCTGGTTATTATTTTGGTTATTATTTTGGTTGTTGTTTTGGTTGTTATTCTGGTTGTTATTTTGATTTTCGTACATTTGGTTCACCACCTTTCAAAGGTAGTATTTCACTTTAAAAACCGAATATACGAAAAAGAGGGTGTCGAAAACCCTCTTTTTAAAATTTAAAAAATTTCTTTTATTTGTGTGTAGCCTTCTCTTTGTAAAATTTCTTTTTGACGTTTGGCGTTTTTGTTGCGTTTGGCAATCATCACGCAGTTGTCTTTTTTTCGTAATTGAGCGGCTGTTTCAAAAACCTCGGCCACGGTTTGCTTGTCGGCATTTTTATCTACCAAAAAGGCAATGTTTTCGCCCTTGTTTGGTACGGAAAACTCCTTTTCTTTTAGAATGGTGATAATGCGTTCAAAGCCAATCGAAAAACCGCAAGCCGGCGTGGGGTTGGCACCGAATTTTCCAATCATTTCATCGTACCGTCCGCCACCGGCTACAGAGGAGTTGAGTTCCGGCATTTCAATTTCGAAAATTGTACCGGTGTAATAGCCCATACCTCGCACCAAGGTGGGGTCGAAGACCAGTTCGAAATCCTTGCCCAGTGAAGTCGATACCGTTTGAATTAAATCATCAATCCCCGCGGGAATCGAAGCATCTAAATAATCCGTAAGGGCAGCACAAAGGTCTTTGCAATTTTTGTTTTCACGGTTTAGGAATAAGGCGAGATAACGGTCGACATCGTCGGCTGCGAAACCGCCGCGCAACAATTCCTCTTTGACCCCGTCGGGACCGATTTTGTCCAACTTATCCAGGGCAATATAAACAGCGCTCAAACGGTCTTGCGGGAGATGACAACTCTCGGCCATTGCCTTTAAAATACGGCGATCGTTCACTCTTACGCGAAATCCGGTAAAGCCCAATTTCAACAGTAGAGAGGAGGTAGCCGAAATAAGTTCGGTTTCAGCCAACATCGTTTCGTCGCCCAAAATATCAATATCACACTGAGTGAATTGACGAAAACGGCCTTTTTGCGGACGGTCGGCGCGAAAGACGTTGCCGATTTGCAGGGCTTTAAAAGGGGTGAAAAGCTGTTCGGCATGGGCGGCATAATATCGCGCAAGAGGCAAGGTTAAATCGTATCGCAGACCGCTATCCACCAAATCGTTTTCGCTCTCGGCGGTGGATAAATTTAACTTTTCGCCGCGTTTTAAAATTTTAAAAATGAGTTTTTCGTTTTCGCCGCCCTGCTTACTTTGCAGGTTGTCTATATGCTCTACTAAAGGGGTTTCAATTTGGGCGAACCCAAATTTCCCGTAGGTTTCTTTTATTTGCGAAATCACATATTCCCGAAGTTTCATATCCTGCGGTAAATAATCATTCATTCCTTTTACCGGTGTTTTGATAAAAGCCAAATTCTCGCTTCCTTTCTTAGCAAGGTATCTATTAACCTATCAAATTATAGCCCAAAATCCTTCGAATTGCAAGCGGTTGTCGGAATTTTCAGCCAACTTTTACTTACTAAAAAAGAAAAGCAAGTCAATCGAGGTTGAAAATGCTCGATTGACTTGCGTAAAACATACTATTTTGTCAAGGTGCCTCCATCGGTTTTTAATAGGAGCAGAATGTTTTCTTCGGTTAAGGTTTCGGCGTGGATATAAACTAATAGTTCCTCTTTTTTCTCTCCGAGGACGTGAAATTCATAACACAATCTCTCTTGTTGGCCACCCGAGGGAATGATGGCAAGCGAAACATTTTGTACTTCCATATGCGGATTTAATTTTGCCTTAGCTTCGGTTGCTGAATGAAGCTTGGATGGAATTTCTCGCCGATGATGATTCATCAAAAAGCCACGTGCTTCGTAAAAAACCACCTCGCCACTGTCCAGCGCCACCCCAACTTTGATGAGGTCGGTATAGCAGATCACATCATTTTGGCGTGCGGCAAAGTTGACCACGCAAACCCCTTCATCGGCGAAAAAATAGGTTTTTTGGAAAGAGCCGAGAGAAAGGCTGTTCACAAAATCCTCGGCGCGGTCGGCGGCCTGCTCATAACTCATTTGGGTATCGGAAATGGTGGTTTCTTTTCGAAAATACATTACATAACCACCGATTTTCGTTATTGCGATGCTTTGGTTATCGGCTGTAAAGAGGTAAGCCGGTAGATTGGATTCCTCGGTGCCGGCATCCGTGACTTGGTCTACGGTTACCCCCAGTGTGTCGGCCGCTTTTTTGCGCGCCTTGGATAGGGAGACCTCTTTCTTGTCGGCCAAAAATAGGGATTCTTGGTTTTGAATATGGTCGGAAAAAGGACCGTCATACAACAAGGTAGGAGCCTCTTGCAAGGCTTCTTCGGTTTCGGTAACAGCGGTGGCCCATCCGGAATCAATGGGAATACCGGCTAACGTTTGCTCCAGATTTTGTTGCCAATGCTTCGCATCGTTGTACTGCAGACGGGTATCTTCCAAACGCTGGCTGACATCGGCGGCGATATCAGCCAGTTGAATGAGTTGTTTTCGTTCACGGTCTGAGAGGGTTTTTCCGTTTGTCATTTGCCGACTTAGGGATAGGGTGTAATCGCTTACCTGCGAAATAAATTTGGAAAGCGATGTAGCACCGGTTTCCTGCAATGGCAATGACGAAAGTGCGGCGCCGGCCGTTCCGGCTTGCAGTACCAGTTGGTCTGTGAAGTGATGAAAAGAGGCCGGTGTGCCGGTGTAAGTGCTTTTGGTTAGGGTAAGCGCCATATTATCCATACTGGAGGTTAATTCCTCTAAGGAGGCTTGATAGCGGTGTATAATTTCTCGCTCCAATCGGTTAGAACGATTGGCCATTTGTAAAAAGGCACCTCCGATGGCCAGTGTAGCGGCAACAGCAAAGCAGATTACCCGTATGCGGTTTCTGGTTTTTTTAAACATCTGCATTTTATGCACTCCTGTTTTGGTCTGAATCCAAAGGTGAAAATCGGTTCCGGGGGAATTATTGCAATCCAAAACTAACCGAAAGGGCGCGGTCAACCTTATCCATTAAGTTCAAATCCAAATTCCCCATTTTCTCTTTCAAACGGCGTTTATCAAGGGTACGTACTTGCTCCAACAAAACAATGGAATTTTTTTGCAGTCCCGAACCTTCGGCCTGCACGCGAATGTGGGTAGGTAAATTGGTCTTATCTTGTTGGCTGGTGATGGCGGCGGCGATAACGGTAGGACTGTATCGGTTTCCCACATCGTTTTGAATGATCAAAACCGGCCGAACGCCCCCTTGTTCCGATCCGACGACGGGGCTTAAATCAGCATAGTAAATATCTCCTCGTTTTACGGTCATTTTCAGCATCCTTTCCTCTTTTCTCATAGTCTGTATCAGCCGCTTTTGATTGGCGGCTCGCTACTATTGTTACCCTGTGATGGTTTCTTTAATCAAGGGAGGTTCATATTTTTTCGTGCTCTTGCATATTTTATGATGATAAAAAATCATCAATCCAGTGTATGCAAAGTCGTCCGAAAAAGGGACGGCTCGGCCGAAAACAAGGCGAGGGGGTGCCCCGTGAAACGGGGGATTGAAAAAAGTGCATAAAAATATTTTGGAAGGGAAATACTTGAATCAGCAACCCAAAAAAGCCTGATTTTTTGAAAAATCCATCTATTTTGTTGCAAATAAATGCATTTTTCCACCACTTTTTAGATAAAAGAGATAAATATTACTCTCTGTAAATAAAAAAACGGAGCAATAATGACGATATTTTACACAATTGGTAGCAAAATGCACAAAAATAAAGGCAACAAAAAAAGAGAAAAACCGATTCAGGTCAAAAAGTTACAGGTTTGTAACCTTTGTTTTGTAACTTTTTGGCCGAAAACTTTGTCTATTTTGCATACCAAAAAGCTGTTTTTTTGCCTTGACGAATAGGAAGAGGGCGAATATACTGGCTATGGTCGGGTCGTTGACCGAACCAAAAGAAGTTCTCGATTCTCCCTTTATATAAAGAGGGAAAAGAATTTCAGCAGAAGCCAAGGCGTTTTTCCGTGCACTTGGATATAACCGATTTTTTGAGGTGCTGCTGAAGATACGGAAAAAGGAGTTTTTGAATGAGTAGAAACAGATCCCATGTATTAAAGTGTTTGACCGCTTTGATTCTTAGTTTGGTAACGGTTACTTTCTTGGTGGCCTATGCTGTTGAAGAATCTTCGATGAAGGTTACGATTTTAAACGGGGACGAAACAATCCATATCAATACCCACGGCAAAACCGCTAAGGAAATTCTGCAAGATGCCGATATTTCTTTGGCGACCGGCAGCAAAGCCGATTTAACCGTAAAGGACGGCATCGCCCTTCTTACCGTTCAACAAGCCTTCCCGGTGTTTATTACCATCGGTCAGGAAACCGTTTCGGTGCGGATGTGCGAGGGAACGGTGGCGGATGCATTGCAAAAGGCAGGCATTACCCTTGGTCAACACGATATTTGCAACAAAAAAGCCGATGATGTATTGACCGAAGAAAGCTATATTGACATTGTTAAAGTAGATTATGTTACTACCTCCTATGAGGAAACCATTCCTTATACCACCAAAGTGAACTATTCCACCACAATGAAAAAAGGCACCGAAAAGGTCACCGGCGGGATAAACGGCGTGCGCACCGTTACTGTTAAAAAAAGGATGGAAAACGGAGTGGTGGTTGACCGTGAGGTTGTTTCCACCAACGTCACCAAAGCGGCTGTTGCCAAAACCAAGGTCATCGGATTGCGAGATACGGCCATACCGGTCAAATCCAGTGCGATGAAAAATACCATTTCCTCGTTGTCGGTACCTAAAACCTTGAAATTGAACGAAAAAGGGATTCCCACATCCTATAAAAAGGTGATGACCTTTGAAGCGACGGCCTACACCGACTCTTCGGGTAATCGTTGCTCTACCGGTGTAAAACCGCAAACCGGCTATATTGCCGTTAACCCTAATATCATTCCTTACGGCACGAAAATGTTTATCGTATCCAAGGACGGACGGTATGTTTACGGTTACGCCATTGCTGCCGATACCGGTGGATTTGCTAAGAAAAATCCCTACAACGTAGATTTGTTCTTCGACACGGAAAAGGAGTGCCGCAATTTTGGTCGTCGCGATGTTATGATATATTTCTTATAAAAGGCTTTGTCCCACTGCTCTTAAAAAAAGCAGTGGGTTATTTTTTAAAAAAATACATTTTGTGGTTGCAAGATGCCTTCAAATATGGGATAATATAGAATGGAAAGCTGGGAAAAAAGGGGAGAATGTTATGTTAACCTTTGAAGAAATTGCCGCAAATGCGGCCGTGCAAACCTATATCGCCCGCGCTGACGATGTTTTACGCACCCTTGGTTATACGGAACACAGTTTTGCCCACGTGACTAAGGTGTCAACGGTAGCCGCCAACATTTTAAAGGAATTGAATTTTCCAAATCGTTCGATTGAATTGGCACGGATGGCCGGTTATTTGCATGACATCGGTAATATCATCAATCGTGAAGAACACTCCCAAAGCGGGGCCGTTTTGGCCTTTCGTTTATTAGATAAAATGAATATGGATCCGGAAGAAATTGCGACAGTGGTTTCGGCCATTGGCAATCACGATGAGGGAAACGGTGTACCGGTAAATGCGGTTGCCGCCGCTTTGATTTTGGCCGATAAGTCGGATGTGCGACGCAGTCGCGTGCGCAAGACCGACGAAACCACCTTTGATATTCACGACCGCGTGAATTATTCGGTAATTCATTCGGAACTAAAAATTAATCACGACGAGGAAACCATCCGTTTAAAATTAACGGTTGATACCAACTACGGTTCGGTGATGGATTACTTTGAAATCTTTTTAAAGCGTATGATTTTGTGTCGCAAAGCGGCCGAAAAATTGGGGTTGCGGTTTAAGTTGGAAATCAACGGACAACCATTGATTTAACCGTCGGGAAGATAGCCCACTTTGAAGGAGAAAGCAAAATGGAACGAATCGCCAGTTTTACGGTAGACCATCGATGGATTACCCCCGGCATTTACCTTTCCCGCATCGATGGGGATATTACCACCTATGATTTGCGAACCCGCCGTCCAAACAGCGGCGACTTTATGGATCAAGTGACGATGCATACTTTTGAGCATTTGTTTGCCACCTATGTGCGAAACAGCCGTATTGCACATCGAGTGATTTATTTTGGTCCAATGGGGTGTGCTACGGGGTTTTACCTATTGGTAAGGGATGCCGACCACGCCGAAACGTTAGCAGTGGTACAAGAGGTGCTGCAGCAAATCATAACCCATACAGGCGAAGTGTTCGGCAACAGTGAAATTGAATGCGGTAATTATAAAACCTTGCGGTTAGAGTCGGCCGTGGCCGAGGCCATGCGATTTGCCGAGGTGTTGAATAAAAAACAAAAAACGGATTTTTCTTATCCAAAGGAGTAAACAATGCAAGAGAAGAAAACTCAGCTTTATCAGCAGGTTACGGTTGCTTTAAACGAATTGATTGAAAAAGGAAAACTAAACGCCGGCGATACGCTGGTTATTGGTTGTTCTACCAGTGAAGTGCTGGGCGGCGTTATTGGTAAAAACGGCAGTTTGGAAGCGGCCGAAACCATCGTTGATGCCGCGCTTTCGGTGTTGCAACCGCGTGGAATTTATTTGGCAGCGCAGTGTTGCGAACATTTGAATCGCGCCATCGTGGTGGAAAAAGCCGCTGCCGACACCAACAAAATTGTTTCGGTGTTGCCCCAAATGCACGCCGGCGGATCCTTTGCTACTACGGTTTACGGCCGTTTACAAGCGCCCGTGGTGGTGGAGGAAATTGCGGCCGATGCTGGTTTGGATATCGGCGGTACGCTTATTGGTATGCATCTGAAAAAAGTGGCCGTGCCGGCACGTCTTTCCGTAAATCGTATTGGCAATGCCATTCTTTTGGCGGCAACCACCCGCCCAAAATACATTGGCGGCTGCCGCGCTAAATATCCCGAATAAAGGGTATGAAGGAAAACTTTTTGTAAATAATCGCCTCGTTGGTTGACGGAAAAAGTGTTTTTCAGTATAATAATAAAGTTATTCTTGGAAAACCGAAAGAGGAGTTTGAAATATGGCAAACGATAAATATGGTCTTGGTGGAACCACCACCTTTTCCAAACTGGTGGGCAATCTTTTGATTCGCACCTTGGTGGCCTCGGTAATGGCTTTTATTTTATACGCTTCGTTTACAATTATTGGTGTGGGAACAATGACCAAGGAAATTGGTTATACCGTTTTGTATAGCGAGGACGGGCAACAGTATGAAGAGGTTTACAAACATTACATAAAAGACGGCGAGGACAAGCAGTTAGAGAAATACAAGGGAAAAGATGGATATTATCAAACTCCCATTCGCTCGGAATTGACCGAACAACAAAAAGCGCCGATTATTTGGCTGGCGCAGGGGCTTTCGTTTTTGATATGGTTTGGTTTGGTGTACGGTCTGCTGTGGAGGGCCGGTGATGCCGATGCCTATCGTGCCGAATTGGGGCAAAAATCTCCCGACCGATGGAGGGGGTTGAAGGCGGCACTTTGCGCCATGATCCCAATGGTGTTGGCCTACTTGTATTTAATCGCCGGAAAATGCTTTGGCTGGAGCGGCGTGGTGACCCCGTATAAACTGCTTACCTATTACGGTTTTGCCTTTAATGATATCTTTTTGCCGGTAGTAAAGGGGACGGCGCAGCTTTCTTGGGGCGGCATTTCGGCCGCCGCGGTCAATTTGCTGTTTCTGCCGGTGATATGTATCTTTGCCTATTATTTGGGGGAAAAGCATTTTATTTTTAAAGAAAAAATCTTGTATCAAAAAGAAGAGAAAGAAAAGAAAGAGGCGTAAACGATGGCAAATCTTTTTGCGTGGTCGCATTATGATAAAGAGGGGCCCGGTGTCGAAAAAAACGAACGAAAAAAGAAGGGTTTCTTTGCTTTTTTTGAAATTTATTTTCGCCATTTTTGGGAACTGTTTCGCATGGGCCCGATTTACTGGCTTTTCTGTCTGCCGATTGTGACCAACGGTCTCGGTGCCGTTGGAATGACCCATATTGCCCGCAGCACGGCACGCGAAAAACATTCTTTTTTGCTGAGTGATTTTTGGGATACCATTCGAAAGAATTGGAAACAAGCCTTGCCGCTCGGCCTAATAAATGTGGTCATATCGGCTTTGGTTGCGGTGGATATTTGGTATTTTTGGAATTTACTGGCAGCAGCCAAAACCATTGAGATTTTTCCTGTTATTGGGCTGGGTGTCGCCATCTTTTTGTTGGTGAGCATCCTTTGTATGAAATATTACATTTGGACTCTAACGATTACTTTTTCGCTCTCCGTCAAACAGTTGATAAAAAATAGCTTTCATTTCGTTTTTTTAAATATGTGGCGTAATCTTTTGGTTGCCCTTGTGCTGGGTGTTTTTTATGTCGCGCTGTATTTATTAGCTATTTTGAATCCCCTCTGCTTTCTTTTGGCGCTGGTTTTGTTGATTTTTGTTTTTCCGGGATTCAAAACCTGTTTGATTCAAGTCAACACTTTTCCGGCGATTAAGAAGTATATGATTGACCCGTACTATGCCGAGCATAAAGGAGAAGATATTGAAAAACGCAGAGCGCTGGGGCTAGAGATTTCCGAGGAGGAATTGGAAGGCCAAGACCAAGAGGAATCGGTATTTACCGATACCCATCCCCGTTCGAACGAACAATAAAACAGATTTCCCGTTATTCGGAGGTAATTCATGGCAAAGCAAGAACAAAAGGTAAAACAAAAAACAACATTGTCTTTTGAGGAAACGATGGCGCTTCCGGCCGTTGCCCTGCGTGGCATTGTGATTTTCCCGAACGATGTTATTCATTTTGATGTCGGACGTCCAATGTCGATTGCCGCGATGGAAATGGCGATGCGAGGCAACCGTCACGTATTTTTGGTGGCGCAGAAAGATATGGCAGTGGAAGAACCGGTTCAAAAGGATTTGTATGACATCGGCGTGGTGGTGCGTATTCGTCAGATGCTTAAAAATGCGGATGACAGCGTACGAGTTTTGGTTGAGGGACTTTCTCGCGCCAAACTTTGTCATTTTGATATGGTAGGGGAAACCTCTTTTGCTACTGTTTCGTTGTTAAAAGAAAAAACCTCGCGCGCAAAAACCGCCTACAAAGAAGCTTTGATGCGTCGTGTACAAGAGTCTTTTGCCAAGTTTACCGCCTTTACTCCCAAAATGCCAAAGGATATTAAAAATGCCGTTTTAACCGCTCAGGACCCTACCTTTCTTGGGGATTATATTGCGGCCAATTTACCGATTCCGTTGGACGATAAACAATATGTATTAGAGCAACTTAATCCCATCAAACGGTTGGAAGTGGTGTTGGATATTTTGCACCGCGAACTGGAAATTTGCGAAATGGATGCTTCCATTCACGAAAAGACCCACCAACGAATCGAAGAAAACCAACGTGAATATTACTTACGGGAACAGTTGCGGGCCATTCAAGACGAACTCTACGGAGAGGCTGACCCCGATCAAGAAATTGCGGAATACAATCGACGCATTGAAGCGTCGGCCGCCGCCGACGCGGTGAAAAAACTACTTCGCGATGAGGTGCGAAAACTTTCTAAAATGCCGCCCGGATCGCACGAGGCAACCGTGGTGCGGGTTTATTTGGATACCTGCTTGGATTTGCCGTTTTCGGTGCAAACCAAATTAAGTCACGATGTAAAAAAGGCCGAAAAAATATTAAACAAGGAACATTATGGTTTGCAAAAGGTGAAGGAACAGATTTTGGAGACCATTGCCGTGTTTGCCCTAAAACCTGATGCCAAGGGGCACATTCTTTGTTTGGCCGGCCCTCCGGGTGTGGGTAAAACATCGATTGGCAAATCCTTGGCTAAATGTATGGGACGCTCCTTTGCACGCATTTCGCTTGGTGGCATACACGATGAGGCCGAAATTCGCGGCCACCGCAAAACCTATATTGGTTCAATGCCGGGCAAAATCATCAAGGCCGTTACCGCCGCCGGCAGTACCAATGCCTTGCTTTTGCTTGACGAGATTGATAAACTGGCCGCGGACTATAAGGGTGACCCTGCTTCGGCTTTGTTAGAGGTGTTGGATGCCGAACAAAACGCCACCTTCCAAGACCATTATTTGGATTTCCCCTTTGATTTGAGCGATATCTTCTTTGTAACCACCGCCAACAATATCGAAAACATCCCCGCCCCTTTGCTCGACCGTATGGATGTGATTGAATTGACCGGATACACCCGCGAAGATAAATTTCAAATTGCCAAGCGTCATTTGCTTGCCAAACAGATGAAAAAGCACGGCTTGACGGCAAAAAATTTCCGCATAGACGATGCTGTTTTATTCGGTCTTATTGATTATTACACCCGCGAGGCCGGTGTGCGCCGCTTGGAGCGACGAATTGCTTCACTCTGCCGTAAGGCGGCGAAAAAGTTGGCCGAAGGATCTAGCAAACGGGTACATATTACCGAAAAAAACCTTTCCGCCTTTTTGGGAAAACACAAGTACAACCCTGAAGAAATTTTACCCCAAAACGAAGTCGGTATTATCAACGGCTTGGCCTGGACGGCTGTGGGGGGAGAGCTGATGCAGATGGAGGTTTTGGCCGTAGAGGGAAGCGGTAAGATTGAATTGACCGGTTCGCTCGGTGATGTGATGAAAGAATCGGCACAAGCCGCTGTTACCTATGTGCGGTCCCACGCGGAAGAATATGGCATTGCCCCCGATTTTTATAAAAATACCGATATTCATATTCACGCCACGGAGGCCGCCGTTCCCAAAGACGGGCCCTCGGCCGGTGTAACGATGGTGACGGCTTTGATTTCGGCTCTTGCCGGTTGGCCGGTGAAAAACACCGTTGCCATGACGGGAGAAATTACCATTCGCGGCCGTGTGCTACCCATTGGCGGACTGAAAGAAAAGGCTATGGCAGCCTATCGTGCCGGCGTAAAAACGGTATTCATTCCGGAGAAAAACCTCCCCGATTTAGAGGAAGTGGACGATATCGTTAAGGCCTCCTTGGAATTTGTTCCGGCCGGGCGTGTGGAAGATATTTTGGCCCGCGCATTGGAATGGCCGCAGACCGAATCGACCGAATCGCTACCGCGGCCTCGCTATCCTAAGACGGTTTCGACTGCACCGCGGGTATAGGACTTGCAGTGGACGAAAAGCAAAAAAAGGAGTAGGCTTTATGAATTATCAAGCCGTATCGTTTGAGGCCGCCTTTGGCGACCCCAAACAATTTTTCCCCTCTGATCTGCCGGAAGTGTGTTTTGCCGGACGTTCCAATGTGGGAAAATCCAGCTTAATTAATAAAATTTTAGGGCGAAAATCTTTCGCCCGCGTCAGCACCAAACCGGGCAAAACCATAACCATCAACTTTTATCGGTTGGAGGGGGTTCGCTTGGTGGACTTGCCGGGCTACGGGTATGCAAAAATATCGGCCGGTGAAAAAATGCGTTTTGCCGATTTAATGGAAACCTACTTTGGTAGCAATCGTCACATTGCGTGTGTGTTTTCCTTGGTGGATATGCGCCATTCACCCACGGCCGACGATTTGGATATGATGAAATTTTTGCTTGAGGTTGGATTGCCGTTTGCGGTGATTTTAACCAAAAGTGATAAACTGAAAAAGACCGAGCGAACGGTACGCGAAGAGGCGCTGCAAGAAGAATTGGCCTTTTTGCCGCCCAACGTTCCGGTCATTCCCTTTTCGGCCGTTAGCGGCGAAGGGGTAGAAACAATTCGAACAATGATTGAGGGAGTGATCGAATAGAATGAAGAATGGATTGAATGTCCAAAACGGACAATTAACCATCGGTGGGGTAGCGGCCGAGAAACTGGTCGAAGAATACGGCACCCCATTGTATGTGATGGATGAGCAGACCATACGCGAGGCTTGCCGATCTTTCCGACAGTCGATGGAAACCTATTATAATGGCAACGGAAAGGTTTTGTACGCCAGCAAGGCCTTTTCTTGTAAGGAGATGTATCGTATCGCCCGTCAAGAGGGAATCGGGATAGATGTGGTGTCGGGCGGCGAAATGTATACCGCCTTGCAAGCCGATTTCTCGCCCGAAAATATCTTTTTTCACGGGAACAATAAAACCAATGCGGAACTTGAAATGGCGGTGCAAAACGACATTGGCCACATTGTTATCGATGACTTTACCGAGATAGAACGACTGGAAGGCATTGCGGCCGCTCAATATAAAACCGTGGCAGTAATGCTTCGTATTAAACCGGGTATTGATGCGCACACCCACGAATTTATTCGCACCGGACAAAACGATTCCAAATTCGGGTTTACCTTAGAAAACGGCGAGGCTTTGCAGGCCGTCAAAATCACCTTGCAAAAGGAACATTTGACATTGACCGGTTTTCACTGTCATATCGGTTCGCAGATATTTAGCACCGAACCGTTTGGATTGGCGGCTGAGGTGATGACCGAATTTATGGCTTTGGTGGCCAAAGAGACGGGGCACACCGTTTCGGAATTGAATTTAGGTGGTGGATTCGGTATTCGCTATACCGAACAAGATACACCCGTGGCGGCTGAGGATTTTATGAAAGTGGCTTCTACTGCCTTAAAAAACGCCTGCAAACGGTGGAACTTTCCTATGCCAACGGTCTACATTGAGCCGGGACGTAGCATTGTGGGGCCGGCCGGTTGCACCTTGTATCGGGTGGGGAGCATCAAAACCATCCCGAACCTACGCACCTATGTGGCGGTGGATGGCGGGATGACCGATAATCCGCGCTATGCCCTCTACCGCGCCGAATATGATGCTGTGATTGCCAACCGCGCCGATGCGCCGAAAGATTTTGTGGCTACTATTGCCGGAAAATGTTGTGAAAGTGGCGATTTAATTGGAGAAGGAATCAAGATACAAAGGCCCGAAATCGGTGATATTTTGGCCGTGCTTGCCACCGGCGCTTATAACTATTCTATGGCCAGCAATTACAATCGTACGCCGCGACCGGCGGTTGTGATGGTCAAAGACGGAAACTCCCGTTTCGTAGTGCGCCGTGAAACATTTGAAGATTTGGTTTCGAAAGACGTATGAAAAAAGTTGCAACATCCAAGGGGTGTTGCAACTTTTTGTTTAATTTGTTGTCAGACGGGATTTGGGGTTGATGGGTTTGTTTTTTTGATAAAACTCCAAATGCAAATGGGGGGCGTCTACGCTTTCACACGGAATGGTGGATAAGGGACCCAACACCGTACCGGCCTTTACGATATCGCCTTTTTTCACCGTTACCTTATCGGCAAGGCCGGCGTATACTGCCGTAATGCCGTTTCCGTGATTGATGGTGACGGTGGTGCCCCAGTTCGGGTCTTTCACAGTCGAAAGGACCACACCTTCGCCGGCCGCCTTTACCGCGGTGCCGACGGAGGCTTTGATATCAATACCGGTGTGTAGGCGCAAATCGTTGTAGGTTAAAGAATATTGCAATTCTTCCTCGCTAAAGCCTTTGATAATTTCACCGACCACCGGATAAATGAAATATTTTGCCACCGGTGTTGCTGTTTCGGTTTGGGGGGTGGATTCAGATGGGTTTAGCGGCTGAGTTTCCTCGTCGTTTGAAGGGATGGGGGTAGACGAATCGGCCGGAACGTCCTCGGCGGGTTTGTCCACTGGAACGTCCGAAGAAACTTTTTGAATCAGGCCGGAGGAAGTGGAGGACTCTACGGCGGTATCGGGGCCTTTGCTACCACTGCTGAGTGTCGTCCAAGCGGAAACACCAACGGCAATCAAACAAATGCCAAGGGTGGCGTAAAATCCTTTTCCGTTTAAAAAACGGGTGAGTTTGCTTTCGCTTTTCATAAACAACAATTCCTTTCGGTTGCATTTCCTTGTTACCTATTTTTGACCGTTGCGAAAAGGTTTATTCAAACCGAAATTTTTCCAATCTATTGGTTGACACGAAGAAGAAAAAGGCGTATAATTTGGTAGAATCATTATTTAAAATTTTTGGAGTGATGAACGTGTTACAGATCGCCTTTCAACCGGCCGATTCGTTGAAAGAGAAACCGAAAAAAGGTCAACCACTCGGGTTTGGTAAAATTTTTACGGATTATATGTTTACGATGCAATATACCGAGGGAAAAGGGTGGCACGACCCCGTGATCGAACCCTACCACGATTTAACCCTTTCGCCCGCCGCGATGGTTTTTCATTACGGACAGGCTATGTTTGAAGGGATGAAAGCCTATAAAGGAGAGGACGGTCAGGTGTATCTGTTTCGTCCTGAAAAAAATGCAGAGCGCACCAATAAAACCAACGCCCGCCTGTGCATTCCAACTTTACCGGAGGAGGATTTTGTGCAGGCCGTAACCGAGTTGGTGCGAGTGGAGAAGGATTGGATTCCCGAGGACCCCGGAACCTCGCTTTATATTCGCCCCTTTATCATTGCCACGGATGACTTTTTAGGGGTGGCCCCATCCAAGACCTATTTGTTTATGGTAATTCTTTCGCCCAGCGGTGCTTATTATGAGAGCGGCTTGGCGCCGGTTGGTATTTGGATTGAGGACGAATATGTGCGTGCGGTTAAAGGCGGTACCGGGTTTGCCAAAACCGGCGGGAACTATGCCTCCAGTTTGATTGCGCAGGTGAAAGCCCACAATGAGGGATTTTCTCAGGTATTGTGGCTGGACGGCGTAGAACGTAAGTATATTGAAGAAGTCGGCGCTATGAATATCTTTTTCAAAATCGACGGCAAGGTGGTAACACCGGCCTTGAATGGCAGCATTTTGCCCGGAGTTACTCGCGATTCGGTTATTCAACTGGTTCGATCGTGGGGGTATGAGGTAGAAGAACGCCGCATTTCGGTTGAAGAACTGTTGGCGGCACAACACAGTGGCCGCTTAGAAGAGGTTTTTGGTACCGGTACAGCCGCCGTTATTTCGCCGGTTGGCAAACTGCGTTTCCAAGACGAAGTGATGACCATTGCCGACGGCAATATCGGAACATTGAGCCAAAAAATCTACGATACTGTGACCGGTATCCAATGGGGTCAATTGGAAGACCCCTTTGGCTGGCGCGTTTGTGTACAATAAAATACATTGTTTACCCGACCGATTGCAGAAAAAACGGTCGGGTTTGTTTTTGACGAAAAACAAAGATGGGAAATAATTTGTCGGGTTTTGGTGTTTTGGGAGAACCTTTTTTCCTGTTTTCGGGAAAATATTGACAACCTTGACCAAAAGGTTTATAATTTTAAGTTAGTAATAGACCTTGCCAGATAGAGGGTTGAACAAGGAGAGGAAACTTTTGGATTTAATCGATTTAAAACTTATTTCGCTTTTGCAAAAAAACGCCCGTGCCCCGCTCAAACAGTTGGCCGAGCAGGTTTTTCTTTCTTCTCCGGCAACGGCCAGCCGCATTGAGCGGTTGGAAAAAGAGGGCATCATTACCGGCTATAGTGCCGTAGTGAATCACAAAAAATTGGGCTTTCCCATTATTGCCTTTATCAATTTAGAAGTTCAACCGGTACAAAAAGCCGAGTTTTATCCCTTCATTGAAAAACACCCCAATGTGTTGGAGTGTAGTTGTGTTACCGGTCATTATTCGATGCTCATTAAGGTGGCGTTTGAATCGACCGAAGCCTTGGACGGATTTATAGGAAAATTGCAGACATTTGGCAACACCGAAACACAGATTGTTTTTTCTACGGCACTGGAGCGCCGTGGGGTGGATGCTATGGGTGTTTTTGCAGCAGAGGAATCCAAACTGTGAAATGAAGAATATTTTGGGTATGATTTGTCCCCAAAGAAACATATTGTAGATAGAGAGTAAAAAAGAGGTGAAGATGGTTGCAAAAACGATGTCCTTTTTGTTTGAAACTTTTAACGCCCCGTGCGCGAAAATGTCCGAATTGCAAAGAGCCGGTAGTATTTTCAAAAGCAACAACCAAAAAAACAAGACTGGTTGGTCAAACGGTAAAAGAACGTTATTTCATTGGTAGCGAATGGAAAAAAGAGCCGGCGGCAACGGTGTACCGTGGGTATGACGAACAAACCGAACAACTCGTTTTGATACGCGTCTTTGAAAGGCAAGATTGGCTGGATGATCCCGAAAAAACCACCCTTTCGGCGACCGAGGCGGTCGAGCGATTTGTCCACTACGGAAAGAGTATGACGGCCTATAATATATGTACGGCTTTCCCCCGTATGCTGGATGTTTTCGTACAGGAAGAAACGGGTTATATGGTGCAGGAGTACTTTGAAGGAAAAAGCCTAAAAGATTTGTTGGCGGATGGGGTTCGGGTGAGTGCCGGCAACGCGTTGAAAATGGCAGAACAACTGTGTGGAGCCCTGCAACTATTGCATCAATCTCATATGATTTATGGTGCCCTTTCGCCGGATACCCTATATATTTTAAAAGACGGCACCGTCCGTTTGTATGGGTTGGGAAGCCCTTTTTATGATTTTATCACTGATTTTGATTTACGCGCTACCTTGCTCAATCCCTCGTATGCGGCGCCTGAACTCTTTTTGGAAGGGAAAAGTCGCGGGCCACATAGCGATGTCTATTCAGTCAGTGCGATATTATATCGATTGATAGCCAATGCCATTCCGGCCGTCTCCTTTTTGCGGACAGAAGGTGCCTTTTTAAAACCTTTGCGAAGCTCGGATAAAACGGTTGGTCGCGGAGTAGCCGTGGCCGTGATGAATGGGTTGAATGTTCCGGTAGAGCATCGTACCAAAACCCTTTCCCGTCTAAGAAACGAATGGCAAGCAACCAAAGTAAAGCGCCGCCATACAGGTATGCTGGCAGGCGGTTTTTTCCTCTTTTTGTGGTACCGCGCGCAGGATGTTCTGCAATCGTTTTTTTCTAGTGGGGGCCACCGCATTTTTGAAGCTGCCAAACGAATGGCAAAACGCGCAAAACGCTTTTTCAAAACCCGACCGCTTTGGTTCTGGCCGGTGGTGGTAGGGGTGTTAGCCTTGTTGCTGTTTGTTTTCATTTTTGGTTTTGACTCCAAAGGGAAAAACATATTCTCCCCTAATGGGGAAAAAGAAAAGGATGAACAGAGCTGGTATTACGCAACGGGGGAGAACCTACCTAAAAGCAGTTCTAAACCTTCCTTTTTGGAACAGTTTGGGGTGGAAACTTCTTCTTCGAGAAAAACGGAGTCGACCGTTTCGAAAATTAAAACCATTTCTTGTCCCGAACTGACGGGATATTACAAAACCTATGCCATTTCCGTTTTGGAGGAAATGGGGCTGGAGATCGGCCGCATTACCGAAAAATATTCGGACGAATACGAAAAAGGATACGTTATCGGACAAGGAGTTAAAGCCGGAGCAAAATTGGAACCGGGAAATCCGGTTGGATTGGTTATTAGCAAAGGACCCTCACCCGATTCTTCCGTTGCTTTGATAGAGATGCCATCGATTATCGATAAAGATATGATTGAGGCAACCCAACTGCTGCGTCAGGTCGGTTTTCAAAATATTGAGTATCGATTTGAACTCAGTAGCAAGGACAATGGTTTGGTAATAGCGCAGAATATTTCGGCGCAAAGCGAAATTAACCGCAATACGAAAATTATACTGACTGTGGTGGGGCGCGAGATTAAGGTCCCCCGTTATGTGGGGCTTACGGTTTCACAAATGCGGGAGGTAAAGGCCGGTGTTCGGCTGACGGTGCTGGATGAAAATGGCGCGCCGCTTTCGGCCGATATCGATGAAACGGCATATTATGTTGTCAAACAAAGCGTAGAAGCCGATTCGATTGGTTATATGGATATGGCCATTACCATCTTTGTGAAACAAAAATAACGAAACAAATACAGAATGGGTGAGAGCGATTCTCTCCAAAAAGACCGCTGACAAAGAGAATGTCAGCGGTCTTTTTTAGCAAAAGATTACAAATGTAAAAAATGAACAGAAAAGGTGAATATTTGAAAATTTCCGTACAGGGTTATGTACCCGTAAGGCTCCTTGGCCGGTTTTATTCGCACTTGATGCGAGGGATTCAAATTCAACTTCGCTGCATCGGTATAGATATTGGTTTGGAAAGAGATTATATTATAACGATTATTTTGCATTAGCGGTAGCCAATAAACGATAAATTCATTCGCCTCTTTTCGATTAAGCCCGAGCTTTTCGAGCGAATCTTCAAGAAATTTGGCAGTATCCTCCCCCTTAACACAGAAGCCTTTTGTGAGGTCATAGTTCGCATAGATATCCCCCTCCCAATACAAATAATTGTATTCACCGATATACCGTCGGTTTTTTAGCATATCCGTTAACCTTAAATTCTTTGCTGAAAGTCCGTTTCATTGTGAACACCTTTCTGAATGCATTTTATCATTCACTCTTCGATGTGTCCACTTTTACTATACAACTTTCCACTATTAACTTTTCACTCTTCACTACCGACACCGTCGGCTTTTGTGCCCTTTGATTGCCGCCCATCAGAGAGGGATGGGACGGCGCGAGGTAAAAATGTTCGAAGACAAGCCACATTTTTATTACCACGCTCACCACAGAGACGAGCTCTGTTGTATCAAGGCAAACGTTTGTGCAAACAAATCTTCCTTATCCTCAAACGTGCGATAAATATACACCTCATTAACGCCGGAATGGGCTACTATGGCCTTAGTGGTAGCTTTATGAATACCGTCTGTCGCGACCACATGTATAGTACTTTCCATACGTTTTCTACGCATCTCTTCCTGTTTCATTTTCTTTTTCCCTTTTGTAAGTGTTTACTACAAATTTTAGCAAAAAATAACAAACGCTGAACGTTTGTGCTTTGGTTACAAATAGTCTTTTGCGAGGGGAGTGAGCATCTATAAAATTACGTTAAGATTGTCGTCTGATGCGTAATTTTTAAGGTTCGGTAAGTGGTTCGACATTCACGATGCTTTCTTTACCGCATCGTTTGCATTTAATCGGCAGATTCTTAATCTCTGTATCGGGAAGCAACCATAGCACCGTGCTCTTGCCGCACAAGGGACACAGGAATCGTCGCCGTTCTGTTTTTATATCGCTTTCTTTTGGTTTGTTTTGCAATGTGTTTTGCAAATAGGATCACCTCGTTTTGTGCTCGGTCGCGTCAAATAACCTCAAAAAAGAAAAGCTTGTACCATAATCGTATACAACGATTAAATGGCACATGCTCTTAGGCTCAGGCGCTGGGGTTGTTTTACGTATTACTTGGGTACGAACTCACTCTATTAAGATTATGTGTTTGCTTAATGAATAACGATGGTGGGCAACATAATGGTTATTATGTTGTATTAAACTATAAGAATAGACTGCATACTTTGACTAAATGCTCGCTGGCAACTAAAAATAGGTACAACAAATCAGACCTTTTGAAAATAATAACCAAAAGGTCTTGATTTTTACGCCCAAAATCCGTTAATTTTATGTAAATCTTAATTTTTTTGAAAAATCGCTTGTTTTTTCGTATGTATTATGTTACAATGGCCCTTACTTAAAAAGTAACGAGACATGCTTGTTCGGCTTTATGTACAACATAATAACCATTATGTGATATTCAACCGCTGCTGAAGTGTAGCGGTTTTTCTTTTTATATAATGAGTCGCATATTTTCCATACGGCGCTGATGTTCGGCACCGGTTGTGATGATATAAATACGAGTTGTGTTTATATTGGAGTGCCCGAGGATATCCGCCAGCTTTGCAATATCCTTTTCAATACCGTAAAAGGTCCGTGC
>JAZNIW010000025.1:0-7077 GCA_045577695.1 Acutalibacteraceae bacterium
GCCTATTTATATTTGGACATTGCCAACTACTACATCGACAGCGATCTGGACGGGTTCGGCAACTGGTACACCGTCCAAGCGCAGGAAGAGCGCGACCACGCATTGTTGTTCCTGCGGTATTTGCAGCAGAACGGCGTGAAAGTGACGCTGGAAGCCATCGACAAGCCCGCCGAGGTGTTCGAGTCGGCGCTGGATCCGCTGCTCGCGGGTGCTAAGCACGAGCGGTATGTGACGAGCCTCATCCACGCCATCTACGAGGCGGCGTATGACGTCAAAGACTTCCGCACGATGCAGTTTCTTGACTGGTTCGTCAAAGAACAGCTCGAGGAAGAGGAGAACGCCGACTCGCTGGTCAACAAGTACAAACTCTTCGGCGACGACCCCAAGAGTCTGTACCTCTTAGACCAAGAACTCGCCGCGCGCGTGTACACCGCGCCGAGTTTGGTTCTCTAAAAATTTTTAAAAAACCTCTTGACAACGCGCAAGAGTATGGTATAATTAAATTGTAATCAATACAAAGTTAAAACGATTACACAAAGGAGGGCGCGTATGAGCACACAGGCATTGGCAGACGCTTTGCGGATGCGCGGCATCAGTCCGACGCAGCAGCGGCTCGCGGTATACCGATACTTGCTCGAGCATCGCACGCACCCCACGGCGGATACGGTGTATCAGGCTTTGGTCGCCGAGTATCCCACGATGTCCCGCACCACCGTGTATAATACGATGCGGGCGCTGTTTCGGGCGGGGCTGATCCGCATCGTCACCATCGACGCGGACGAACAGCATTTCGATGCCGACACAGCGGATCACGGGCATTTCCGGTGCACGCAGTGCGGGGAGTTGTATGATTTTACACTGCCGCAAAGCACGTGCAAGCGGTTATCGCCGTCGGGGTTTCACACCGATGTGTTCGATGTGTACGCCACGGGGCTGTGTCCCCACTGTCAGTCAACAAATTAAAAAATTATATTACATTTTAGGAGGAAATAACAATGAAAAAGTACGTTTGCTTGGTTTGCGGTTATGTTCACAACGGGGATGAGGCGCCTGCGAAGTGCCCCATCTGTAACGCTCCTGCCGAGAAGTTTAAGGAGATGCCCGCCGCTCCCGCCGCCGAGGAAGGCAAAGCCAAGACCCTGACCGATAAGGTGTGGGCCGACGAGCATCGCGTGGGCATCGCCAAGGGCGTGGACGAGGAAGTTGTGGAGATGCTCCGCGCCAACTTCAACGGCGAGTGCTCCGAGGTGGGTATGTATCTGGCGATGGCGCGCGTCGCGCACCGCGAGGGGTATCCCGAGATCGGCTTGT
Organism: Acutalibacteraceae bacterium; assembly: GCA_045577695.1. Classification (GTDB taxonomy): domain Bacteria; phylum Bacillota; class Clostridia; order Oscillospirales; family Acutalibacteraceae; genus UMGS1279. The sequence continues at coordinate 1,312 of JAZNIW010000025.1, forward strand.
ACTGGGAGAAGGCCGCCTACGAAGAGGCCGAGCACGCCGCGAAGTTTGCGGAACTCTTGGGCGAAGTTCTGACCGACAGCACCGAGAAGAACCTGTCGATGCGTGTGGAAGCCGAGCACGGCGCCACCGACGGCAAGATGATCCTCGCCCGCCGCGCGAAGGAGCTGGGCTACGATGCCATCCACGACACGGTGCACGAGATGGCAAAGGACGAGGCCCGACACGGCAAGGCTTTCGAGGGACTTCTCAACCGCTATTTCAAATAAGCGAAAACCCGCATAAATAAAGGATTTTTAAGGCACTCGCCATTTTTGGTGAGTGCCTTGTCTTTTTGGATTCATTTAGATTTAGTGTGTTTTTTACACACCAAAAAATTATTAAAAAATTACCTAAAACAGCGGTGTGTGTTTTGCGGTGTGTTTTTCTATGTAATAAATGCCCTCTGCCTCCGCATACGTGCAACTAAACAACCGCATTATCTCTGATATGCGGAGTGCTTTTCGATACCGCTCCACATTCAACCGCTCACATTCTTTTTCAAAGGCAATTATCTCTGCAGCCGACATCATCACAACAACCTCCCTTATCGCAAATCATCAAAAATATCATTTTCAAGGGGTTGGGCGGTGTGTTCTTTTTCCTCCGCGAAAATGCCCTCTGTCATTTCTTGGAGTTCTCTTTCCAATCGTTCGTTCTCCGCTTGCCTCCACTCTTGGAGGGTTTGGTGTACTGCTCCCGTTTGGTCTTTGCTCTGTCCTCTTTCAAGTCCAAAGGGTTTCATCGCCTTTGCATAACTATCTTGTAAGGCAATGACCTGACTTTTCTTGTTGAAGAATCGCGAGGAATTGAACCGTCCATTTGCATCAGTCATAAGGGAAAATGTATGGAGGTGCACTTGCGATTCATCTTGGTGCAAATCAAATCTAATCAATTTATCTTCCCCAAATGCCTCTCTAACCCATTTCACATTCGCCCTGACCCATTCCCATAAATCAAACTTGCCGTTCATTTCCTTTGAGAATGTGAGCACTGTTTCGCAAATCGTATTGGTGTCCTTTCGCACTTTGCGACCCGTTGCACGTTCTTGCTCCTTGATTGCTTTGCGGACAGTTTGTGTCATTGTTTCATCGTACTTTTTCCAAGTGTAGTTTTCGCACTCTCGTTCAGGGTGCTTGCGGTATTTCAACCGCTCACGGTGGTTCTGGTGTCGCTCTATGTTCGCCACAGACCCCCTCTTGTATTTTGCAAATCGCATAATGGCATAATTGCCCATAACAAAATACCTCCTTTGCTTGTATTAAAAAATACGGAGCAAAGAGTGGCGACACACGAAAGGAAATTGTCGCCACAACCTTACTGCAACGGCACTTGGGAAATGGTGCCGTTTTCGTGCGGTCATATCTCTGCTCCTACAAAATCAGTATGTAAAATCTGATTTTATTTCGCAGAAATATGACTTACTACGATTTATCCTAAATCAGTAAGGTCTGCCGACAGCCATTTGCAAAAAATATCATTCATATTTATTGCAAAGAAAACGAAAGGAGCGGACACGATATGAACGAAACCCTATACGATTTAGAGCAAAAGCGAAATGCCGTTGAACTCGACATACAAGCATTATACGAAACATTACAAAAGGAATTATGCGAACAAAAAAAGATATGAGAGATTTTGTTCTCTCATATCTTTTTTATCTGTTCGACATATTGGAATTTATTTAACATTTACTTTTTTGTTTGTAAGAAACTAATTAGCTCATCACTATTTTTAAGCGCTATAAACTTCTTGTTTTTTAATAATATAATGATATATTCATCAATTATCTCAAGATGAACAATGCTATTATAATCAAGATATGTAGGGCTATTTTGACCATTAATTGAAACGAAATTTTCTTCATTAAATACATATTTTGCAATCAAATCCATATTAGGATTTTTGTTAAATATTCTATCAACCATTATTTCTATGCCTTTATCACTCATTATTATTAAACTGAATAAAAAAACTAAAGATATAATATAAAAGAATACTGAAGCATAAATCGTATGAAATGTTTCGGGTTTAATTATTCCTAAAACCAAATTAACTGTAGCTAAAGCAAAACACATAATCATCAATAATAAAGTTCTTTTAGTGTTGTATTTACCAAAAAACTTATAATATACTCTATAACACTTACAAAAAATTTCTTTATTATACTTCGTTACTACTTCAAACACAAAGAAATGCCTCCCTAAATTTAACAAATTCTTATTTATCGAACTGTTTCGCATATTCATTATACCATAGATATGTATGTTTTTCAATAATTTCAGAAATGTTCGAAAAATTGTAAAAAAGATATGCAGAAAAATTGTGTTGGGGATATTTCTTTCATACTTATTTTGCCTTACCAAAAAAGGCAAATAAAAAACGAAAGGAACAAACAATAATGAAATCAGAAAAGAAACCCCCAAACACTATTTTTTATGGCAGTTATAAGGATATGATTTATAATGCCAGCCCACAAGAGGTCAAGGAAATAATGGTCGCTTTTTGCGAGTATGCCTTTGACCACAAAAATCCAAAGGTATCTCCCAACATTTCTCTTGTGTGGGGGATTATCAAAGGGAACATTGATAAAGACCACTCACAGTATTCAGAAAAATGCAGAAAGAACAGTGAGAATGCTAAAAAGCGATATTCATCAACCGTAACCTATACCATTGGTGACAATGAGTATGAATTGATTTTCCCCAAAAGGAACAAAGACAATGTAATTTGCGAAAAAGAGTTTTCTATGTTGTTTGGGGAAATAGAGGATACCCCTGAAAGATATCACCGCCACCTTTCAAACTTTGTCGCAATAGGTAATGAGGATGAATGGGAAAAACCATACAAGGAATACGAGGCGGAGATTTGGAGCGATATCACAAAAGAAGATAATGCATAAGAAAAAACAGGAGGCGAAAAATCGCCTCCCTTCTTTTTCCCTCAAGCTTTGCGACCGGATTCGATCGAATGCGGTCGCAGTTTCCCTGTATTGTTTTTTATTCTCTTGTTGTGGAATGTAGTGTAGTGGGTTGTACTGTCCTTGGAATGGGTTGACTTGGGTTGTTGTTGAACTGCATTGGGATGTTCTTTCTTGTAGTGTGGTGTACTGTATTGGGTTGTTAAATAATATAAGGGGTATTAACAAAAACATAAATACATAAAGAAAAGAACAAACACAATACAAGTATAAACACACATAAGAAAAGCAGGGACAAACCCTGCTCAATCTTATCTCTTACGAGGTATATGTGTCTCTTTCTTTCGCTTTCGTTCCATAATGCGAGGGTCAGCCTCAACGGTGTCTATTTCATCAGGTGATTTATAAATAGTGTTCAGCAAGTCAACAGTCCTCTTGATGAGGTCGGGATTGTTGGTGCTGATATAATACTTTTTTGTGGTTTCAAGTTTCTTGTGTCCCATCATTTCCATCAGCATTTGCAGGTTCATATTGTTAGCAGCACAATTTGAGGCATAGGTGTGTCGCAAGTTGTGGAACTTGAAATCCCACCCAAGTTCTGCCTTTATCTTCTTGCTCCAATATTTCATGGAGTTTACTGTCAATAGTTCGCCGTTCGCCTTGCGGTTAATAAAATCGCCCTCGGTGATTTCTTCTTTGAGCATTGTGTCATACACTCGCTCGGTGTTGCGGTATGCTCTGCCCATTGCCTTTTTCTGTTCGTTCTGGGTGGTGTATAGGTCATAAAGGTAGTTATGCAACACTTTCGGCATATAAACCTTGCGAACACTTTTCATAGTTTTTACTGGGCATAATTTTAACATACCGCCCTCATAGTGCATTTGTCTGTTAATGAGGATTGAACTCTCTATCCAATCAATAGACCGCCAACGAATCGCAAACACCTCGCTGATTCGCAATCCGCAATACAGACCAAGATAAAAGGCGGTAAGGAGGTTGCCATCTTCGCTCTTGAATAAGTCCTCCATTTCGTTGATTTGATACTGATTATAAGTTTCTATCGGACCCTCTGCCTCTTCGGAATCTTCTTGGGTCATTTCGGGCATTGTAAGGCGAGTGCCTCTATCAATAAACATTTTTATATACCGCTCGTAATCAACCTTATCAAGTCGGTAGGCATAACCCCAAAGCAGATAGAAGAACCGCAAAAACCCCTCTACATATTTATATTCATAACCCTTTATGGTATAGAGTTCGTGTAGGTAATTTTGCAAATCCGCAAGGGTTATATCTTTGAATAAGTCATCACCAAACTTATCAGAAATATGGTTTTTCCACATACTCTCTTGTTTGGCAATGGTGGAGGGTGCTTTGCTCTTTGCCTCAGCAGAGGACATATAATGCTCATAAAGGTCTTTAAGGGTCATTTCCTTTTGTTTAGAGGTGTGTTTCTTCTCACCTGATAAAAGTCTCGCCTTATGTATTTCTTTTGCCTTATATGCCTCCTCAGCCGTTAAAAAGGGGTGTCCGTGCTCATTTCTCTTACAAGTGGTGTCAATCTTCTCACCATTCGGCAAGGTCAATTTAAGGCGATACTGCCAAGCGGTTTTATTCGCATTTAAGGGTAATGTTCCTGGGTATCTTCTTCCCATAATAGACCTCCTATGCTTTTTCCTCATATCTTTTTTTATTCATTATATCTAAAGATTTGGGGTGTGTCAAGGGGTGTTCGTTCAGTAATAACCGCATAAAATAAGGCTTTTTTATGACTTTTCAAGATGAGGCCCGCCACGGCCGCGCGTTTGAGGGTCTGCTGAAGAGATACTTTAAATAATTTAAAAACATAAAAACCGCCTGAAAAGGCGGTTTTTATGTTGCAATATCCGACATACTATGCTATAATCCTTCCGGAATAAGGCAAACCTTAAACGGTAGGCGGTTTCATTCTTGCCCTCGGATACGGGGGTGATGCCCTATGTACATAACTAATCAGGATTTATTTCAGTTTAGTATTGTTATAATTTCAGTTATAACACTTGTAATAACGGTCATAAAAAAGAAATAACCGCCCTGTCTGCAAACTGTGCGGTTAAATCTTTTTAATCAATCATTTGAGGGCGAAACCGTCTATCGGTTTTGCCTTATTTCACTTACATTATAGCACACAATTTTAATTTGTCAAGTTGGGGTGATTGGTGAAAATGATAATTTCTTCCGTATCCCTTATTTCAAGCGGTTTCAAGATAAGACGCGCCACGGCAGAGCGTTCGAGGGTCTGCTGAAGAGATATTTTGGTTAATTATAATACCTCCCTCTGATGAGGGAGGTGCCGAGCAAGGCGAGGCGGAGGGAGAGAAAACTACCCCTCCGTCTTTTTGCTTCGCAAAAATCCACCTCCCCTGACAAGGGGAGGCTTGGCGGCGGGAGCGGGTAGGGCGGGGGTGCATTAGGATGGTAGAACGGCGGGAGCAAGCCCCCGCCCTACGGGGGTGCGGTGAGATTGCGGGGGTGTTTCTTTCCCGCCGTTTCCCGCCCTACGGGGTTGACAGGGCGAAGAAAGTGCGCTATCATAACGGTAGAACATCTTTTGTTTTTGGGGTGATTGAATGAAGAAACTTAAAAAATACATTTACCCGCCTATTTTTTCTTTTGCGTTCATTGCTTTTTGGGGAGCGCTTGTAATAATAATCAATGCTACTTCCCGTGGGGAGGGCTACGGTGGTCTTGGTTTAGGAATGTTAATTCTATTTGCGTGGCTTATCGTTGTGCTGCCGATTTACTGCATAAGATATAGCAAAATAATTATTCAC
>JAZNIW010000026.1:0-21327 GCA_045577695.1 Acutalibacteraceae bacterium
AAGCCTTATGAACTCCGTTTCACCAAAATCTACACAAAAAATAACTCATTTAAGGTCGCAAGAGTTGTGCAAGCAGCATTCTTTTTCGGTATACGCTCCGTATACACGGCAAAAACGAAGTGAATCCTTTCGGATTTACGAGGATTTTAACAATGTATAGCGAAAAATATGTCTTCCCAAATCGGATTCAAGTTTAAATGATTTGGCTAGCCCTTGTGGGGCATACTAAATAAAAAGGGGAAATAAAATGAATCCTTCGGTGTTTGAGCGTATCTATCAGGTAGTCAAAACGATTCCCAAAGGAAAGGTGATGACTTACGGAAAGGTGGCTCTGTTGGCCGGCAATCCGCGCTGGGCACGTGTGGTAGGATACGCCTTGCATATCAACCCAAAACCGGGAGAGATTCCTTGCCACCGCGTGGTGAATCGCAAGGGAGAATGCGCTGCTGCATTTGCCTTTGGCGGCGGAGAGCGCCAGCGTCAGCTGTTAGAGTCCGAGGGTGTTACCTTTGAACCGGATGGACGAATCGATTTAACCAAATACGGAATTTAACCAAATACGGAATATAACCAAATACGGAATATAAAAATGCACCCGACACCTAGGCCAAGTGTTTTTTTCGAACACTACGCCCATTGTCGGTTGCATTTTTTTGTGCGGCATAACCAGCATAGAACTTTCATATAGTGTATAAAAAAACAAATGGAGTGTCTATCAAATATGGAACAAGATTATTATTTGCCGCCCCAAGAAAAGGCCGAGGAAGAAAGTTCTGAAATAAAGGAAAACACCCAAAAAAGCACCGACCCACATCTGGTAATTTTGGCGGTTCAAGGCGCTATTTGCGCCGCCGTTTTATTGTTTTGTTTGATAGTAAAGTTGTTTTTCGGCGGATTTTTTTCGCAGATGAAGGAATGGTATCAAAACAATATGGCGGTCAGTACCGATGTGCGGCAGGTGCTAGAGGGGACAGGCGGTCCTTTGGAACAGGGGGAACCGGATGTTCAAAAAGGTTTCATTTTGCCGATGAAAGGAAAATTAACTTCTTCTTACGGGTATCGAACCGACCCTTTTACCGGGGAAATTGCCTCGCACAATGGGCTGGATATTGCGGCGAAAAAAGGAACCGAAATTGTGACGGCTATGGATGGAAAGGTGATTGAAACGGCGAATCATCACGCGAGTTACGGTAATTATGTTGTGGTGGAACACGGCGGATTCGAAACCCTCTACGCTCATTGCGAAAAACTTTCGGTCAGTAAGGGAGATTGGGTGAATGCCGGTGAGCGCATTGCTACCTGCGGCAGTACAGGTCGCTCCACCGGTCCACACCTTCATTTTGAAATTCGGGTAGGTGGCCGTCGCATTGATCCAACTCCGTTTTTGCGTGCGGTCGAAGAATGATTTATGGTAATATTAAAGGGGTTCGGTTTGGTATTTCGGTGGGATTTTGCCTGTTGTTGAGCTTTCTTTTGTATGTGGATAAAACAGGATGGATATTGCCCTCTTTTTTGGCCACGGTTTTGCACGAGGCCGGCCATTTGGCAGCAATGGTTTGGTGCGGTTGCAAACCGAAAGAAGTCAGTCTACGTGTAGGGGCGGTGCGGTTATGCGGTTCTTGGGATAAGGCAGCCCACAGTGAATGTTTGATTGCTTCGGCCGGTCCGCTTGCCAATCTTGTGGGCGGGGGAGTGCTATTACTTTTATACGCCTTCTTTCGGCGGCGGTGGATATTGGGGTATGCGGCGGTAATGCTGGTGCTTGGCACCTTTCATCTACTGCCGATTATTGGACTGGATGGAGGAACCGTTTTGTATTGTTGGCTACGGGGGAAAGGAGCACAAAAAGTAATTTTTTTGCTTCGTCAAGCCATTTCTTCCCTATTTTTAAGCGTCCTTTTGCTTGGTGGCCTTTTGCTTTTTATCCGGAACTATCAAAATCCATCACTTTTGTTATTGGCATTCTATCTGATTTTTGGCGTTTTTCTTTCAAAAAAGCAAAAAGAATGATTGAAAAATGGGGGAAAATGCGGTAAAATAATTTTATATAATTGGTCAATTTTGCCGTATGCGGCTTGGATGTTTGGTAGGGAGGATGTTGGATGGACAACCAACAGTTAGAACAACTTTTTTTAACGGTACAAAAACCGGCGCGCTATTCGGGCGGTGAAATGGGAAGTGTCATTAAGGACAAATCCAAGGTAGATATTCGTTTTGCTTTTTGCTTTCCGGATACTTATGAAATCGGAATGTCCCATCTTGGTATGAAGATTCTTTATGGATTATTCAATGAGAGAGAGGATATCTGGTGCGAGCGGGTTTTCGCCCCTTGGCTTGATTTTGAAGAAGTGATGCGCCGTGAACAGATTCCGCTGTTTGCACTGGAAAGCCGTGACCCTATTCGGGATTTTGATTTTATTGGCTTTACCTTGCAGTACGAGCTTTCTTATACTAATGTGCTTAATATGTTAGATTTGGCAGGCCTTCCGTTGTTGGCAAAAGACCGCCATAACCTTGCCCCCTTGGTGGTGGCGGGCGGACCTTGCGCATGTAATCCAGAACCCTTGGCTGATTTTGTCGACCTCTTTTTCCTCGGTGAGGGGGAAGAAGTGGATTTAGAGGTGATGGATTTATACAAGGCCTACAAAATGGAGGGCGGCACGGATAAGCAGGAGTTTTTGCGCCGCGCCGCGCAAATTGAAGGGGTTTATGTACCCTCGCTTTATGAGGTTGCTTATGATGAAGAGGGGATGGTTGCGGCCTACACCCCGAAAGAGGGGGCACCTGCTACGGTGCATAAGCGAATTATAAAGGATTTAGATGCTTCCTATTATCCGCAAAATGTGCCCGTTCCCTTTACCGAAATTGTACATGACCGAGCCGTAATGGAAATTTTTCGCGGGTGTATTCGCGGGTGTCGTTTTTGTCAGGCAGGTTTTATTTACCGTCCGGTGCGGGAAAAATCGGCCGATGTTATTAATGCTCAGGCCAAGGATCTTTGCAAAAGCACGGGGTATGATGAAATGTCGCTTTCTTCATTGAGCACTAGTGATTATACCGAAATTGAGCCCTTGCTGGGGTGTATGATTTCGTGGACCGATGCGCAAAACATCAGTCTTTCCTTACCCTCGCTTCGGATTGATAATTTCTCCCCGGAACTTTTGGAAAAAATGAAGATGATTCGCAAAAGTGGACTTACCTTTGCCCCCGAAGCCGGCACGCAGCGTCTGCGCGATGTGATTAACAAAAATATTACCGAGGAGGATATTTTATCCTCTTGCCAAATCGCTTTTGCCGGCGGTTATACCGCGGTAAAACTCTATTTTATGATTGGTCTTCCCACCGAAACCGATGAGGACATTCGCGGGATTGCCGAATTGGGACAGAAAATTGTCAATTTATATTATCAAAATCCAGACCGGCCCAAGGGCAAAGCGGTTCATGTTTCCATCAGTGTTTCTACCTTTGTACCTAAGCCCTTTACTCCTTTTTGTTTTTGTCCTCAAATCACTGAGGAGGAAATGCGCCGTCGTCAGCAACTCTTGCGTGAAAGCGTAACCAGTAAAAAGATTTCTCTCAGTTGGCACGACAGTGGAACCAGCTCGCTGGAAGGGGCTATGGCGCGCGGCGACCGTCGGATGGGCGCGGTTATTTTAAATGCCTATTTGGCGGGTGCCAAGATGGACAGTTGGGGCGAATGTTTTGATTTGCCACGCTGGCAAGCCGCTTTTAAAGCGGCCGGCGTTTCTCTTGCTTTTTATGCTAACCGCGAGCGTGCGATAGAGGAAGTATTACCGTGGGATCATTTGGACTACGGTGTGTCTAAAGAGTTTTTTATTAAAGAGTATGAATTGGCTAAAGCTGCCACCACCACGCCGCACTGTCGCAAACAGTGTTCGGGGTGCGGTGCCGCCAAGTACAGAAAGGGAGTTTGTTTTGAAAAACGTTCGACTGTTTTATAAAAAAGACGGCCCCTTGCGCTTTGCTTCGCATTTAGATATGAATCGTTTTATGACACGGTTACTCCGCCTTTCCTCGGTGCGTGTTTGGTATACTGAGGGATTTAATCGGCATCCCTATATCACCTTTGCTTTGCCTTTGTCACTTGGGTTTTCCAGTGAGTATGAGGTGATGGACTTTCGTTTAGAATCAGATGATTTTCCACTTGAGCAGGCCGAGAAAATGATTTCCGATGTCTGCCCCGAGGGGTTAACGGTGCTTGGTTTAAAAGAACCGGTTTTTAGACCCGGTAGAATTGCGATGGCCGATTTTGTTGTGACCTTCCATCGGGCGCAAGAGTGGAAAGAATCATTGCAATCTTTTCTAGAAAAAGAGGAAATTTTAGTGGAAAAGAAGACCAAAAAAGGTGTTCTCAAGCCGCTGAATCTGTCCGAGAAAATGATTGACTATTCTCTTGCGATTCGAGATGAAGATTTGGTTCTTACGTTGCGTCTACCGGCCGGTGGACAAGATAATATAAACCCCAAAATGGTGGTGGATGCCTTTTTGCAGGAAATGGGTGCGTTGAAAATTCCAGTTACGTTCTGCCGTTCTGCGCTCCGTTTGGAAGATGGTCGTTTGTTCGAATAAATTGTAAAAAGGAAGGAATTGGATATGTTAGATTCAATATTGGTCTTTTTTAAGGGGTTTTGGATTGGAGGAACCATGACCGTTCCGGGTGTCAGTGGCGGCTCTATGGCAATGATATTGAACATATACGACCGATTAATTACGGCAATAGCCTCGTTGCGCAAAGAGCCGAAGAAAAATATAATATTTCTTTTAAAATTTCTTATCGGGGCGGCGTATGGCATATTCTTATTTTCAAAATATGTGATTGCTCCTTGCCTGCAACGCTTTCCACTACCGGTCAGCTATTTCTTTTTGGGTGCGGTGGCCGGCGGTATTCCCATCATTGTTAAAACTGCGGGTGTTAAAAAATTTTCCTGTTCAGTGGTGGCTTACCCTATCGTTGGTGCAATTTTGGTCTTATTGATTGCCATACTTCCAAAAGGGGTTTTTGCCCCGCAAGAGGGATTTCAAATTTGGGATATCTTTTTGCAATTCTTGGGCGGATTCATTGTGGCGGCTGCTTTAATTTTACCCGGCATTAGTGTTTCACAAATACTTTATATGTTAGGGCTATATGAAGAATTGATGGTGGCCATCAATAACTTTCGATTGTTGCCGTTTTTGCCGCTTGGTATCGGGGTGTTGCTTGGCACCTTTCTGTGCGCCAAGTTTATGGATAAAGCTATGCAGAAATTTCCACAACCAACCTATTTGGTTGTTTTTGGATTTTTGCTTGGTTCTTTGCCCCAACTTTTTCCCGGTTTCCCAATCGGATTGGGTATTCCTCTTTGCCTTGTTGCTTTTTTGGCCGGTTTTGCCTTTATTTTCGGCCTACAAAAATTCGAACAACGAAAATCGTTCTAGAAAAAGTTTATTTTTGCCGTTTGTCTGGTTGCGAACGGCTTTTTTTATTGGGTAAAGATTGACTTCATTTCGTTCTTATGGTATATTGAATATGTATATTGTGTGGAAAGGGCTTGGTGTTCAATATGAGTACATTTTCCGGCAAAACACTACTGATTACCGGCGGCACCGGTAGCTTTGGAAATGCGGTGCTAAACCGTTTTTTGAAAACCGATATTGGCGAAATTCGCGTTTTTTCTCGTGATGAAAAAAAACAAGATGATATGCGTCACGAATTTCAGGCCAAAATGCCCGAAGTGGCTGATAAAATCAAGTTTTTTATTGGGGATGTGCGCGATATATCCTCGGTGAAAAATGCAATGAGCGGGGTGGATTATATTTTCCATGCCGCTGCGTTAAAGCAGGTTCCGTCTTGTGAATTTTTCCCGATTGAAGCGGTAAAAACCAATGTGCTTGGCACCGAGAATGTCTTGAACGTTGCCATTGAAGCAGGGGTTAAAAATATCGTCTGCCTTTCGACCGACAAAGCCGCCTATCCCGTCAACGCAATGGGAACTTCCAAAGCGATGATGGAAAAGGTGATTGTGGCCAAAAGCCGCACCATTGATCCCGCAAAGACAAAAATTTGTTGCACCCGGTACGGCAATGTTATGTGTTCGCGCGGGTCGGTGATTCCGCTTTGGATCGACCAGATAAAAGAGGGGAAGCCCATTACCATTACCGAACCGTCGATGACCCGCTTTATTATGAGTTTGGATGAAGCGGTCGATTTGGTTCTATTTGCATTCGAGAAAGGTGTTTCGGGCGATATTTTGGTGCAAAAAGCACCGGCCTGCACCATTGGAGTTTTAGCCCAAGCAGTAACGGAATTATTCCAGCCCGCCACCGAAATTAAAGTTATTGGCATTCGCCACGGCGAAAAAATGTATGAAACCTTACTTACGAACGAAGAATGTGCCAAAGCAACCGATTTGGGCAATTTTTATCGCGTCCCGTCGGATAATCGTGGCCTGAATTATGATAAATACTTTAAAGATGGCGATACCATGCGCAACCCTTTAGCGGAATTTAATTCCGGTAACACCCAGTTGTTGAACGTGGAACAGGTGAAAGAAAAACTGTTAAGCCTTTCCTTTATTCGCGAGGAATTGGCAAAAATGAAGGACCGATAAAACCCTTTTGAAGGGGCTAAAAACAGAAGGGAAGTCGTTAAAAATGACTTTTAAGACCGATTATTCCAACCTTTCGTTTCAAAACAACGGAAAACTAAAATTGTTGATTATCGTCGGTACCAGACCGGAAATTATCCGTTTGTCAGCAGTGATTGAGAAATGTCGCCGTTATTTCGATTGCCTCTTGGCCCATACCGGTCAAAATTATGATTACAATTTAAATGGCATCTTTTTCAAAGATTTAAAGCTCAAAGAGCCGGATATTTATATGGATGCCGTTGGGGATGATTTGGGTGCCACCATCGGCAATATCATCAATGCTTCTTATAAATTGATGAATCAAATTAAGCCGGATGCCTTGTTGGTTTTGGGGGATACCAACTCCTGTCTGTCAGCTATATCCGCCAAGCGGTTACACATTCCCATTTTTCATATGGAAGCCGGTAACCGATGTAAAGATGAATGCCTGCCGGAAGAAACCAACCGTCGTATTGTTGACATTATTTCGGACGTAAATTTGGCTTATAGTGAGCATGCGCGCCGTTATTTGGTCGATTGCGGTCTGCCGAAAGAACGCACCTACGTTACCGGTTCTCCGATGGCAGAGGTGTTGCGCAATAATTTGGAAGAGATTAAAGCCTCGGATATACACTCCCGTTTGGGATTGGAAAAAGGAAAATATATGCTTCTTTCGGCTCATCGAGAGGAAAATATCGACAACGAGAAGAATTTCCTTTCTCTTTTTACCGCGGTTAATCGCTTGGTTGAAACCTACGATATGCCGATTTTGTATTCTTGTCATCCCCGTTCGAAAAAGCGTTTACAAGAAAGCGGCTTTGTACTGGATAAGCGGGTGATTCAACACGAACCGCTTGGTTTTCACGATTACAACGCTTTGCAAATGAACGCCTTTGCTGTCATTTCGGATAGCGGCACCTTACCGGAAGAAAGCAGTTTTTTTGCTTGTGTTGACAATCCAATTTCGGCTGTTTGCATTCGCACCTCGACCGAACGCCCCGAAGCATTGGACAAGGCTTGCTTTATTTTAGCCGGCATTGATGAAAAGTCCTTGCTGCAAGCGGTCGATATTGCCGTTACCGCTACCCGTCAGGGTGATTATGGCGTTCCCGTGCCGGATTATGTGGAAGAAAACGTTTCCACTAAGGTGGTCAAAATCATCCAGTCCTACACCGGCGTGGTTGATAAATTTGTTTGGCGCAAATATTAAATTTTTCCCACACACGAATCTTCGTTTGTGGGATTTTTTTCTTTTAAATGGTTGACGGCGGGCGTCGAAAAATGATATAATATTTAGAAATATATCCAAAAGAACGGGAGGAAAATGCGGTGGAGGGATATAAAACCGTCCGTGCCGAATATTCGGCCGAAATTGAAGTGAAAAAATCGCGCTTCATTGCCACCGTTATTCCTTGCAAAACCGAGGCAGAGGCGAGTGAAAGCTTGGCCAAAATGCGCAAAAAATATTGGGATGCCCGTCATAATGTTTACGCCTTTTCGCTGCGAGAAAACGGCACGAAACGTTTTTCCGATGACGGTGAGCCACACTCCACCGCCGGCCTTCCCGTTATGCAAGTCATTCAACATTTCGGCGTGACCGATGTGTTGGTGGTGGTGACTCGCTATTTTGGGGGTGTTTTGCTTGGCACCGGCGGGTTGGTGCGCGCCTATTCCGAAGCAACGCGCACGGCACTGCAACAAGCAGAAATTAAAACCATTTTGCCGGCCAAAAAATTCACCGTTTCTTGTGATTACGGAGATTATGATCTTCTATTAAAATTATTGGAAAGCGTGGAACACGAAATTATTTCGACCGATTTTTCCGACCGCATTACCATTTGTGCTGTTGTTTCATCGTCTTGTTTAGAGAATTTTTTCAAAAAATGCACCGATACCTTTTGTGGAAAAATGCCTTTTTTAAATATCGAAGAAATTTTTTGGGGTTTTTCTTAAAAAAATAAAGGGTTTTCGTCAAATTTGTCTAATAATAAAATATATAGCAAAAAAATCCAATGCCCTTTTGTTTTAGGAGGTGTCGGGATGGAATATATTCGTACCCTAACCGAGCGAATAGAAAAAGAAACCTTATCTGCCAAGGCAGTACTTAGCAGCGCCAGCAAAGGGCGGCGCGTTTCGGAACCTGAATGCGAATTGCGCACCGCCTTTCAGCGTGATCGCGACCGCATTATTCATTGCAAATCCTTTCGCCGTTTAAAACATAAAACACAGGTTTTTCTTTCACCCGAGTCGGACCATTATCGTACCCGCTTAACCCACACATTAGAGGTGGCGCAGATAGCTCGCACCATTGCCCGTGCTCTGCGTTTGAATGAAGACTTAACCGAGGCTATTGCACTCGGGCACGATTTGGGGCATACCCCTTTTGGTCACGCGGGCGAACGCGCTTTGAATGAAATTGTCGATTTTGGTTTTCACCATTACGAACAGAGCGTTCGGGTCTGTGAATGTTTGGAAAAAAACTTTCAAGGCCTTAACTTAACGGTTGAGGTGTTGGATGGTATTTTAAACCATACCAAGGGGAATTGGCCACAAAGTCAAGAGGGAAAAATAGTTCGCCTTTCCGATCGCATCGCCTACATCAACCACGATATTGACGATGCGGTGCGGGCCGGCATTATTCGGGAAGAAGATTTAGATGCTGCTGTTTGTGATGTTTTAGGGCATACCAAAAGCGAACGCATTGATACTTTGGTAAAAGCGGTTATTTTCCATAGCACCGAAGATATCGGAATGGATGAAACCACCCAAAACGCCTTTGACCGATTGCACGAATTTTTGTTTGAACGCGTGTATAAAAATCCCATCGCCAAGGGGGAAGAGAGCAAGGTTGATGGTATTTTAATCGGCTTGTTTGAGTATTTTAAGAAAAATCCGAATCGTTTACCGTTGGAATATGGTAGGTTGGTCGAGCGAGAGGGGCTGGACCGTGCGATTATTGACCATATCGCCGGTATGACAGACCATTATGCTGTTGAGATGTATAAGCAGTTTTTCATTCCAAAATCTTGGGCGCTGGACGTTTAATCATTTAAGATAAAAAAAGGGGGGTGCCACTTGCGTATTCCGGATGAAGTCATTATGGAAATTAAATATAAAAATCCCATTGAAGAGGTGGTTTCCCCTTATGTGAATTTAAAGCGGGCAGGCCGCAATTTAAACGGTCTTTGCCCTTTTCACAATGAAAAAACGCCTTCTTTTACCGTTTATCCCGATACCGCCTCTTTTTATTGTTTTGGTTGCGGCGCGGGTGGAGATGCTTTTACCTTTGTTCGTAAAATCGAAAATTTGGATTATGTTGAAGCCGTCAAACGATTAGCTGACCGTGCCGGCATTACCATCCCCGAAGGGGAGTATGACGATTCTTATTTGAAATTAAAAGCGCGTATTTATGAAATCAACCAAGAAACGGCGCGCTTTTTTCATCGGTTTCTTTTTACCGACGAGGGGAGATGGGCGCTGGATTATTTAACCGGTCGCGGCCTTTCGGTGAAAACCATTCGTCATTTTGGGCTTGGTTGTGCTCCAAATCGATGGGATGACCTACTCAAGCATCTAAAAAGCAAAGGCTATTCCCTGAGCGATATGGAACAAGCCAATGTGATTACCAAGGGAAGCAAAGGATATTATGACCGGTTTCGCAATCGCGTGATGTTTCCCATCATTGAACTCAGTGGTAAGGTGATTGGCTTTAGTGGCCGTCGGCACCCTGCGGAAGAAAAAGGCGGTAAATATATCAACACCTCGGATACACCGGTTTACAAAAAAAGCAAATCCTTGTTTGGCTTTAATTTCGCCAAGGGGTTTTGTTCAAAGCAATTGTTGGTGGTGGAAGGGAATATGGATGTAGTTTCGCTTCATCAAGCCGGATTTGAAAACGCCATCGGTACCCTAGGCACCGCCTTTACGTCCGAACAGGCGCGTTTAATTTCCCGTTATACGTCGGAAATTGTGCTTTGTTTTGATAGAGATGCGGCCGGTCAAAAAGCCGCCAATCGTGCGATGGAGGTGCTGGCCGATTCCGGTCTTAAGGTATCGGTTGTTGCGGTTCCGGACGGAAAAGACCCTGATGAATTTATTAAAAAGAACGGAAAAGAAAAATTTCAAGCCGTGTTGGATGGAGCTGCCAACGAAATTGAATTTAAACTATTTCAAGCAGCTGAAGGGATTGACCGAACGACGAATGATGGAAAAAGTCGTTATTTGAACGCGGTGACAACTGCTTTAGCCGGAATTTCGGATCCGATATCGGTTGATTTATATGCCGGCCGTATTTCGGAGGAGTACGGCGTTTCGAAGCAAGTGCTTCAAAAAGAAATCGAACGAAAACGCTACCAAAAAAGAAAGGCGCGGCAAAAAAAGGAAATTGATTCCGTTGTCAAACCGGTTTATACCAAAAGCGAAACCAACCCCGAACGCCGCCTCCATCCACGCGCCGTCAAGGCTGAGGAGGAATTGCTTTCGGTATTGATGGTTCATCCCGACCTAAAAACAAAACTGGGTGGGCTGTCCAACGAGGATTTTGTATCCTCCCTCAATCGGCGTATTTTTACCGCGGTTATGGAAGCCATCGCCCGTCCGGACGGAAAATTCGACCCTTCTTTTTGTGGCGACGATTTTACGCCTGAGGAAATGGGATATATTTCCTTCTTGCAAAATCGACCGGTGATTGCCGCTCACCCCATTCAATCTCTATTGGATGCGATGCGGGTGCTTAGAGAAGAAAAAGAAAAATGTAGCCCTGGGCAAATCGGTCAAATGGATGATGACGAATGGGCACGCCGAATGCAAAAAATGATAGATGAAAAAAGGAGTCAACAAGGATGAGTAAAAAAGAAGTGCTGGAAGTAACGGTAGAAGCCAGTGAAAAAAATTATGATGAAATACAAAAACAACAAGTCGATGAGTTTGCGGAAATAGTAGACGTTCCGGAAGATGAAGATGCTTTGGCAACCGAACCGCCGGTGTTGGATTTGGATTTTGCCGAACCCACCTTGGAAGATTTGGCTTTAGAAGAATTGGAAACCGAAAATATTGAAGAAGATATGGCCGCTTTGGAAACCATTTCATTGGATGACCCTGTTAAGGTTTATTTGAAAGAAATCGGTAGGGTTTCTCTTCTCAGCGGTCAGGAAGAAGTGGAATTGGCACAACGAATTGCTGAAGGTGATGATGAAGCCAAAAAACGTTTGACCGAAGCCAACCTCCGTTTGGTGGTTAGTATTGCGAAAAAATATGTCGGCCGTGGGATGCACTTTTTGGATTTAATTCAAGAGGGAAACGTTGGTTTAATTAAAGCGGTAGAAAAGTTCGACTATACCAAAGGTTTTAAATTTTCTACTTATGCCACTTGGTGGATTCGCCAAGCTATTACACGGGCCATTGCCGACCAAGCCAGAACCATTCGAATTCCGGTGCATATGGTAGAAACCATCAATCGGTTAAAAAAGGTGCAAAGTCAACTGCTTCACGAAAACGGCCAGGAACCTTCGGAGGAATTGATTGCGGAGCGGATGGAACTTTCCGTGGAACGGGTGCGTGAAATTATGCGGGTTGCACAGGAGCCGGTTTCAATGGAAACCCCTATCGGTCCCGAGGAGGACAGTCGTTTAATGGATTTCATTCGCGATGAGGATGCCACCGCACCCGATGATGCTGCTTTAAAATCCATCACGAACGAAGATATTGACACGGTTTTACACACCTTAACACCCCGTGAAGAGGCTGTTATTCGTCTGCGGTTCGGGTTGCTGGACGGCCGTTGCCACACGTTGGAAGAGGTGGGCAGTGAGTTTAATGTTACCCGTGAACGGATTCGCCAAATTGAGGCGAAGGCGCTTCGAAAATTGCGCCATCCGGTGCGTAGCAACAAATTTAAAGACCGCTAATCAAAACAAACGAAAGGAATACGGTTGACATTGAAGTACAAATATTTAACAAAGGGTGTTTGCTCTCGTTCCATTGAGATTGAGGTGGAGGAGGACATCATCCGATCGGTACGTTTTGAGGGTGGCTGTAACGGTAACACGCAAGGCATTGCTAAATTGGTGGCCGGCCGACGGGTCGATGAAGTGATTGATGCGTTAAAATCCATTCGTTGCGGGTTTCGTCCCACCTCTTGTCCCGACCAGCTGGCGATGGCACTAACCGAAATGAAAACGTTGAAATAGGTGAGGTGACTGATGTGAATCCCGACCAAGATATGAAAATAGTTGGAGAAAAACCTTCGGATGATATTCGGAAAAACAATGAACCGTTTTCGGAAATTTCTGACTATAAAAAAGAAAAAACAAATGGAAATTTAGAGCGGGCAAAGGGCCTTGGAACGGCGCTGGCAAGTGAGTTTGTTACGGTTTGCCGAAAGGATGAACTTAACCTTTCCCAAAACGACAGCGAAAGTTTAATCACTCAAAAAACGTTGTTGCTTTCCTTTACGGTTATGGCTGGATTGGAACAATTTTGCCCCAATATGGCCTTGGCAAATACGGCGCGCACCGCTTTTTTTGACGGTTTATATGAACGTGACCGTGATCTATTTGAAAAATCTTCTGATACCGGCGCCTTTTCGTTTTATTATCTTTCTTTTCGGCGCGGTACCGAGGTTGATCGACGCGTAGGTCAAACCTTTGCTATGCTTTGCTCGCATGATGGTGATCCCATTTATCAGGAATTAGGCGAAGCCCTTTACTGCTGGTTTTCCTCGGTTATTCAAAAAAAGGTCAAGGCCGCCGGCTTTGTTTCATAAACAAAAATGCACTCCCGCTATGTGAAGTGGAAGTGCATTTTTTATGCTTATAATAGGGGAGACGGGGTCATTTTATCATTTCGTTAAAGGTGGCTTCGTCAATGACCGTTACCCCAAGGGCGGCGGCTTTGTCCAGTTTACTGCCAGCCTCTTCTCCGGCCAAAACGTAGGTGGTTTTTTTCGAAACGGAGGAGGATGTTTTTCCGCCAAATCCCTCGATGATGGTGGCTGCCTCGCTCCGCTTGTAAGTGGGTAGAGTACCGGTCAGCACAAAGGTCATACCGGCAAATCGGTTGTCGGTTATGGAGGTCTGGCAGGACATATTTACCCCATATTCTTGGAACTTGGCAATCAGTTCGCGACTTTGTGGCAGGGATAAAAATTGGTATAAACTTTCGGCCATGATTTCACCGAATCCGTCAATAGCCATAAAGTCTTCTTTTGTGGCTGCTAAAATTGCCTCCATTGTTCGCAAACGGTCGGCTACCAATTTAGCGGCTTTTGCTCCAATGTGGCGGATGCCAAGACCGAAAATTAATCGATATAAATCTCTCTTTTTCGAGGCGGCGATGGATTCGATTAAATTTTTGGCCGATTTTTCGCCCATTCGCTCCAATCCGGCTAAATCATCGATTTTTAGGGTATATAAGTCATACGGGTGACTTATCAAGTTGTTTTCCAGCAATAATTCTACTACGGCAGGGCCAAGGCCCTCAATATCCATTGCATCACGGCTGGCAAAGTGGATGATGTGGCGAGTGAGTTGGGCAGGACATTCTGCATTGGTACAACGCAGAATAGCCTCCTGTGGCTCGCGCGAGACTGGTGCCCCGCAAGAGGGACAATGGCTTACCATAGAAAAGGGTATGGTGTTTTCTCCGTGGGCGGCGACCCCCAGCACTTCGGGAATAATGTCGCCGGCTTTACGCACAATGATGGTATCGCCAATACGAATGTCTTTTTCTTTAATAAAATCTTCGTTATGAAGCACGGCACGGCTGACGGTAGTACCGGCTAAGGAAACAGGCTCAAACCAAGCCGTCGGTGTGAGCGCCCCGGTTCGACCGACATTAATTTCAATACCCAGCAGTTTGGTTTCTTTTTCTTCCGGCGGATATTTGTACGCTATCGCCCATTTGGGGAATTTCGCGGTTGAACCAAATACACTCCGCTTTTCAATCGAATCCAACTTAATCACGGCACCGTCAATGTCAAAGGAGAGTTCTCCTCGTCGTGCTCCAATGGTGGCAATTTTCTTAATAGCTTCTTGCATCCCGACGACGCGGTCGTAAAAAGGAAGGACTGAGAAACCCAATGATGCCAGATAATTCAGCGACTCGATATGAGATGAAAAGGATTTTCCTTCAATTTGTTGAATATTGAATATAAAGGTAGAGAGTTTTCGCTCGGCCGTTATATTGGAGTTCTTTTGACGTAAGGAACCGGCGGCGGCGTTGCGCGGATTTTTGGGCGGCGCCAATCCTTGGTTTTCTTGGCGTGCGATGAGTTCGAAGAAGTGTTTGTGGGACATATACACTTCGCCACGTACTTCCAAAAAGCCTTTGAAATCTATGGTTTTAGGAATGTCGGCAATGGTCATTAAATTGGCAGTAACGTCTTCGCCGACCAAGCCGTCGCCGCGGGTTGAGCCACGCACGAACCGCCCGTTTCGGTATTCCAACGAAACCGAAAGTCCATCAATTTTTGGTTCTACCGAATAAATTGGTTCGGCTAATTCGCGAATGCGGCGGTCAAAGGCCAACAGTTCCTCGCTTGAAAAAGCGTCTTGCAAACTTTCCATTTTTACCGTGTGGGGCACCGGCGCAAATAAGCGGTCAGCCATCCCCCCCACACGACCGGTTGGAGAGTCGGGGCGCACCAAATCGGGATAGGCTGCTTCTAAACGCTTTAGCTCATTTTGCAGCATATCGTACTCATAGTCGGAAACCACCGGATTATCCTCTAAATAATAGCGGTCACTGTATTCGTTTAGTTGTTCTACCAGTTGGTCAATGCGTTGCTTTGCTTGTTTCAATGTTTCGCAAAACCTTTCTTTTCAAATCTTTTATTATTCGGCTTGATGGTTAAAAATATCATCCTCAATATCACCCGAGCCATCGTAAACGCCGGTGTACGCATTGGGTATCTTTCCGATAATCACAGTTTCTGCAAGAATGTATTTTGTAGAGATTTCCTCGGTTAGATTCCCCCAAGGAATGAGGATGAATAGTTTGTTTTTTACATTTAACTCAATGGAATGTAAGGAGTTATTAATGCCGGCTTCGTAGAAGGTGCTATTCAGTTCGGTGGTTACTGCCCACGAATAGCGCAAATCGAACCGAATTTCCGGCCCGCGTCCTAGGGTATATTCGTACCCAATTAAGGTGCCAATTGGCACCTTAATTGGGATGGTATCGCCTTGTTGGCGCAAAATTTTCTCCAATTCCGATGAGAACTCTGCTTTGATGCGATTTAAATCGGCTGTATCGGTTTCTACCGCTAAAACCGAACCGTCCTTCCCATATTGCACACGGTCAATATTGCTGAGATACTGCTCCTCGTTGGATAAAATGTGACTCATAGATTGATCCATTTTCTCCAACATCAAACCGGTTGCCACACTCATAGGATAGCCGCGGATGACCGAACGAATCACTCCATCGGTCTGAAAAAGAAGCACCAATAATCCGATGAGAAGGAAGAAAAAACCAACAGTTCTCTGTCTTTTTTTGGCATTTTTTCGCCGTGAACAACCGCTTTTTTTCAAAATATGCACCTGCCTTCGTACTACAGTTTACGCAGAACAAAAAAACAAGTGCATAAGAAAATTTGCTCATAGAGCAAAAAAGGAGTGGACTTATTGTGCTTTTCGGTGCATACAGTCAATAATTAGCGCAGCAGCGTTCTCAATGCCGATTTGACTGTTGACACACAGGTCGTACGTGGTGGCGGCACCCCATTTATTTTCGGAATAATAGTTGTGGTAGCTGGCTCGTTTCTTGTCGGTCTTGTGAATCATTTCCAAAGCCGCAGCACGAGAGATGTTTTCGTACTCACAAATGCGCTGAATACGACGTTCTATATCGGTGTGAATAAATATGCTGAGAGACGGAACTTCCTCTTTTAAAACACTTTCTGCACAACGCCCGACGATGACGCATGGCCCCTCTTTGGCCAGATTTTTTATAACATCGCTTTGAATCATAAAAATTTTATCACTCATCGGGATTTCCGGCACACCGGTCAGGGTGTTGCTGTAGGTGTAGGCACCAAACGAAAGGGAATATAAAAAACTGTTGGTCGGGCGCTCGTCGTACTCATTCAAAATTTCTTGGCTTAGTCCGCTTTTTTGGGCAATGCGTTTAATAATCTCTTTATCATAAAAAGGAATGCCCAGTTGTTCTGCAACGGCTTTGCCAATTGCACGACCGCCACTGCCGAATTGTCGACCGATTGTAATAACCATATTGTTTTTCATCTAATCCCCCTCCAAATGTAAAGTTAAAGGTTTATTTACACTTAATTATAACAGTTTTTTTATATCTTTACAAGTGTTTTCTTAGGGCCCCAACCGAAAAACTCATTTTTCAAGTAGGATAATCCGATGAAAATTCCTTTCGTTCTTTTTCTTGACAAACCGCTTCCTTTTCGTTATAATATGACTGTTACAAAGCGATATGATTTGAGTTTTTTCCTCACTTCGTATCTGCTTTTGCCGAGATGCAATGAGGGTTGGTTATCCACCTTCTTTATGAGTGTTATTTAACAACTTCATTAAAACAACAACTTCAAAACAGCTTAAATAACGCGATTTTTTCTCTTTCGTTTATCGCTGAAATATGGTATAATAAATTTACGACCATATGGCGTTTCACAGTTGCGTAATTTTTGTTAAAATCCGAGAGTGAAATTCAATATATCGAGGTGTCGCCCAGTTGGTAGGGCGCTAGTTTTGGGTGAGGTCGTGAGCGCATCCGGTGGATGATTCAGCGATCGTAACGAAGCGCCGCAGTCGAAATTTATCGGCGCTCCAAGCCGATATAAATTTTGGAAACTGCAAGAGGGTTGCCAAAACGTACTTAATTATACAATTTCTTAAATTTGATAAAAACAACTTAATATCGAGGTGTCGCCCAGTTGGTAGGGCGCTAGTTTTGGGAACAAGTGGTCGGTCCCGACACCTCCGAAGTTCGAGTGCTCGCAAACCCGCATAAACACTGGGTTTTTGGGACTTGACCGTTTTCAAAAATTACTGTAAAATTGATTTTGACCAACTATTTGACCACTTATAGAAAATATCGCTTTTTAAACAAATTATCATACCATCGGGGTGTGGCGCAGTTGGTAGCGCGCGACATTTGGGATGTCGATGCCGCAGGTTCGAACCCTGTCACTCCGACCAAACACGAATAATCCGAACCTCCGTCTAATAGGCGGCGGGTTCGGATTTTCTCTTTCAATAGACTATCCAAATTTTAACTCAAAAACAAACGGAGGCTAGTTTATGAAAGACTTTATTAAAGAATTCTATTATGGCAATATCGACCCGCAAGCTCGCAGCATTAAACAGAGCAAAGCGGTAATGAAAGAAATGCAAACCCTCAATGAAACGGAAGAATACTTGACCGCTAAACTCAAAGGCGAAGAAAAAAGCAAGTTTCTCGACCACGTTAATGCTTGGAGCGTGGTGAACGGAGAATCCAACCTCGATAGTTTCATTGTCGGTTTCAGACTCGGCGCAAAGTTCACTTATGATACCTTTATCAGCGATAACGCTCCCTTTAATCCATCTACATTATTAGTTAAACTCAAGGATAAATATGTCTCTGAAGGTGGAACTTATGCAATTGGCGAAAATGCTTGGAATATGCTGATTTCCCGTGCTGGTAAAGAGATGGGAAAATATATTGAGAAATACATAAGACCTCCTATCAGTAAGATGGAAGAAGAATACCCTGCAACACCAGAAGACATTATGTTGTCTGTATCTGAAACACATCTTGCAATTAAAAACTCCAAAGGTGCCTCGTATACAATAAATCGTCAAGTATCTCAAGTCGATTCACAATAATTTATCAATTACCGCGTCTACTTATGATAGGCGCGGTAATTTTGTTTTTCGGGGACTTGACTTTTTCGGATTTTTGAGCATTTTTATTAAACCAAGCCGCAAGGCTAATATTTTGAAAGAGGTGCTTTTATGAATATCCAAAAGCCATTACCGGGGATGAACACGGAAGAAACCGAAAGACAGCTTCACTATATGAACGCTGTCATTATGTTCAAGCAGATGCACTCCCGTGGCATCATCAATGAAAAGGAACTGCATTTATGCAAAGAGGAGATGCTGAAAAAATACAAGCCGCCCCTTGATCCGTACAAAGATGAGGTGTAAAAATGACTCGATTTTTGCATTTGACCCCCTTGGGTCGAAAAACGGCATTTTTGACCCCCCTCACCTCAAAAACCGAAAGATTTGACCCCCCTCCCGATTTTTGTATCAAAATTAGCCGTCATCTTCAAAAAATGACCGAAATGGAGGTTTATCCTCAATATTTGGTCATTTTTTATGCCTTTCAAGTGTTTTATCGCCACTTTTACAAAAATCGCATTTTTACGAGTGCATAATCAAATGTGACTAAAAATACTTCCTTTTCTTTGATTACCGGGCTCAAATTTTGAGGGAGCGACTGTTCATGGTTGCCCTTGATTTAGCACAGTCCTTTGACCTCATAGGTGCATAAGTGAGTTTGATTTAAGTTAACGTCGTGCATATTTATAGCCGTGATTTTAAGATTATTATAGGTCGTATAATAATAAATTCCCTCATCAGCATTGCAACAACTGCTGTAGAGCGTGTACTCAAAGCCCCGCTTTGATATGACGCATCCTTTTGGCATCGCAACGGAGCTTAGAATATGAAAGAACTGATTTACATTTGATTGTTCGTTGCGCTCAGACACGGAATTTTCCTTGACAAACAAAGCTCGAACAAAGCGTGATGTGCTTGAATAATCTCCCGGTAAGCCCAATGCACCCATACCCAAGCTATAGTTGTTCATCGGTATTCTCTCCTTAAATTGAGAGGATGCCCGACCTATGCCAAGCCCCATATAATTGCTCACGTTCGTTCGGTGAAAATCAAATGGTGGATTGTTTGTCAGCAACTCAAAAGGATTGTCGTATATTTTTAGACCGTCCTTTAAGGATTCTACTACAATACTGCTTTTCTTATCGCTGATCATCCAATGCAACGGCGACAGTGGTAACTGATCGCTAAAGCTAATATTTATCAAGTTTATTTTGCCAAGCAGTTGTTTGACTTCAGTTATACACGAGCTTTGAGCCAATATCCAAGGAATAAACTCAAAGGGCGCTACATTATCTTTTCCTTTTATAAAATCGTAATATTCTGCATTATCGGGAAAGTTCAAAGCAGCTATGCTTAGTCCTTTTTCGTTCGTAGCCTCATAATACAGGGGAATGTTATCAACAACGGTTGCCATACCAATCATAGCGTAGTGAGACGGTATCTGGTTCACACACCGCATTTTTATCTCAAATTTGCGCGGAGTGATGACCACTTTTTCTCCGTATCCTCGTTCCAAATCCAAATTTCTGCCGAAATAGGAAGCGTTGCTTCTATAAGAAATAGCTGTACACATAAAAACCTCTCTATCCGTATTCTAAAGTATTATTCACCAAAATCCAATAGAATAAACGCCCTTATACACCATACGTTATATTTGGGTCTATTGTATCAATGCACGGATTGAAAGCCAAAATCAAAAATCCGCTGATAAAAATCGGCGGGTTTTTTTATCGTTCATTTTTCATCATTCGATATTCATTCTTCATTAAAACGGATTTTTGTAATGAAGAATGAATACTGAAGTTGCTTCACCTTTACTGATAAAACCAATAGTGAGCAGTTTGCATACCCAAATTTCACTTTCTCGATTTTGTTTAGATTTTTATGTATTTTTATACGGCAAATCAGAGTCCGAAAAAACGAAAAGCACCGAAGTTTTGTTAAACTTCGGTGCTTAAAAGTTATTGTTTTGTTTCTTTTTCAAATAGTTCGCCGCGAATATCCACTGCACGGAATGGTTGTGAAGGATCGCGTTCAAACAGATACTTACCCAGATCCAAACGTGCTATTTTGTGAGCGGCAAGTCGCGAGGAGATCGGCGGAGCGGGATGGTAGTTCTCGCCGTATAAAAAGGAGAGATACTCGTGATAGCCGGTAGGGATCGGCGCTTGCTCCATACCGTCAAAGGCAACATACTCCACTTCACGGATGCTGTCTCGACGGAATGGTCCATCAACTAAATGAGTGCCGCCGTCCAAAACGAATTCTGCATTTTTTCGCTTCATATAACGCGTTGCATAGCGATTGTACCGTTTATGTAACCGCTTGAAGGGTGTACGATTAAGAAACGGAAGGATGAAACGTGCAATTTTGTTAAGCCTGCCTTTGCCGGTCGGGTAACCGTGCCAGCGCAAATTGATCAGGCGCACCATGGCGCTCAGTAAGCGAATTTGTAAACGTTGAAGGAGCTTATTGCCAGTGGTTTGATCGTATACCACAATATCTACGAACACGCCGTCGTCAAATACGAATTTATTTGAGTAGAAAGTAGAAAAATAGGTATTGCTCAAACGTATCTTATCGAAATAGTAATGGATGTTATGGTCTGAGCGGCTTTTGTAGCCAAAGCATTTAAACCTGAACCAGCCTTAAATGACTATTTTTAGGCATTTTTTGGCTCGCCGTCATTCATAGGCGAAAGCCTTATGAACTCCGTTTCACCAAAATCTACACAAAAAACAACTCATTTAAGGTCGCAAGAGTTTTGCAAGTAACATTATTTTTCGGTATACGCGGCAAAAACGCAGTAAATCCTTTCGGATTTACGAGGATTTTAACAATGTATA
>JAZNIW010000027.1:0-32635 GCA_045577695.1 Acutalibacteraceae bacterium
GAATTTTAAGAGATTTAGAAACCGTATTTTACATATATTTTCCCATCAACAACTTAAATTACAACAAGCAGCCGCTTGAAGCGGCTGCTTGTATAAACTTTTCCATTTTAACTCTTTACCCCAACTATTGACAAAGAGCCCAGATTTTTTCCGCTTCATATTTTTCCTCCTGCCCATAAAAAAATAAGCGGCTAGACCAAAGCCTAACCGCCGCAAAACAAAATCATTACTTTTTCAAGGCAACAAAGTTGGCCACAATGACAAGCACAAAGAATAAAATAGCAATATACTTCGTCCAGCGGGCTAAAAAGGCATCAAGCGTTCTGGCTTTATTTTTGGACAAAAAGGTATCCGCACCGCCGGAAATAGCACCGTTGATGCCCGAACGATGACCCTCTTGCAAAATAATAACCGCAATAATCACAATGGAAAGCAATAAAATAATTGCACCGATGATAATTTCTAAAACTGCCATAAGAATGTTCCTCCAATACACATTTACGGCAAATATAATACCATATTTTCTCGCTCTTTGCAAGTGTTTTTTCAAAATTATTTTAACTTCATCATTTCCTCGGCAATTTTCTTGAAAATCGGGGCACAATCTCGGCTCCCCGCTTGACCGTCCTCCCGCATTATCACTACGGTGTATTTCGGATTTTCAGCCGGAAAAAAACCGCAAAACCACGCATTTAGTCGTTCTTCTTCCCCTTGAAAACGGCCGGTTTGCGCCGTAGCAGTTTTACCACCGGCCGAACCGTTTTCTGGTTTGGCTTCTTTTCCGGTGCCATGCTCCACCGCATAGGTCAGATACTCTTTTAAAAGGGTTGCTGTCTCGTTATGAAACAGGATATTTTTTACCCCCGAATCGGCCAATTGAAAGGTTCCGTTTTTTACTTTTCCTTCTATCAAAGTAGGAGTAAAATAAGAGCCATCATTGGCAATGGCTGAATATAAATTGACAAGCACCAACGGAGAGAGTAAAACATCCCCTTGTCCAATCGCAAAATTGGCTTTGGCTGCCGAAGAACTCTCTAAAATCGATTTCTCAGTAATTTTCCCCGTCTCCATCGTTAGTCCCATTCCAAACGAAAGTGGACTTTTAAATCCGCACGAAACAGCCAAACGGGTTAATGCCGCGGCCGAAACCTGTTGCGCCCCTTGGTAAAAATAGGTGTTACAAGAGCGAGACAGGGCCTCTTGCAGATTCATCCGTCCATGTCCGTTGTGGTCATTGCAATCAAAACGAAGCCCCAAAAACTCACTGTATCCGACACAGCGATGACAAAAATCCCCTTGACCGGATTCTAACATTGCGGCAGCGATCAGCGGTTTAAAAACCGAACCCACACTGTAAGCACGAAAAACACGGTTGACAAATGGGCCATCGGTACGTTCTAACGCATCGGCCGGACGATTCGCGTCAAAGGTAGGCCGACTGACCAAAGCGCGGATTTTTCCGCTTTGTATTTCACTAACTACCACCGCCCCTTTGGGAAGATGAGAGGTTGCCTTTTGACAAATCTCCTGAATCTCACGGTCAATGGTAAGATGCAACGCGTTATTTTGTTGTGCTTCCTGCCACACAGGTGCAATACCGGTTAAAAACTGTCCTCCCGCATCCAACGCAAATGAAGCCGTACTTTCTTTAGAAGAAAAAAGTAAATCGTCGTAGGCTTTTTCCAAACCACTAACGCCGTGCTTGGTTTCATCTAAATATCCGACCACCTGCTCCAACGATGCCACGTCACCATATCTCTGTCGCGTCACAAAAGAGTAAACGCCTATGCCGGAAAGGGGGGTCTTGCGTCGGAGTACAGTCGGCTTATTCTGTCTTAAGGATTCCAATCCCGACTCTCTTTCTCGGTCGGTTGCCTCTTTAGCAAAGGCCAACATCCCCTGTTCACATGGTAGAAAAACGATAGCATATTCCTCCACTGAAGAGGTGATTCGCCGTCCTTTACAGTCGAAAATATCCCCGCGTCCGCCCGAAATCGCCACCGTGACAGTATTGCCGGTTCCGGCAGTGAGCCGCGTATCACGGCAAACCGAAAACAAACGAAGCACACATAACAACATACTTAGGCAAAGCACCACAAAAGTCATAACGGTACGATAATGAAAACGAGATAAAAAAGTTCTCAATGTCATCCCCTCCATTTCATACAGCAGTCTGCCGATAAAAACAGTATGGACAACAAGAGAACTTTTTAAGCCATATCAGTCACGAAAATATAATTGATTTATTCTTTTAAAATAATGTTTATCCACCTGACGGATGGTTTCCATCGTGGTGCGAAAACGCCAGTTATCCTTGGGTACACCTGGGATGTTTACCCGCGCATCTCGGCCAAACCCGCACAGGTCTTGAAAAGGAATCACGGCAATTGCAGCCGCAGTTCGCCAAACCGTTTCGATTAAGCAACGGCAAGATTCACTGTGATATCCGCCGGCCCCCCAATCACTTCCGCGAAATCCGCAATAAGCTAAGATGCGACGACGTTCCTCCTCACCGCAATCCCACAACCACCCAAGCAAAGTGTTATTGTCGTGGGTGCCCACATATGCCACGCAGTGTTCGGAATACCGATGGGGCAAATGACTACTGTTATCCCCAGAAAAACCAAACTGTAGCACCCGCATTCCGCGAATGCCGGTGGAAACAAGCAAGCGTTCAACATCTTGGCCGTAAACACCAAGGTCCTCGGCAATAATGCGCTCTTGTGGATAACGTTCTAAAACCAAATCAAACAAAGCTTCACCCGGTCCCACCTTCCACACGCCTTTTTTGGCGTTAATTTCTTCAGCGGGAATGGTGTAGTAGGAAGCAAAGGCGCGAAAATGGTCGATGCGAAGCAAATCGTACAGTTGCATACACCGTTCAATACGTGCCAACCACCACGCAAAATTCTCCTTTTTATGGGCCGCCCAATCATACAACGGATTGCCCCATCGCTGCCCCTCTTCACTAAAAGCATCGGGCGGCACGCCGGCCACATCGGTTGGTTGATATTCTTCATTCAAACAAAACAGCGCAGGATTTTTCCAAACATCCACACTATCAAGCGAAACATACATTGGAATATCGCCGATAATGGCAATACCGCACGCTTCGGCATATTGTTTAATAGCGGCATATTGCTCGGCAAAAACCCATTGCTCAAATCGATAAAAATCGACCCTTTCGCGGTGCTGTTCCAACTGTAACAATGCCGTCGAATAGGTTCGTTGTTCGGCAGGCCATTCCTGCCAAGGCGCCCCATTGTTTTGTTCTTTCAAGGCCATAAAAAAGGCGTAATCTTTCACCCAAGGATTTTGCTCCTCAAAGGTGGACAGCACCCCTTTCCCCTGCGGATAAAAGCGGGAAAAGGCCCTTTTTAACATCTTATTTTTAGCGGCGTAAACAAAGGAATAATCCACCGTAAAAGGAGAGCCGGTATAAACCGCTTCTTGTTCTTCCTCGGCCGTTAAAAGGCCCTGCTTTTGCAATCGTTTCGGGTCAATGTAAAGTGGATTACCGGCAAAAGCAGAACATCCGCCATAAGGCGAATACCCGCTGTCGGGTGGTTGAAAAGGCAATGTCTGCCACGCCGAAAAGCCACCCTCTTTTAAAAAAGAGAGAAAGGCTTCTGTTTCATCCCCAAATCCACCGATACCGTATGGGCTCGGTAGCGAAAAAACACTCATCAATACAGCCGAAAATCGTTGTTTTAACGGTAGCATAACAACCACCCCTTTTTTACAAGTTTATTGATTTTGCATTCGAAGCAAAGCTCCCGTTTTTACTGCCTGCGGATACGGAATTTTTACCGTCATCATCGGGTGCGGGGCAACCGAAATCGGTTGGTCATTCTCGTCAAACATTTCGTTGACCGACAAGATAAACGGAACGTTTTTGGGCTCCAGGCAATCCAATTCAACCCCCTGCGCAAACTTGTTTTTCATTTGGCAAATAATCATTCCGTTTTCATAACCGGTCACAATAGCGGCCACGGCATAGTCCCGCACATAGCCGGCACTTTCATAGGTTTGAGAATTTTCCGGCTTACCAAAATAAAATCCGGTGGAATAAGAGCGATGACTGATTTTATTCAGCTCCGCGGCGACATATTCCGGCAACATCCAATCCGTAAGATTGGCGCCCTTTAAACTATCTAAAGCCATTCGGTAGGCGTTGGTAACCGCAGCGGTATAATAGTGTGATTTCGCCCGTCCTTCCAACTTAATGCTGTCCACACCGGCCAAAACCACTTGATTCAAATACGGTGCCATACAAAGATCGTTGGCGTTTAAAATATAAGTTCCTTCTTTGGTTTCGGCCACCGGAAAATACTGTCCCGGCCGTTTTTCCTCCATCAAGGCATAGTTCCAACGGCAAGGTTGAGCGCAATCCCCCCGATTGGCATCCCGTCCCGTCATATAACTCGAAAGCAAACAACGTGCCGAAAAGCCTACGCACATAGCCCCATGAGCAAAAATTTCCAACTCCAAAGCAGGGTCGGTTTCCTTTCGAATTTCAGCAATTTCATCCAAAGAAAGTTCGCGCGCCAACACCACCCGCTTAGCACCCATATCAAAAAAAGCATTGGCGGTATCGGCATTGACAATTCCCGATTGCACCGAAACATGCAATTCAGACTTGGGGGCGTATCGCCGAATCATTCGCATAGTACCAAGGTCGGATGCAATAATAGCATCCACCCCGAGTTCGTTCAAATACTCCAGATACGAAGGAATTCGTTTCATTTCCTCATTATGAGGAACGATATTGCAAGTAACGTGCACTTTTACCCCGTTTTGATGGGCAAAGGCCACCCCTTTTTCCAAATCATCCAAAGAAAAATTAGCCGCCGCACTGCGCATTCCAAATTCTTCACCCGCCAAATAAACGGCGTCGGCGCCAAACGACACCGCCGCCTTTAAACGGGTAAAGTCCCCCGACGGAGCCAATAACTCCGGAATTGAATTCAACATCGGTTTCCTGTTCCCTTCACATAAAAATCATTATCCCAACCATTTTCCTTGACTTTTCAAACGGGCAATGGTTTGCAAATGCGCCGCATAAGAATTGTTATAATAAAACTTCATTTCACTATCCGTCACAAAATAAGTGGCCGTGAATCCCTCTTTCGGAGAAACGGCTGCTAAAATAGCATCTTCACTCGGCGCACACATCGGTCCGGGCGGTAGGCCTTCGTGTTTGTTGGTATCATACCGACCGTTGCCGTAAGGATAATCCATAGTGGGGGAAGAACCAAGTAATTTCGGCTCATCCCAGTGCAAACGATTATAAAAAACGGCGGCCACTTTGGGCATTTCAGCGTGGGCTGAACTGGCCTCCAACTCCAGCAAAGAAGCCATAGTTAAAACCTCGTGAATCGTGTAACCCGAATCCTTAATTTTTTGACGAACGGTGGGGGTCAGTTTATCCGCCGTGTTTTGCAGCATTTTGCGAATGGCCAGTTCGGCACACTCGGCCGAATCGTAATTATAGAAATAATAGGTGTCGGGGAACAAATATCCCTCAAACTTATAATAAACTTCTTCCACCGGAATCTCTTCCACAAAGTCAAAGGAATATTTTCCGTTGCGCACGGCATTTCTAAAGTCCGCCTTAGTGCAGACCCCTTTTTCTTCCAAAATTTTCATAATGTCATCCATACCGGCCTGTTCGGGAATGGTGACCTCCACCGATTCCGCTTTAGCCCCCTCGGTTTGCAACATTTTGGCAATATCCTCATACCCCAACTCGTTGGTAAAAGTATAAACACCATACTTATACGTTCCGTCAAACCCGGCCAATTTACTGTAAATACGGAACATCAGTCCACTGCTAATGGCTCCATTTTCTTGTAATTCTTTGGCAATTTGCGATGTAGGCATACCGCGGTCTACCTCTATGGTCACCTCATCGCCGCGTCCCAAACCAATGCCGAGATACTCTGAAGCAAAAAGCAACAAGGTGGCGGCCAACCCAATCGAAACCACAAAAATAACAATCACCCAAACAATGGTTTTTACACCACGGGCGGCCGCTTTTTTTCGCCGTTTCGATTTTGGTTTTTCCCGTTTTACAGTTGGTTCGACTCCTGCGCCATTGGCATCGCTATCGTCAAAGAAAAAACCATCTTGTCCCAACAAATAATGGAAATCATCCGCCGCATTGACAATAGGAGAATCGGTCGTAGGTATGTTTTCAGCCGTTTTTTCCTCTTCGGGCAAGAAATCCATCTTTTTTTGCTCATCCATCATCTCGAATACCTCCGACTTTCTTTTTTATGGGTGTGCGTTTTGGAGCGGCGAATCCATTTTTCACTAACAATGGTATCCACCGCGCGGTCGTATCGACCATGATACATATGTGGACGTAGTTCGGCAGCATAACAAAGGCCAACAGCAGCCCCATTAAAACGAGACATATAGCGATCATAATATCCTTTGCCATATCCCAAACGATAGCCGAAGCAATCAAATAAAAAACCGGGAACCAACATCAAAGCGGCGCTGAAATCGACAACAACAGGATAATGTGCCGGCGGTTCCAATACCGAAAAACTGCCCGGTGTCAACTGGTCCAACGAAGTAATAAAATGGAACTCCATTTGTCGCGTTTGAGGAATACAGCGTGGAACAGCAACCTTTTTCCCATCCCGTAAAGCGTTTTGAATGATTTGAATGGTATCGACCTCAATGGCGGTAGAAACATATACCATAATAACCTTGGCACTGCGATATTGATATAATTTTTTTACACGCTCGGCAATCTGGCTATCCATAGCAGCCTTTTCGGTCGGATCTAAGGATTTGCGAAAGACACGACAACGTTCCCGCAATTCAATTTTGTATTTGCGAATATCTATTGGATGCATTTCATCGCTTCCTTTACTTTTAACGCGGCAGTTTTTCCGGCCAACAATTCGATTAACGCCAAACCGAATTCCGCCGCCGCCCCCGCCCCAACGGCCGTAACAATATTATCATCAATACAAACCCGCCGGTTTGGCACACTCGCACCATATAATTGCGTTTCAAACCCATCGTAACAAACCGCTTGTCTTCCTTCTAGCAAGCCGTTATGCCCCAAAATGGATGGTGCAGCACAAATCGCCCCGATAACCAATCGATGCAAAGCAGCATAGTTAATAAAATGTTGCACTGTTTCGCTTTTTTCCAAGTGTAGGGTACCGGGCATTCCCCCCGGTAAAATTATCCCCGTACAATTTTCGTCCGGCATAATTTCACAGTCCATCACATCGGCCGTAATCGAAATGCCGTGAGCACCCGTCACCACCTTGCGACCGACCCCAACCGTGGCAACCTCACATTCTGCACGGCGCAACATATCAAGCGGAACGATGGCCTCGGTTTCTTCGAATCCCTCGGCCAAAAAAAGATAAATCATACAATAGTGCTCCTTAGCGTGAAAAGTAAATTATTCATCCAACAGCGGTGTAAGATAATCCAACAGTTCGGCGGCAATGCTTTGGCGCGAACGCATGGTTTGATTTTCGTAACACTCCACCGTCTGCCACCCAAAACGTTCAGCCGCGAAAGCCGCAGCTTTGTGACAGTTTAACAAGTATTCTATATCGCGCTCGTGAATGTCTTTTTTCGTCTCATCCCCAAGATATCGCGCATTCAGCAACTCTTGCGAAGCCTGAACCGGCACATTGAGATAAAACACTTTATCGGGACGCGGGATGCCAACGCGATTGTATTCCAAATCGTCCAGCCAATCTAAATAATTGGCCCATTCCTCCGGCGGCAATTTTGAGGTTTGATGAATGGCGTTGGAGGTGGTGTAGCGTCCGGCAAGAATGATTCCTCCCGCCTGATAAAACGTCTCCCAATTCTTTTTGTAACTGGCAAAGCGGTCGACCGCATAAAACAAAGAAGCTGCAAACGCGTTTACATCCCCTGGTTTGGTGCCGAATTCCCCATCCAAATACATTTTCACGGGCTGGCAAGAAGGCAGTGTATACTCAGGAAAAGATACGGTTTGAAAATGCACACCACGTGCTTTGAGTGTCTCTTCCAACAAAGTGAGTTGAGTGGATTTTCCCGATCCGTCCAACCCTTCTAAAACAATTAGTTTTCCCATTTAAGCTTTCTCACTCTCTGCCATGCGAAGTTGCAATTTTTGATAATGCTCGCGGACTTCCAATGCTTTTCCGCAACTCATTTTCCCTTCGGGACAAGCACCACAAACGCAAGGCGGCCCGGCTTTTTTAAACAAATTCGGCGCCACTTGCAACACCAAAGTCAGCATTTGTTCGGCTACATCGCGAATTTCCCACTGAGCTCGATGGCAACAGCGGTGATGGAAAAAGTTCATCAAACTTCTGGCATTGATGGTCATCACCATTTTGGTCTCACAAGCGTTCGGAAGAACAAAGCGTGCATCTTCGATTGCCTTTTTCTCTGCGGCGCGACGGGCGGCTTTTTCCTCCATACCGGCAGCAACATTTTCGGCCAGATAGCGTTCACTCAGTCGATCGGCCAAAGCGTGATATACCTCCTCCGCCGCCTGCATAGCGGCTTGATATTGGGCCAGAGCTTCCGCGTCTTGGGCAATCGCCGGCGGTGTAACGTAAGAAAAATTTTTCTCCTTCACATAGCGTTGACTTTGCACCGAATAAGAAGCAATGCGGTGACGGGTAATTTGCGCCAACAAGGCACGCGAAACCCCCTCAATGCCAAAGGTAAAGGAAGCGTGTTCAATAGGACTTTCATGCCCGATTTCAGCCAACATTTCTACAAAAGAGGCAACTTTCTCATCGGTCAAGCCATCTTGAATGGTGGCAATCATCGAAGGGGAATAACAAAGTTTTGCCGCAGCGGCAACAGTACGTTCCGGCTCGGCCGTGTAGGTAAGTAAGGTAACCTTAGCCAAAAAACAACATCCTTTCCTTTTGGCGGAAAACAAAACAGACAATAACAACCGCCATTTCAACGATTAATTCTATTATAGCAAATCTTTCGTCACATATCAATTATAATTTGTTGACTTTTGTCAAATTTCAAAAAAATATATAAATTTCCCCTTTTCATTTGCAGGAAATTGTGATATGATAAAGTTAGATTTTTACTTATGTCTTGATGAAAGGTGTAAGCGGAACGAAATTGACGGAGGTTTCATTTATGGCAACAATCACTTTTAAACACACCGCCTATGGCGACCTAGCTCTCATCAGTATGCGCGGGTGCGAAAATCTTTCTCAGAAAATTGACTATTACCTCACCCAATGGCGCGAAACACCCAAGGATTACTCCTTCGTAGTGCCGGCCGACTGTCCTCGCTTTGGCACCGGTGAAGGAAAGGCTGTTCTCCATCACACCGCCCGCGGGTTGGATGCTTATATCCTGTGTGACTGCTTCAACTACGGAGTTACCTACAAAATGTACGGTCAAATCGTTCCAATGAGTCCGGATGACCATTTTCAAGACTTAAAACGCGTGATTGCCTCGTTGGGTGGAAAAGCCAGAAGAATCACCGTAATTATGCCGATGCTCTACGAAGGCCGTCAACATCGTCGTACAGCCAGAGAATCGTTGGACTGTGCTTTAGCCTTGCAAGAACTTCAAAATATAGGCGTAACCAATTTGATTACCTTTGATGCCCATGACCCCCGCGTACAAAACGCCGTTCCCTTGGGCGGATTCGATAACGTTCAACCGACCTATCAAATGATTAAGGCATTGGTTCGCCAATATCCCGATATTGAAATCAACCGCGAAAACACTATGATTGTTTCGCCCGACGAAGGTGGTATGAGTCGTTGCATCTACTATTCCTCGATGTTGGGATTGGAACTCGGTATGTTCTACAAACGCCGCAATTATTCGGTGTTGGTCAACGGCCGCAATCCTATTGAAGCACACGAATTTTTAGGCAAAGATATTGAAGGAAAAGATTTAATTATTGTCGACGATATGATTTCCTCGGGCGATTCGATTTTGGATATCGCCTCAAAACTCAAAGAAAAAGGGGCCAACCGCATCTTCGTTTTTACCACATTTGGGTTGTTTGTGGAAGGGCTCGACAACTTTGATGAATACTACAAAAAAGGTTTAATTGATAAGGTGTTCACCACCAACTTAATCTACACTCCAAAAGAACTACTCTCCCGCGAGTGGTACTGCAATGTTGATATGTCAAAATACATCGCCTACTTAATTGATAACCTTAATTATGATAATTCCATCAGCACCCTACTTAACCCTGCCGACCGTATCACTGCCTTGATGGAAAAGCACAATGCCGCTTTGTCCATCAAAAAGAAATAATCCTCTTTCCATAAATTATACCGCCCGCCTCACAAAAAAGGCGGGCGGTATTTTTCATTCAAAAAACAGTATATTTTCTATTCAAAAAATAGTATAATCCTTGACTTTTCGGCACATTTGAGGTATGCTAATAAAAATGGGAAAAGCCGAATATAATCGGCTTTCCCAAAAACGGACGCCAAATGCATCGGCTGATTCTATCGAGGAGGGCTTTATGGATATTTTAATGAAATTTCGTAAATCCATTATGCTCATCGTCAAATGTTTGATTATTGCATCAATGACCTTTGTTTTTATCGACTATTGGCAAGAGTTTTACCAGGCCGCTCTATTTAGCGACAAGGGTAACTATGTGGTTGTTTTCTCCTACTTGGTTATCCTACTGGTATTCAACACGCTCTACGACGGTTTTCGACTCGGCACTTTACGATTGCACGAGGTCATTTACAGCTTTTCACTTTCGATGCTATTTACCAATTTTGTAATGTATTTGATGCTATCCTTGATTGCCCGTGAACTGTTAACTCCTATCCCTCTATTATTCGCTGTTCTTTTGCAATTCATTATCATCCTGTTTGGTTGCTATGCCGGCAATACTATTTATTTTTGTCTTTATAAGGCGCGTCAGATTTGTGCCATTGTTCAGCCCGAAACCGATGGTTCCAACATTGTTGCAAAGATGAACAAAATTCATCAACGCTACCATATTAGTTGCGTTCTCACCAGTGACCTTCCGGTGGAGGAAATTTTAAGCAAGGCGGAACACTACGAAGCCGTTTTAATCGGCGATATTGAAAAATCCTTGCAGCATATGGTATTGCAGTTTTGTTACAAAAACCGCAAGCGAATTTATATCCTTCCCTCCAGCAACGATATTATCATCAATAGTAGTTACCAAACCCAAATTTTCGACAGTCCCCTCTTGGTCTGCCGCAATCAAGGTCTTACCATTGAGCAACAAATTTTAAAACGAATGTTGGACCTTTTGGTTTCGGGAATTGCTTTATTGATTACCAGTCCCATTATGCTTATTATAGCCCTGTCCATCAAATGGTACGATGGTGGTCCGGTCTTTTTCAAGCAAAATCGCGTTACCAAAGACGGAAAGATTTTTAATGTACTAAAATTCCGTTCTATGATCGTGGATGCCGACCGTGTCAAACTGCGCAAGGCCACCACGGATGATGACCGCATTACCCCCATTGGCAAATTCATCCGTCCCCTTCGTTTGGATGAACTTCCCCAACTGTTAAACATTTTGAAGGGTGATATGTCCTTGGTGGGTCCTCGTCCCGAACGCACCGAAAATGTCTATGAATATACTCAAATGTTTCCGCAATTTGACCTGCGGCACCGCGTCAAGGGCGGCTTGACCGGATATGCTCAGATTTACGGAAAATATAACACTTCCCCCCGCGATAAGCTTAATATGGATTTGATTTATATCCAAAATTACTCCTTGTTGATGGATATAAAATTACTGATAATGACTATAAAAATCCTCTTTATGCGTGAAAGCACCGAAGGCTTTTCGGATGAAGATAGTCTCATCGGTAACAAGCCGGTTAGCACTTCGGAACAACAAACCAATCAGGAGGAAAATTCAAATGGATAAAACGAACACCACATTAATTGTTATGGCAGCCGGTATGGGCAGCCGTTTCGGCGGATTAAAACAGTTGGAACCGGTTGGTCAAAACGGAGAAGTTCTGCTGGATTATTCGGTTCACGATGCCGCCAAAGCCGGCTTTAATAAGGTTGTTTTTGTTATTAAAAGGGCTATTGAAAAAGATTTTCGCGAATTGGTAGGCAAACGGATTGAAAACAAAATCGATGTCTCCTACGCCTTTCAAGAACTAGATAAACTCCCCGCCGGTTTTTCCGCACCGGCAGGGCGTGAAAAACCATGGGGTACCGGTCACGCCGTGTTGTGTTGCAAAGATTTGGTAAACCAACCCTTTGCTGCCATCAATGCCGATGATTTTTACGGCGCCAATGCCTATCGCCAAATTAACCAATATCTTTCAAAAGAAAAAAACAACTACTGTATGGTTGGCTTTCGCTTAAAAAATACCCTGACCGAAAACGGTACGGTATCGCGCGGGGTGTGCAAGACCGATGAAAACGGCCACCTCACCAACATCACCGAAATTACCAACATTATGGATTGTGCCTACGAAAACGCCGAAGGAAAACGGGTAATTTTGCCCCCCGACACTGTTGTTTCGATGAATATGTGGGGATTTCAACCCGACTTATTTGACTATTTAAAAAATGGGTTCCACGCCTTCTTAACCGAAAAAATAAACGTACCAAAGTCAGAATTTTTCCTTCCCTTCCAAATTGATGAGCTTATCAAAAACAACCAAAAACAGGTACAGGTTCTAGTGGCTGAAGATAAATGGTATGGTATGACCTACCAAGAGGATAAAGGAGCCCTCAAAGAAGCCATTTCAATGATGACCGAACAAGGTCTTTACGAAGGACTGTAAATATTCTTTTTCGATTTTTACTCCCGCCTTAAAAAAGCGGGAGTTTTTTTGATTTATTTCATAAAAATGTAGAAATTTTGTCGAATCTGTGGTATGATATAAGTTGATATAAAATAGGTATGAAGGAGGGCGTGTATTTTGGCAAAATCCATTTACAATAAAACCATTCAACCCTGTTGCGGTTACTGCGCCAACGCGCAATTAAGTCCCTCAATTAAATTGGTGTTTTGTAGGTTAAAAGGTCCCGTTTCTGAAGGAAACGTCTGCCGAAAATATCGGTATGACCCTCTCAAGCGTGTACCGAAAACCGATGCCGATTTACCCCATTATTGCAAAGAAGATTTTATGCTTTAAATTTTAGGAGGTTTTACTGTGCAGGAAAATCGACCCACGCTCTCTGCTGAAGAACGCGGCTTGGTCTTTGGTCGCAACACCGTTTTAGAAGCGCTTCGATCCGGTCGTGAAATTGACCGTGTTTACATTGTAAAAGGTTCTGCGGGCGGCTCTTTGGTTCCCATTTTG
Source organism: Acutalibacteraceae bacterium (assembly GCA_045577695.1). Classification (GTDB taxonomy): domain Bacteria; phylum Bacillota; class Clostridia; order Oscillospirales; family Acutalibacteraceae; genus UMGS1279. Next base: position 13,302 of record JAZNIW010000027.1, read on the forward strand.
GAAAAATGCCGTGCCAAAAAAATCCCGATTAAAGAGGTGCCTCCGCAAAAATTAGATTTTATGTCGGGCAACGCTACCCATCAAGGCATTGTGGCTTCCGTCGCCGCAAAATCCTACTGTAGCTTGGAGGATATTATACAAGCGTGCGCCCAAAAAGATGGTGCGGGATTTGTAATTTTGTGTGATGGATTGGAAGACCCGCACAATTTAGGTGCCATTATCCGCACCGCCGAAGCTACCGGTGTTGATGGTGTGATTATTCCAAAGCACCGCAGTATTACGGTCAACGCAACCGTGGCAAAATCGGCCAGTGGTGCATTAGAATATGTGAATATTTGCAAGGTAACCAACATTTCAAAAGCCATTGATGTCCTAAAAGAAAACGGCTTTTGGGTTTATGGTGCCGATATGGACGGTGAACCTTGGTTCCGTCCCGATTACACAGGCCCTACAGCCTTGGTGATCGGTTCGGAAGGAAATGGAATTAGCCGGTTGGTAAAGGAAAAGTGCGACGGTATTATTTCGATGCCGATGTCGGGCAAAATCAATTCCCTAAACGCTTCGGTTGCGGCCGGCGTTTTGATGTATGAAGTAGCCAAACAACGTTTGTGAAAAATAGATTGAATTGTAAAAAATAAAGGAAGGATATTTTGTGGGAATTTTTAAACGAAATAAAAAGGAAGAGGCCTTTAAAATTCAACTGGAACGTGAAGCAATTGAACAACTAAATCATCCCGAAGCCAATGTAAATTCCTTTCTTCCTCAAGAATTGCGGGATGAACCTTCGTCCTTATATGGTGATGGCAAGGTAAAAGCTCCCCATGCCATTACCGCCGAGGAATTGAACGGGCAGTTGCATCACGCATCCCCCTCTTCTGCCACTGTTGATTCGGTGGTTGAAACCATTACGATGACCGAGGATTCCACTGCAGAATCCAGTAGTGATTTTTTATACAAAAGAATGACCGAAACGCGTCGACAAGCCACCGAACGCGCTGTCATTCCGCCGGCTCATTCAACCCCGTCCAACCCTGTTGTAACCCAACCAACAATAGCTCCCGAACCCAAAGCAGAAACCGTCAATATCGATTCTCTCTTACAATCCTTGCACAGCGATTTGGAAAGAGCGCAATCCAACCTTTTCTCGCACCATGCCACATCGTCACCCGAACCCATTCCTACCATTACAAAAGAAATCTCCCCTTCCCCTGCTAAGCAGGAAGAGATTGCCGAGATTCCTATGTCGAAGGGTGACCCGGTTTCGCCGCCTACTACCCCGATACCGCCAATCGACCCAACGGCTGCGAAACGCGCCGAAGAACGACGCACCTCTCTGTTGGCGCGCTGCAATGCTTATTTAAAGGATGAAGAATCCGCCCTTCTCACACGTAATAGTGAAAAATACAAGTTGGAAAGTGTTGAATCTATTTTACAAGATTTTGAAAAACGCGCTTCCCGCCGCGCCCGGCAAACCTTAGAAACCCCGCGCACTTCTAATTTCACTACGCCGACTTCGGCCCCGATATCGCAAGCAACCCTTTCTTTTTCTTCGCCTACCGTGACAAAACCCAAACAAAATACCGAAAAACCGGCAGATGTAAAACACTTTTTTACCGCTCCAAGTGAGGAGATTCACCAAATCAAAGAAACCAAAGATACGCTTGCAGAAACCAAAGTACTGCCGAATCGGTGGAATGAAACCAATGAAATCTCCTCCTCTTCCGATAAAACCACCGTTTTTCCGGCGGTAAAAGAAGTCTCCAACACGTCCGGTGAACCAAAAGAAGAACCGATGACGGAACCTCTTGATGCCCCGGAAGAACCCTTTGACGATTACCGGACACCGGCCGACCGTGACCGCATCTACCAAGACCTAAAAAAACGGCGCAAACGGTTTACCGGCCGCATTTTACTAAACCTTTTACTCTTCTTGCCGGCCCTTGCTTTATGCACTCCCCTCGGCAGTTGGCTACAACAAACCCATCCGGCTGTTTACACAACGGCAAACCTTGCCATTGCCGCTCTTGCAATCCCATTCAACCTTAACGCCATTCGTGCCATCGGCAGCCTTTTCGCTTCCAAAACGGCACCGGAACTACCCTCGGGCTTGGCCGCCATCAGCGTTTTATTGTATCATATTATTGCGTCCGTGCGCGGTCTGTCAGCCTATCCACTTTGTGTGGTTTCAGTCTTTTCGCTGCTACTGGGAAGCATCGCCGGTCGGTGCTACTATTCCCGCGTGATACGCAATTTCAACTGCATTTCCGATGCATCTGAGAAAAAAGCGGTTGCCATCGTCAAAAGCAGAGCAGCCACTCAAGCTATGGTGGGGAATTCCATTGACGGAAATGCTCTGGTTTGTCTAGGCGCAAACACAACCCACATTCGCGACTTTTTGAAATACACCTATACAGGCGACCCCGTTTCCCAAAAAATCACCCTAATTACACGCATTGGTCTAATCAGTGCCGTTTTGTTGGGCCTGTTATCCGGTTTTCTTTCGGGCGATGTATCGCCGGGATTCTTTGCTTTTACCGTATTGCTCTGTATTACCGCCGCACCGGCCACCTTGTGGCTTTCGTTCTTGCCTTTTAGCGTTGCCGAAAGTCGGTTACGATTGTACGATGCTATGCTAACCGGCTATCGCGCCTCCGAAGAACTCGACCTATGCAATGCCATCGCCGTGCATTGTAGCGATTTATTTCCGAAAGGTTCCATTCGTCTGGTCGACTTGAAATTGCTCAGTCCCAACCCCATTGACCAATCTATGCTTGATGCCGCCGCCTTAACCGAGGCAATGCAAAGCCCCTTAGCCGGCATTTTTGAACAGATGAATTCATCTGACTATTCGCATCAAAATATTGCAGTGGATACCGTTGTATACGAGGATAAAATGGGGGTTTCGGGTTGGGTGAACAACCGCCGCGTTTTTGTCGGTAATCGTGTTTTGATGGAGGCGCACGGTTTCACCAACTTACCGCCGATTGAATTGGATAAAAAAATAATGCGCAAAGGTTATTTCCCCGTTTATTTGGCAAGTGATAATGTACCTTGTGCCTTGTTGATTGTCAAATACACCCCCAACCAAGAAATCGCCTACGAACTCCGTCGTCTATGCAACACCGGCACTACCGTTCTGGTTCACAATTGTGACCCTAATATCAGCAACCAAATGTTGTGCGATTATTTCGGTCTATATTCCGAAAGCATTGCAATTATGTCTAAGCAAGGTTCTGTCAAATATCAAGAATGCTTAAAACCCCGCCCCTCTATGCACGCCGGTGCATCTTATCGCGGTTCTGTATCGGGTCTTTTTGCCATTTTAACCGCTTCCATTCACATCAAGCGTTCCACCCAAAGTATGATTCTTTTGTACGTTTTTGCCGTGATTCTGGGCATTTTGGCGGTAGGTGTATCTATTTTTACCCCGCTTTCCACTTATATCCGCGCCCTCTCTCTTTTGATTTATCAACTGGTAACCACCTTAATCATCTGCTTGCCGCCTCTTATGAAGCGGCCGTAATTCGATTCCCTCTCCAAAAGGGATATCTAGGAGGCCTTTTATGAAAAAAGGGGTGTTTACTTCCGTTCGACAAAGCCCGCAGGATGATCGAATTCTATACCTACTGTTCGGTTCGGTATTTCTGCCTTATTATCTCACTGCCTTAGTGGTTTTGGCCGTATCCATTTTCATTGCCGTCAAACGAAAAATAGTGGGGGCTTTTGAAAAAAACAACCGTATCTGGATCATGTTCTTTTTTACCTATACGGTTATTGTCTCTCTATGCTACCGAAATTGGGTTGGTCTTGCCTGCTCAATTTTTGCGTTTTTACTACTTTACGTCGCCATCTACGTTCGAATGTATATCACACCGCATTCCTTTGAGAAAGCGCTGACCTTATGTTGCATCTGCGGTCCAATAACCGGAATCTTCTGCTTTGCTGAATATCTTATGTATTGGTTTGGACCGGCACAAACTCAAGAATTCCGTGCCGAACTTTACTTTTTTAACAGCAACTATTTGGCCAGCATTTTAGGAAGCGTAATAATCCTTTGCGCTTACAAAGTCGTGATCCATAAAAAGCACGTTTTATGGTATTTTTGTGCTGCCGCCTTAACGGCGCTGGGTGCCTATCTCAGCGGAAGTATGTTTGTTTGGATAGAAGTAGCAGTCGGCTGTGCCGTCTTGTTGCTCATATCACGACAAAATCAACTTCTCAGCGCCCTGCTTTTGCTTATGGGTACCGGCATTATCATTCTCTACTTTATTCCAGAAATTTTACCGCGAATTGAACACGCAGAAGGCACCACCAATAACCGCATTGAAATTTGGAATGTTTGTTTGGACATTATTCGAAAAAACCCCTTATTTGGACGTGGCTTTTTAACCTATTTTCATACTCAATTTGAATACCCCGGCAGTTATTTTTCCACCCATTCCCACAATCTGATTATGGAAACGATACTCAGCTTTGGCGTGATTGGAACCATTCCGCTTAGCATATACTTTTTTCAGTATTTCAAGCGCGTTTTTCTCTGCCACAGTGCTCAAAGCAAATATGGTTCTTCGGTTTTAATTTTGGCCTTAACTGCTGCCCTATTGGTCCACAGCATCATCGATTTAACCTTTATGTGGATACAAACCGGCCTGTTCTTTTGCTTAATACTAGGTTCTATCGGCCTGGAAGAAAGATTATTAAAACTTGATTAAAAAGCGTTAAAAAATCCCCCAAAAATCCCTCCCTTAATGGGGAAATTTTGGGGAACAGGAAAAAGGATGTGCAGAATTTCTACTGAAATTTCTGCACATCCTTTTATCTTATGCTTTAACAAGCAGGAAATTTAGCGTCAAATTCCACTTATTAGAGATGCTTTAAACCTTTCGCCGTCTCAAAAAACATTAAATCGTAACACTGTGAGACCAAACTCGTAGTGTTATATTACCAAACAGCAAGGTAATATGAAACCTACCGTTTTCATAATAGTTTTTTCTCCCTTGAGTGGCAGAAGGCTATATCATATTGTTGAAGCGCAAACAAAACAGCCAAGCGTCCGCAATGGACACTTGGCTGAAAAAGACGAAATATTTATTGTTGTAAAACTTAGTTGCGATTGTTAATCATATCAAACAACTCGGTGTAAACAACATCATCTTCCGAAGCGGTATTATCGGCGGCCGACATAATGTCTTCCAAGGCACCGGCGGCGCCTTCTTTCTTTTCTTTCTTTTCGCCGAGACCGGTAGCGATAACGGTGATTTTAACGGTATCTTCTAAGGATTCATCCAACTGAACACCCCAGATAACGTTGGCATCGGGATGAGCCATATCCGAAATAATGGAGGAAGCCAAGGTAACCTCTTCTAAGCCGATATCTACCGAACCGGTAATATTAATGATTACACCCGAGGCATTATCCATTGAAGTTTCAATCAAGGGACTGGTAATGGCGGCACGGGCAGCTTGTTCTGCTTTATCACGACCGGTAGCAGATGCAACACCCATATGGGCTTGACCGGAATCACTCATAACAGCCTTCACATCTGCAAAGTCAAGGTTGATAAGAGCAGTAACATTAACCAATTCCGAAATGCTTTGAACACCTTGACGAAGAACATCGTCAGCAATTTCGAATGCATTCTTTAAGGTGATTTTTTGTTCCGAAACGTATTGCAAACGATCATTCGGGATGACGATCAAGCTGTCAACGCACTCACCAAGTGCCGCAATGCCTTCGTCGGCCTGGGTCATTCTGCGTTTACCTTCAAACGCGAAGGGCTTGGTAACAATACCTACCGTTAAAATGCCGAGTTCTTTCGCGATTTGAGCAACCACCGGAGCGGCACCGGTACCGGTACCACCGCCCATACCAGCCGTAATAAATACCATATCGGCTTCGCGAATAGCGGCTGTAATTTCATCACGAGATTCTTCGGCAGCGGCACGACCGCGTTCGGGATCTGCGCCGGCACCTTGGCCTTTCGTAGCGCGCTCACCAATTTGAATTTTTTGGTTAGCTTTCGAGAGATACAGTGCGGCACGGTCGGTATTTACAGCGACAAATTCTACACCCTTTACACCGGCTGCGACCATACGGTTGATGGCGTTTCCGCCGCCGCCGCCAACACCGACAACCTTAATTTGAACAACATCTTCTACCAATTCGTTTGTTACGTCAAATGGCACTTTTTATCATCCTTCCAAATTATCATTATATGAATATAAAACTACACATATACACATTTAAAAGTGTAACACGAAAAGAAAAAAATTTCAACACTTTTTCACGAATTTTTTTAAAAAACATAGAAATTTTGCTATTTTTTATTTTTGTGTAAAAATTCCGCGCGGATTACTGACAGACCAATTCGATAAATCAATAGTTCCTTGCAAGGAGGGGTCGATTTTTTCTACCATTTGCGCCAAATGAGCCACCTTCGCCGCACAATTCCCCGACGAACCAAACCGCACGGTAAACCGATTTTCAACCCGAAAAGAAAGATTCATCTCATCGGTTAGCACCATCTTATTCACCGCAATATTCTTTTCTTCCATCGCCGTAGTCAAAGTTTGTATTAATATTGTTTTTTCTGGTTTTTTGAAAGAAACCGAAACTCCCAACTTTTCCTTTTTGGCAGTGGAACCGACAATACACAAAACCCCTTTTGGAAGTGTGTCTGAATGCTCAAGCAATTTATCCTCGGCATCGCACAAAAAATATCCCTCTTTGGTTTGATAGGCGTGATGAACCGTAGCGGTTTTCACCAAAAGAACTACCTTTGCCGGCAATTTTCGTTGCACCTTCAAGGAAGCGATATACGGCAATTTTTGGGGCACCGTTTCTTCAGCTTTTTGTCCGGTCAACCATAGATTTTGACCTTTTTTGACTCCTGAAGCGCGAATAATTTCTGCAGCAGAATAAGGACTTTTACCCGAAACCGTAATCAGTTCTACCGAAAAAAACACGGTTAGGGAAAGTACCGTTACGGTTAAAACCGCAACCACACCAAGCACGGCCAAAATGCGGCGACACATTTTTTTACGGGCGGCCTTTTTTCGTTTTAACCGATTTCGACGTATCGCCTCTTGCGTCATTTTATATTCCCTATCTTCTTGCACTTCCTTCACCGCCTATTCTCCTCTTTGAATCTCCGCCCCCAGACGAGAGAGATGTTCCACAAAACTTTCATATCCACGGTCTATGTGACCAACTTTTCCAATTTCGGTTGTTCCATCGGCCGCCAAGGCCGCTACTACCAAGGCCGCCCCACCACGCAAATCGGTACATTCTACCGGTGCGCCCAACAAGGAGCGAACCCCTTCTATCACAGCCACACGACCATTGGTATAAATTTTTGCACCTAACCGTTTCAATTCATCGACAATACGAAAACGATTTTCAAAAATATTTTCAACAAACATCGATGAGCCCTCAGCCAAGGAAAGCATTGCCATCAAGGGAGAGCCGGCGTCAGTTGGAAAACCGGGATATGGCATAGTTCGAATCACCGGAACCCGTTTCAATCGCACCGGAGCGGTCAAACACACGGTGCGATGATTGACCTGAATTTCACAACCGGCCGCCTTTAACACCGACATAATTGGGGTTAAATGCGCCGGAATGGCATTAACCAAAAAGATTTGCCCCCCTGTCACCGCGGCTGCCGTCAAATAGGTAGCGGCTTCGATGCGGTCGGGAATCACAGTGTGTTCGGTACCGTGCAAGGAAGAAACCCCAATGATTTCAATAGTATCCGAACCGGCACCGTGAATCAACGCTCCTGACCGATTTAAAAAATCGGCCAAATCACTGATTTCCGGTTCGCGGGCAGCATTCAAAATGCGAGTGGTCCCCTCACCGGTAACGGCCGCCAACATAATATTTTCCGTGGCGCCGACACTTGGAAATGACAAAGTAATGTCACACCCGCGAATTCCCTTTTCACAACGACAATAAATTATGCCGTGACTCTCCTCTATCTCCATTCCTAATTCGCGCAGAGAAGAAAGGTGCAAATCAATCGGTCGCGGTCCCAATTCACAACCGCCCGGACTGCTCAAAATTGCTTGACCGGTGCGGCCGGCAATGGCTCCTAAAAAGACGATGGAAGAACGCATTTCCCGCATCAATTCATCCGGAATATCTTGCCGAGTCAACTGTGCTGCATTCACCCGAACGGTATGTCCCTCACGTTGCACTTCGGCGCCCAAATGTTCTAATATCTTTACCGCCGCTTCTACATCCGAAAGCAAGGGGCAATTATGTATCACGCTGATGCCTTTGCACAACACCGTTCCGGCCAGAATGGGAAGGACACTGTTTTTCGCGCCATGCAATTCCAATGAGCCGTTCAACTTATGACCGCCGTTTACCACAATACAGGACATTCTATCAACGCACCCTTTCCGCTATGAAAATAAAGTTCTATTTTCATAGTATGCGGTGCGAAAAAATTGGTGTTTTTCCGCCTTTCTTCTCGCTCACCGCGAGGTATAAAGGCGCATAATCTCATCGTAAATTCGTTTACAAGAATCGGGAATTGCAGCGGCACGCGCTTTGCTTCCCATTTCATTCAGTCGATCATTGTTAAAAATCAAACGATTGACGGTATCTACTAAACGATCGCCGGTTAAATCCTTTTCCTCAATCAACTCAGCTGCTCCTACCCTTTTGAGGGACATAGCATTATGAAACTGATGGTTCTCAGCCACATAAGGAGAGGGAATTAAAATCGAAGGCTTCCCGCACACGGTTAATTCGCTCAAAGTGATGGCACCTGCGCGAGCGAGAATCAAATCGGCCGCTACCATACACTCCCCCATATTATCAATGTAATCTTTTACAATTACATTGGACGCGTTTAGGTCAACCCCTCTGCTTTTCAGTTCACTGACAAAAGCATCATAGCCGCTTCTTCCGGTCGCGTGCAAAAAAACCATATCGTTATCTCGCCATTTTGCAACAATTAGTTCCAAAACGGCGCGGTTGATGGGAGCCGCCCCTAAACTGCCGCCCGAGGACAACAGCACCGGTAAGTTTGGCAGCTGCAAAGCTTGTCGTGAAGATGCCTTTGTTAAGATAATAAACTCCTCACGCACCGGGTTTCCGGTAATAACGGGTGGACGGTCTAACTTCATACGATTCTTAGCTTCTATCATAGCCAACATTACGGTATCCACCAACGGCACCAGCATTTTTGTGGTGACACCGGGGAAGGCGTTCTGCTCGTGAATGGCGGTTTTTATGCCCATTTTAGCTGCTTGGCGCAAAACCGGACCACTGACATAACCGCCGGTCCCCACCACCACGTCCGGGCTTAGGTCTGCTAACAATTTTTTCGAACGATAGGAAGATGTTAGCATTTTTTCCAAGGCGCAAATATTACGGCCAATATTTTTAAGAGAAATTTTTCGCTGAAAACCTGCCACATCAATGCCGTAAAAATCAAACCCCATTTGGGCAACCAATCGTTCTTCCATCCCGCCTTTTTTACCAATATAACTAATTTTTGCGGTGGGATGTTTTTTTACAATATATTGAGCCACCGCTAACGCCGGATTGATGTGACCGGCCGTGCCGCCCCCTGCAAACAAAATATGCAACTCCCAAAACCACCTTTCGGGTTAATTTTTTTCCACATTACTACTGCGCGAAATGGATAAAACAACACCCATTTGCACCAAAAGAAGAATCAAAGCGGTACCACCGTAACTAAAAAAGGGCAAGCTAATGCCGGTATTCGGTATGGTGTTGGTAACTACCAGAATATTCAAAATAGCCTGCAATCCCACTTGAAAGGTAAGACCAACCGCCATCAAAGAGCCGAATTTATCCGGTGCACGCATCGCAATCACAAAACCACGCCACACCAAAGCACAGAATAAAAGAATTATTATCATAGCGCCGATCAATCCGAGTTCTTCACAAACAATAGAAAAAATAAAATCATTGTGCGGTTCGGGCACCCACAGATATTTTTGACGGGAAAGACCAAAGCCACGGCCCAAGACGCCGCCGGAACCAATGGCCAACAAGGACTGAATGGTCTGATAACCTTTTCCTTTCGGGTCGGCCCACGGGTCCAACCAATATTTAAAACGGTCAGAACCATAGCCGACAATACCGGTGCCGACCAACAAGCCAACACCGCCAACTCCAAGCGCGACGCCACCCAGCATATAACGTCCTTTCAACCCGCCGACGATCATCAAGCAGGCCCCAATGCCAAAAATCAAAATAGTGGCCGAAAGATGGGTTTCCACTACCACTAAACCGCAGGTGAACAGCAACAGTCCTCCCAGCGTAAATAAACTGAATTTTGCAGTTCGCATTGCACGATGATTTTTTGCAATTAAATGCGAAAACAACAATACAATGGAAAATTTCGCAATTTCCGAAGGCTGAAAGTTGATGGGACCCAGTACCAACCATCGTTTTTGACTGGTCCCCGGTACCATCGGCGGTAAAATCAATAACACAATCAACAACAAAGAGGAAATGACATAAATAATCCAAGCAAATTTGCGATAAACGTGATAATTGATTTTAGAAACCAAAAGCATTAAAACAAAACCGAAGGCAGCAAAAAGAAATTGGCGCAAAATAAAGTGATAACTGTTGCCCATATAGGCTAGTGCATAGGCATAACTAGCCGAAAAAAGCATAAGAAGACCGGTGGTAAGCAGAATGCAAACCAAAGCAAAAAAACTAATATCCATTTTACCGCGTTGCACCCAACTGCCAACACCGGATTTTTTTGCCGATTTCTTTCTGCGTTGTTCCACCGAAGCCTTCCCTCTTTCTACCAAATTACCATCCAAACGCAACCGGCAATACCGCCAATAAGGAGCCGATTACCGTCACCAATGAAAAAGCGATTACAATTTTTTCCTCACTCCATCCGCACAGTTCAAAGTGATGATGAATCGGAGTCATTTTAAATATGCGTTTTTTGGTCTTTTTGTAATACGCAACCTGCAAAATAACCGAAAACGCTTCACATAAATAAATAATACCGGCTGGTAATAACAAAATCGGTTTGCCTACCGCAAAAGCAAGGCCAACCACCAAACCACCAAGAAACATCGAACCGGTATCTCCCATAAACACCTTAGCGGGATGGGCATTCCATATTAAAAATCCGATACACGCGCCAACGCCGGCCGAAGCCAGCAAATTCGCACCGTAGAAACCGCCAACGCCACCCAATACCATAAAGCTACAACAAACTACCAAAGTCACCGAAGAGGCTAATCCGTCTACTCCATCGGTTAGATTGACGGCATTGGTGAATCCATAAACAAAAAACAAGCTGATTGGCCAAAAAAGAACGCCTGCACCCGAAACCACGCTAATATCTCCCAAAAAAGGAAGATAAGTAGTGGTCATTCCGCTAAGCAGCAAGACCAACAAATAAAGAGCCGAAACAATCAGTTGCGCAAAGGTTTTTTGGCGCGCCGTTAGCCCAAGGTTGCGCTTTTTTACCACCTTAATGAAATCGTCGGCAAACCCGATTCCTCCCATCGCCAGTGCCAAACCAAGGCCCGCCAACCAATGGGTCATTTTGGCCGAATCTTGCCATCCGCCAAGCCAACGGCCATTTGACAAAAATAGATAGGCTACCCCAATAACCACAGCCAACACCACTCCAAAGGCAATCATTATGCCTCCCATAGTGGGTGTGCCGCTTTTGGATTCGTGCCATTTCGGCCCTTCCTCTAATATGGTTTGCCCAAATTTCAGACGTTTTAAAAAAGGTATTACCACATAACCTGACAATACCACGATCAAAAAACTAACGGAGGCCGTAATAACCGAAACGAAACCATTCATTTTTCATTCTCCCATTCTCTTTATCGGCCCGTTTCTTATTTTCAAAACAGACCGCAAGCCTACTTTTGCAGGGCTTCGGCAATAACTTCGCGCTCATCAAACGGAAACGTTTCCCGTCCAATAATTTGATAGGTTTCATGCCCTTTTCCTGCTAATACTATTATATCACCGGATTTTGCATTTTCAACCGCAAAATGAATAGCCTCTTTTCGATTTTCAATCACCTTATACGGGGTTGCAATATCCTTCATTCCTTTTACAATATCGGCAATAATGGCGGCCGATTCTTCGGTGCGCGGATTGTCACTGGTCACAATCACATAATCGGCTAACCGCACCGCAATCGCTCCCATCTGCATACGCTTTGTCTTATCACGATCCCCACCGCAACCAAACAAAACTATCAAACGATTTTTTGGACATTCTTTAAAGGTATTTAAAATGTTTTGCAAACCATCCGGTGTATGAGCGTAATCGATAATAATGGTAAAATCACGGTCGCACGGTACCACTTCCGCACGCCCTTTTACGCCGGACAAACAGCCAAGCGCTTCGGTAATTTTCGGCAATGGCAGACCGAGTTGTTTGGCACAAACAGCGGCGGCCATCGAATTATACACTGAAAATTTTCCGGCAGTTTTGAGGTGGATGCGACCGATGGTGCCATACCCAACCATATCATAATCCACCCCATCCGGCCGATAATTGATGTTCTTGGCCGAAAAGGTGCTCTCGTTGCGTTTGACTGAATAGGTCGCAATTGGACATAAACTATTTTCAACCAATCGCTTTCCGTAGGTATCGTCCAGATTGACGATGGCCTGCTCACAAAATAAAAACAATTTTTCCTTGGCGGCAAAGTAATTTTCCATCGTCAAATGATAATCCAAATGGTCTTGGGTTAAATTTGTGAAAATGCCGGCGGCAAAGGAAATCCCCTCTACCCGACGTTGCTCCAACGAATGGGAGGAAACCTCCATCACGACATATTGACAATCAGCCCGTACCATCTTGGCAAACAGAGAATATAAATCAAATATACCGGGGGTAGTATTTTTGGCAGGCAAAATCTCATCCCCCACCATATTTTGAATGGTGCCAATCAAGCCGGTTTTATAACCGCAAAATTCAAAAATCTGTTTAAGCATATAGCATACCGAAGTTTTCCCGTTGGTGCCGGTCACTCCGATAATCTTCATTTTTTTCTGCGGATTATCGAACCAATTTGCGCAAAGTTCAGCCAAAAAAGCGTGGGTATCTTCAACCAAAATTTGTTCTGCCAGTCCCAAATTCTTTTCACTTACAACAGCCACAGCGCCTTTTTTCAAAGCCTCTTCGGCATAATGATGTCCGTCGACCAACGGCCCTTGGATGCAGATGAACAAACTTCCTTTTTCTACCTTGCGCGAGTCATCGGTAAAATGAGAAATTTCGGTATCGGCCCAATCAACGGGACATTGTTGCCATAATTGTTTCAATTTCTTCATTCCCAGTTATCCTTTCCGGAGATAAACCACCTTTTATCCCCCGATATCGCCTGTCTCATTGCTTCTGAAGTACACCTCAATAACCGTTCCCTTATCTACTTCGGTGTTTGGTTCTACGCTTTGCAAATATGAGACAACTGTTTTATCGGTATGAATATTTCCTTTAAAGGAAACGTTTAATCCATATTGAGAGGCCAAGGAATTTACCTGTGATAACGAATATCCAATAAAAGAAGGAACCTTGGTCTTTTCTTGTTTTGCTTTTTGGTCGGTGTAAAGCAGCACAACACCGCCGGAATAAATCGTACTTCCGCTTGAGGGAAGTTGCTTTTTAACGGTGTCACCATCTCCCATAACTTTATAGGTTAAGCCTTCATCCCCCAACGCAGCCTTAGCCGCAGTAATACTTTTACCAACAACATTGGGCACCGACTTGGATAGCTTTTTCAATTCTTCTTTTGAATATTGCGGCTCGTACCCCAAATAGGGCAAAATTTCCGAAATAATCTGCCCACCGGGTGGCGCCGAAATAGTACCACCGTAATAATTGGCACCGTGTGGTTCATCCAATAAGAACAAAACGGCAATTTCGGGTTTTTCCATCGGAGCAACCCCGCAGAAAGAAGCTACATACAAGCCGCTTTCTCCGGTGGCTAACATCTCCGAAACCTTTTGAGAAGTACCGGTTTTACCGCCCACGCGATATCCCGGCACATAGGCATTCTGTCCACCACCGCCATTAACCACGGCTTCCATCAGTTCGCAAACCAGTTGCGAGGTGGATTTGGAAATTACCTGTCGTTTTTTCACGGTAGGAAAACTTTTAACAATGTTGTTTTCTTTGTCGATAATTTTTTCAACAACGCGTGGTTGCACCAGCGTGCCGCCATTCACGGCAGCACTGATGGCTGTCAGTAGCTGAATGGGGGTCACTTTGAAAGTTTGACCGAATGACGAAGAACTCAACTCGGTCGGCCCCATATTCTCTTCTCTATGATATTGCGATGCCGCTTCGCCCACCAAATCCACACCGGTTTTTTCCGTAAAGCCAAAGGCTTTAAAGTATTTGGAAAAGGTTGAAACACCGATGGATTGCCCCAAAGAAATAAAAAACGGGTTGCAGGAATTTTGGGTCGCCTGCACTAAATTTTGGGTGCCGTGTCCCGTTTTTTTATGACAAGAATAACGTTGACCGGCCACCACAATATAGCCGGGACAGTTGCAAGAGGTTTTTTTGGTAGCAAACCCCTCTTCAATTCCAATAGAAGCCGTAATCACCTTAAAAACCGAACCGGGCTCATAAGTATCTGAAATGAGTTTGTTGCGCCATTGGCGATTGCGTAGTTCGGCGAGCTTCGCCGAACGTTCTTCCCCTTCCAAGTTATCCACAAGCGCTTGGTCGGATTTGCTGAGGGTAAAGGGGTCATTGCAATCGAAATCACCTTTGGTAGCCATCGCTAAAATGGCACCGGTGTTAACATTCATCACCAAGCAGGCACCGCGCTCGGCCACTTTGTTATTTTTAATGGCTGTTTGCAGATGTTTTTCGGCAACATATTGAATGTAGGAATCGATGGTGAGTACCAAGGAATGTCCCGGTTGGGCATCAACCACCTTTTCATAACTAAAAGGCATATCGGCGCCATTGGCGTTTTTGGCTGCTACCACACGCCCGGCCACACCGGTTAAATCTTCTTCATAGGTGAGTTCCAACCCCGAAAGACCTTGATTGTCATCCCCCACAAACCCCAGCACCGATGCTGCAATATTTTCGGAATAATAACGGGTAGTGGCCTCGTCAATACCAATATAATTGGCCAATTTTAATTTTGAATTCTCTTTTATAAACTTACGCACCAAATCGGCATCATCTTGGCTGACTTTTTTCTTAATTTCCACATAATAGCGACTGGTTTTATCCAGTTTTTCACGCACATCTTCCGGCTCTAATTCTAATATTTCAGCTAAATTTTCACTGATAACCTTTTTAACCGTTTCTTGTTCGGCACCTTTTAGTTTAATTAAATCATTGGGGGTTACATAGACCGTCCAAACCGTGGCGCTCTTGGCTAAAACATTCATATTGGTGTCATAAATATTACCGCGCTCGGCCGTGATATAAGCATCGTGTAATTGTTGTGCCGAAGCCTTACTTTGGTACTCCTCACCGCGAATTACCATTATATCTACCAAGCGAACGGCCGTGATACTAACGGTAGCAAAAATAACTACCACCATAATAATCACCATACGTTTCCACATTTGTCGACTAGGTCCGATGGACGGCATTTTAACACCCCCTAAAAATACTTTTAAAACCACCAAAACGAGAGTTAAAAAATTTAACTCCCGCCGGTATCATTTTAGATTATGTTTTCTCTTTGCTAATTATTCTCTGCAGATAATACCCCGTCCCCAACCACTGCTTTATCTTCTTGGTTTGTACGAATATAAACGATTTGGGTTTTATCCATTTTGCGCATTCCTAGTGCTTTAGCTGCGCTTTCCAGGTTGCTGTAAGAAATTTTTTGTTCCATTTCAAAGTTGGCAGCCGCCAATTTACTGTCGACCAAGCTGATTTCTTGATTCACACGGGCGATTTTCTGCTCGGTTTCGGTTATTTGCGAACGGAGCAAAATGTTGCCGCCCAACAAAGCCAAGATAAATACCGTGACCAAAACGGCGGTGACCCGACCGGAAGCATTGGAAGCTGCCGCCTTACGGCGCATGGCACGTTTTTTCTGTTCTTCGGGAATATTAATGACACGCCCCCGTCTTGGGGTTATCACTTTTTCGGCGGGAGCAAATAAAGAAAAATCATAAGCTAAGCTATCTTCATAATATTTTAGATTATTCATGACTTTTTCATCTCCTACAAATATTATAAAATTCCCCTTACAATCGTTCAATGGCACGCAATTTGGCACTGCGACTGCGCGGATTTTGTTCTTTTTCCTCTTTTGATGGGCCGACCGGCTTTTTGGTTACAAGTTTTCCATCGGGTGTTTTGCCGCATACACAAACCGGAAAATCCGGTGGGCAGATGCATCCTTTTGTCAGAGAGGCAAAGGTTTGCTTTACCATTCTATCTTCCAACGAATGGAAGGTAATTACGGCTAATATGCCGCCTTTTTTCAAGCGATAAAAGGCTTTTTCCAGGACTTCAGCCAAGGCATCCAGTTCACCGTTGACGGCAATGCGAATGGCCTGAAAACATTTACGTGCCGGATGTCCATCCCGTCTGGCGGCGGCCGGAACAGCCGAAGCAATAATGTCAGCCAAGCGGCCGGTTGTTTCAATCGGAGAAACAGCGCGCTCACGCTCTATGGCTTTCGCAATACGAAAGGAAAATTTTTCTTCGCCGTAGCGACTAAAAATATCACTCAGCTGTTCGACGGATATCCCATTCACCAAATCGGCGGCGGTCATACCGCTTTGCGCCATCCGCATATCCAGCGGTGCATCGGCGTGATAGGAAAAGCCGCGTTGTTTTTCATCCAATTGATGAGAAGATACGCCAAGGTC
Organism: Acutalibacteraceae bacterium; assembly: GCA_045577695.1. Taxonomy (GTDB): domain Bacteria; phylum Bacillota; class Clostridia; order Oscillospirales; family Acutalibacteraceae; genus UMGS1279. The sequence goes on from JAZNIW010000027.1 coordinate 30,147, forward strand.
TAACAACATACCGTCAATACATTCAACGCCTTTTTGGTCTAGAACGGCATCAAAATCCTTAAAATTGGAGCAAACGACTTCGGCCGGCAATCCTTTGAGCCGTTCCGTTGCCGCCACTATGGCATCGGGATCCCGATCCAAGGCGAACAACTTCCCACCTTTGAGCCGTGAGGCGATCGCAAAAGAATGGCCACCCCCACCGGCCGTACCGTCAACATAAATGCCATCCGGACGGATACGGAGTGCTTCTATCGATTCGGGCAAGAGAACCGAAATATGAGAAAAATCCATCTTTCTTCCCTCTTACAAATTAAATTCTTCGGCGATTTGGTCCATTCGTTCCTCGCCGCACTCGGCATCTTCACTGTTCCAGTGTTCGGGATTCCAAACTTCAAAGAAATCGGACATACCAATAAAGCAAGCATCCTTTTCCAGCTTAGCAAACTCGCGAAGTTTGGCCGGGATTAAAATACGCCCTTGCGTGTCACATTCCAGACTGGTAGCACTGGAATAAATTTTTCGTTTAAAGTCACCCGCGCGTGCAGGCAGGGCGCGGAGTTTTTCATCTAACACCTTCCATTGTTCGGCCGAGTAAATACGCAGACAAGGTCGACTGTCAATACTACGGCACATCATAAAACTTTCGCCCAATTCGTCGCGGAATTTTGAAGGGATGAAAGCACGCCCCTTCTTATCGACGCTATGTTGATATTCGCCAAAGAACATGTTTCCCCCTCCTTCTTCACCACAATTAAATACTTTTGGTGGTTCGTTACACCACTTTCCACCACTTTTATTGATTCTATTATAAAGAATTTCTTTTTTATTTGCAAGGTTTTTTTGCATTTTTTTAAGTTTTTTTTATAAAAAATAGCGATAACACTATATTTAGTGTCATCGCGCTCACTTTAAACCATTTTTCCACAAGAAAAAACCCAAAATCTCAAACAGATTTTGGGTTTTAGCAAAACGATTTTATTAATTTTTTCTTAAAAAGCACCTTTGTTATACCAAAAACGCGGCATTTTTTCCTCTTGCAGCCAATTCGAAAGTTCCTCCAACATCATCTTGGGACTATCTGCATAGGCATTGACGGTATCACCACCGCGGTGATTCGTCAAGGTAATGTTATCCAGCGAAAGGAAGGGATGGTCGCCCAGCGGCTCCACCTCGAACACATCAATGGCGGCGCCTTCAATCAGTTGCTTATTCAAAGCGTTGTAAAGGGCATTATAATCCACCATATAAGAGCGGCTTGTATTTATGAAATAAGCGGTATCCTTCATCATTTCAAATTCACGTTTTCCGAAAATGGGTTTCTCGCTATTGGAGCGGGCGTGAAGCGAAATAACATCCGACATCATAATCAGTTCATCTAATTCCACAAAACGAACCCTATCCCAATGAATACGAGGATTGGTGTGCTCCGGCTCGAACAGATTACTGATTAAAATCTGACAGCCAAAACCGCTTAATTTTTCACAAACCAATTCTCCCGCATTGCCAAATCCAACAATACCCACCGTTAAGTCTTTCATCTCAATAATCTTACCCGAATTGGGATATTTTTCGCGCCAATCCCCATTTTTGAGCGAAAGATGCGATCGGGCAATGTTACGCATCTCACTAAACATAACACCAATCGTAAATTCTGCAACGGCATTAGAGTTGTGAGCCGGATTGGTCAATACTTTTATTTTGCGAGCCGAAGCAGCTTCCACATCCACATTTTCCACACCGCCACGATTGCAAAGAATATATTTTAAGTTTTTAGCACGCGAAAGAACTTGCTCTGTCACAGGGCACAAATGCACCATCAAAATCTCGGCCTTCTCCACCGCTTCTAAATATCCTTTGGGCAGTGCGCATTTTTCGCGGCCGCCCAATTCAATCAATTTCACGGTATCACGCATCGCCTTGCGCGTTTTTTTACCAAAAAACAGAGTTTCGACATCGTCAAATAAATCCTTATACTCGGAAAAAGCCTCGCGCATCATTTCAGTAGTAACAAAAATATCACCAACAGCTAGACATTTCATACCTTACACCTCTTAATTTCCTCAACTGTTCTCCGCTTGGTATCATTCGCCCTTAAAGGCTACATCACGGAAGGAAATATTGGTTTTTTCCTCACACAAATATCTCCCCAAATCAATATAGGCAATACGGTGGCCGGATGTACGCTTACAAATGGCAAGCAATTCCATATAATAATATCCGTGAAAACGGCATAAATATCCATCTTAAGCCTTGAAAATTTGCTCATCATATCGCCGGCCAAACGGATTACCGTTGTTCAATATACCAAACTTTCTCAACGGCAACAATCCGTTTCTTTTTGTAAAAAGAGGCTCTATAATAAATGTTGGGGTAACCAAGTAGAGCCTACGAAGAAAAATTAAAATAAAAACAAAAAAAGTAGAGCATATTTGGAAAAAATCCGTTAAAATGGAATTGCTTAGAAACCATGAACGGAGAACCAAATATGC
>JAZNIW010000028.1:0-20208 GCA_045577695.1 Acutalibacteraceae bacterium
TAATATGCGACAGTTGGCTACCGAGCAAGGTCGACACGATGTGGTGATTGCTATAGACTTTGCCCATGAGTTTGGTTTACGGCTTGAAGAGATTTGCACTCTTAGAGTTGAATATCTTATGTCTGCTTTAAAAACAGGTCAGCTCGTAATAAAGGGCAAAGGCGGTCAGACAAGGGCGATTGATTTGAGTGCAAAGCAACGCGGTATTATTACCAAATATTTAGACTATGCTCGCTGTTCAGGTCGATATCCAAGGGATTACTTAATCTCCGCAAGCGAAAAAGACGGAGTCAAACGTGAAAAACGTTCTTTGCAGAACTGGATGAGTTACAACCGAAAAAGCTTCATAGTAGAAAACCGTGAAGATTTATACGAAGACGGCAAAAAGAAAAGAACCGAGACAATCTCATGGCACGGACTCAGACACACCTACGCACAAAGAACCTATGCCGAAGCGTTGCAAGAGAGACCGCGCAGAGCCCGAAAGATTGTAAGCGAAAACTTAGGTCACCATAGGACCGAAGTGACTAGAATTTACTTGGCTGATAAGCCACAGAAAAAGTAATCTATTAATTAAAATGATGAAGGAAGCATTTAAATTGACTACAATATCCTGCTGACGAAAATCCGCGGGATTGATATATAGGGAAAAACAAATGAAATAAAGGAGAAACAAATATAACAGAGTCCAGACTTGCAGGTTGCCCACCTGCAAGCATACATATCTTACATACCTTGCAAAACTCAAAGGCAAGAACAAGAAGGAGAAGTTTTAATTGAGATATGTAGAAAGGAAATCTTATGATGTATTTTTATATGCATCATCTGATTTGGGCATCTTTCGTAAATACACATAGGAATAGCGGACAACACCTCACGCATATAGTTTATGCACATAGGAGGTACTCGGTATGAAGACATTTGCACCGATTAACGTTATTGTCCACTATCCCACAACAGAAGAAGGATGGCGAGAACTAAGACGGCGTGTAGCCGGTGTTCACGCCGATGGAGTACTTAATAGCATTTCTAAGTTAGATTGCCCAATCAGAGAAAAAGAAAGACTGCTTAATGCGATTATAAAAGATACAAAAGAACAGATTAAAGCTGAACAGAAAAAGTAGTCTAAAAAAGTGACAGCCTCACATTTTTTGTGAGGCGGTTGTCCATTAAAGAGTGATACGATCCTTAAAATATTTCTTCCAAGATTTAAGACTAATTTGTTTTCGTTCACTTTCCCAAAGCCTAATCATATTAGCATCCACACCGAGGGCCCTTGCAAACGGTCTTTTGCCGAGATTAAGGCTTTCTCGGTGCTCTCGTATTAGTTTGCCTTGTCCGACTGCTATAAAGCGGTTATAATCATCAAGAAGGTCATATACAGGGATATTATAGAGTTTGGAAAGCTTGTCCGCTACGGTTTTATCAAAGCCGTTGTGATTGCCTGTTTCAAGATTTATGTATGTGCTACGAGCAATGCCAACAATCTGCGCCACTTCCTTTTGCATAAGACCAAGCTTATGTCGGCAAAATCTCAAGCGGTCGGGGATGTTATCAATATCTTCATAAGAATGATATTGCTTGTTGAATAACTGTGCTTCAAGTAGTTTTCTCGGAGCCATAAGTCTAAAGCTTAAAACAAATAAGGGGGAATGTTTTGTTTCGCCGTTTTCGGTGTGCGACATTATATACATATTTTCTGCCGTCTGCTCGGTAATTCTCCAATGGGGAGTTCTTTTCGTAACCAAAAACTCATTTGTGAGAGGGTTGCATTTTCTACACAGCGGGCGGCATAAGTGGCCAGTTTAATTCCTTTTTCGGATTTAAAGGTGGAAATTCCCTTAATAAGACCAATGGTGCCGATGGAAATTAAATCATCTTGTTCTACACGGTCGGTATAATATTTTTTGGTGACGTGAGCTACCAAACGAAGATTATGTTCAATCAATGTATCCCGCGCTGACGGGTCCCCCCGTTCCATTTTTCGAATCAGTTCTGCCTCCTCTTTTTTTGAAAGCGGCGGAGGAAACGAACCGGTGTTGGTTGGATGCAGTGCCAAATAAAACAAACCGGAAATAACTCCGTAAATCATTGACAAAAACATATCCGCTATCCCCTTTTAAAATTATTTTCCCTTTTACTATATGCAAAGAGAAAAATAAAACTGCCAGTCCGATCCATTTGAATCCTCAAAAAGTAGCCGCTCCATCCCTAATAAAACCAAAAGAAAAAGATTTTACTTTTTATAAAAAAGTTCTTGACAAAAGGTGCCAAATCATATATAATACTTCTTGTTCGATATGCTGCTATGGCTCAGGTGGTAGAGCACATCCTTGGTAAGGATGAGGTCACCAGTTCGAATCTGGTTAGCAGCTCCAAATGAAAATCCGTTCACGTAAGTGGACGGATTTTTGTTGTATTATTCACTATTCATTTTTCATCATTCATTATTCATTAACAGTGAACGGATTTTCGAATGAATAATGAAGAATGAAGTCTCCTTCGGCTGATGAATAATGAATAATTTTGACTTTAATTATAATTTGTGATATAATACTATAAGGGAAGTGGTTTAATGAAAGAGAATATCTTAATTGATAAATCAATTTGTTTCGCAGCAAGAATTGTTAAATTACATGATTTTTTGATTAAAAATAAAAAAGGTTTAACAATAGCTAAGCAAGTAATTCGTAGCGGAACAAGCATAGGTGCAAATATAAATGAGGCAAATTATGGACAAAGTCCGGCTGATTTTATTTCAAAATTGCATATTGCTTTAAAAGAAACTGCGGAAACTGAATATTGGATAAAGTTACTTAATATGTCCGAATATATCGATGATAAAATGAGTAGTTCATTGCTTGACGATTGTTTGGAAATTAAGCGAATTTTGATTGCATCTATAAACACGGCAAAAGAGAACAACAAATAACCAAAGGTAGTGATGTTATGAAGAAATTATTTTCGATAATAATTGTTTTTGCAATGATTTTTTCGCTTTCTGGTTGCAAGGAAAGATATGAGCCTGCACCTCAAATAACAGAAGGCAAATTTCCATTTATTTTAGAATATGAAATGAATGGTGAAAGATATTTAATCGAAGATACAGTAGTTTGTACTTATGACGGATATGATATGTCAAATAATTTTGCGATATTTGGGTTTCCATATTCACGTTCTTGGGATGCATCTTTAGAAAGTGGCGATGAATCCAAAAGATTACTTATTGAGTTTGAACCCAATACGGAATCTATGTTTGTTAAAGGAAGAATCAATACGGAATCAAGAGTAATTCTATATTATGGTCACGGTGGATATTATCTTGGTGACCCCAATTACAAAGATAGGCATCCGTATATAAACTATTCTGAAACTTATAAAGTATCTGATAACACTTCAAAGGTTGAATTTACAGAATTGAGTTATGAGCAACTTGGAAAATATTTTGGAATAAAAATTATAAGATTCGAATTTAGCGAGCCAATTGAAAACAAATTCGAATAAAAAAAGAAAATTCTCGGTTTTCAAGCACGTTTCATTCGTGCCATTAAGTTCAAAACACCCAAAAATCCCGAATGCGAAAGCGTTCGGGATTTTACTTTTTCACTAGTCACTTTTCACTATTCACTAAATTCACATTCGGGATTTTTGGAAAGTACGAAGTAATAGTGAATAGTGAAGGTGTATTGCGGCTTCGCCGCTTTTATGCTATAATATTCACAAGGCGGTGATGATATGGAAAAATACATCTATATTTTTGTTATAATGTTTGTTGTAGTTGTTATTCCTATCGCTCTTTATATTATTTTCAAGCCTATGTTTCGACAGAATAAATTATTGAATGGTATTGTTAACTACGATACTTTTATGAGAAAATTTGTGTTTCGTATTGAGATTACAAAGGAAGAATTTTATTCACGGCTGAAAATACGCAATATCAATGATGTATTAGAATATTCTTTAAATGAGGATTGTTCAGTCATTACATTTACTATGTATAATATGAAATATTCATATAAAATAATAGTTGATGATTTCAATGAATCAATTATTCTGCGAGTTGAACAAATACAGATAACCAGTAAGCCAGCTTTTCGTATCAATGAATTTTTTATTAAGAAATTTAATGCAACACCATTGGAGTTTGAAAAATATTCATTTTAATATAAAATATTAAAGAAAATTAGGTTTTTCACCCAGTTCTTTTTTGGACACGAATGACAAACGAAAATCCGTTCTCGTAAGAGGACGGATTTTCGTTTCCACTATTCACTATTCATCATTCATTATTCATTAAACGAGAACGGATTTTCGAATGAATAATGAAGAATGAAGTCGCTTACGCTGATGAATAATGAATAATTATTGACCCTTTGCCGCTTTTATGCTATAATACACCCAAGGCGGTGATTGTGATGCCAAATCATACATATGATGCGGAAGTTTATAATGATATAATGCAAACTGAGTTGAATAAACTGTGGGGAATAGGAGCTCTTTTGCTGATGGTTCTGATTGCTATGGTTGTTTATTCTGTTGTTTTAATAAAAGAAGACAAGAAAAAGAAATTTCCGTATATACAATTGATTGGTGTAGTTTTGATTTCGGCGTTTTTGATGGTATCTTTTGGTTCATCAATTATTTCGTATTCCAAAGATATTTCAGAGGAAGCATATATACAATATGAAGGTACAGCAACTATAAGCAAAAGACGTAAAGTTGTTTTAGGAAACATACCCACTTGGTATAATGAATATTTTGTGTCGTTTAATAATAACGGTGAACAGGTTGAGTTATCGACAAGAAAAGATTATCCAAAAGAAGGCAACATTGAAAAATTATATATAGTCTATGCTCAAAATTCGGGAGAAATTTTAGAGTTTGTAGAATAAAGCGACAAAATGAATATTATTTAAGTGTTTTTATAGAAAATCAGGTTTTTAGACCGGTTCCGTTTTGAGTGTCGGTCCCAAACAAAAATCCGTTCTCGAAAGAGAGCGGATTTTTGTTTGCATTATTCATTTTTCAATATTCATCATTCATTATTCATTAAACAAAAACGGATTTTCAAATGAATAATGAATATTGAAGTCGACTTCGGCTGATGAATAATGAATAATTATTGCGCGAAAGTTGTATAGTAAAAGTGGACACACGGACAAGAAGCGTTTGTAGGAAAAGGGCATCAACGTTCAGAAGATGCAGAGCTTAGAAAACTCCGTAAAAAAAACGAACGCTTAAAAATGGAGATGGAAATACTAAAAAAAGCAGCAGCATACTTTTCGAAACACCCGGCAGACGAGTAAAATTCGCAAAAGCGGAATTAAACACTTGGGCTCACGCCCAAGGATGTTGCACTTAGTTTGACAATTCACCAATAAAACATAAAGCACACTCCCCCACGGAGTGTGCTTTATAAACGCGTTTATGCTTTTTTCTGTTAGAGAATTACAGTCCTTTAATATGGAATTTATCGCTTTCTTCCAACCCCAGCAAATCGACAACACGAGTAAACCGCTCAACGGCAATATCAAACTCATGTGGAAGATGCGAATCCGAACCTAAGTAGAATTTGCACCCTTGTTCCTTTGCAATCAAATAGGGTCGGGCGATTTTCTTGGCACGCTCAGCATCAACCAAATCATTTAAAACGATGTTCAGTTCAATGCCAATCCCTTTTTCGGCAGCTCTTTTAAAAAGACGGGCCCAGGTATCGTCCGAAATGGCTTCTGCTACTTCTAAATAACCATCTTTCTTTTCGTGATACATCAAGCGGTCAGTTAAGTGAGCAATACCCATTTTGTGGAAGGGTAAATCCATATCCATCAGAGTATCAAAGCGTTCTTCCATAATCTTGGCGAGATATTCTACCGATTTTTTAGTGGGATCACAAGCAAAGGCGAAATGTAAATGGTTCAACGGAACGATAATGAATTGAAAATCGTCATAGCGCTCCTTTGGAATACCAAGAAGTCCGTTTTTGTCCATATCGGTTTCACAACCGAATAGGAATTCGCATTCCTCGGCTTGCGGCAAGGGAAGCGCTTTGCTCAGCAGAGCAAAGTTTTGCGAAGGATATCCATCCAGCATACTGGGAACGGTATCATCCCAATAATGGTCTGTGACGAAAATTCGTTTTAAACCGTTTTTAACCCCGTACGCCAGCATTTTCTCCAGGGTTTGCTCGAAACGGCGGTCGCCGGTGCAAGGCGAAAGATAAGAATGCATATGATAATCGTGATCGATTTGAAATTTCATAATAACACCTCATTTTAAAGCATTGAATTTTCTACCATTATTATAATTTTTTGTATATCACTTGTCAAGCAAAATTCGCTTTTAATACTCGTATAATTCTTCGCCTGTCTCGGAATAATAATCGGCATTCATAATGGCTTCTACCACATCGACACCATAATCTTCCACAAACGCATCTATGGCGCGATAAGCCTCCTGTCGGGCAAAAGTAAAAGCCGCAAAACCGGACTCTTTTTTCGCACCGATAAAGGGTATGTTGGCCCCTTCTACGTCTTTCCAATCGAGGGTGTAATAGGTTTCATTTTGCATACATTCTATCAATTTTCCTTTGGCAATCATCCCCACCTCGGCATCGTCTACCAAGCGAAGAAGATAGGGCACTCCCTCATCCCCCAGTTCATACAATTCTTGCAGATCAATGGTTTGGAGTGCTTTGGTTTGGTAGGCGTGATAATTGTATGCCGCTACCACATGATTGACATTTCCCACACCGAGCAAAACCAAAACGGTACCGGCCGTAACACAAGCAATTTTTAAAACAGGAATATTGGGTAAATGAATACGCAACAACAATCCAACAAACACCACCACCCAAAATACCATAAAGCAGCTGGTTGTAATACGAAGTTCGGTCATACCAAAAGATTGAATATACAGCAACATTTTGGAAAGGGCAGTTGCAATAATTAGCAAGGTGAACAAAGCGATAAAAGTGGTAAGAACGCGAAGCAAAACAGGCATTTTTCCGTTTTGTTTGCGGGAGAGTTGTAACACCGCGTACAACAAAACAAAATTAATCACTGCTATAACACACATTTCAAAAAATCCGCGGCGGGCATATTCGGCCGGTGTAAAAACAAAGTCTTTGGGCAAAAAACCTTGAAATGCACTGAAAAAGTAGGCCAGCTGTGAAAACAAATAGGCCAAATAACATACCGATAAAACCGATAAAAAGGAAATCAGAATCGCGTTATCTATCCCGCAGAATTCCTTTTCTTTGGAAATCGTCATCGTCTCTTTTCGACAGCTGATGGCATAAGACAAAGCAAAGGCCGCAATCAAAGCCGCAAGGAAAAGTTTCATAGCGGTAGCAAACACATTGTTAAACAACCGTCCCACCATACCGGAAAATGCGGCATCCGAAGACATTAAAAGCGGGATTATCACCAGCAAGACCGGTAACGCAAGACCAATGCCAATAAAAACCATACCGGTCGTTTTACGCCTTTTCATATCTGCCGAAAACAGTGAAACCATTGTTTTGGGGAGATGTGGAATCGCCCATAAAAACACCGGATAAAATACTGTTTTTAAAAGTCCCATATCTCCTTTTTCAAACTGTGGAACCGAAAGAGAGATGAACCAAACCAGTGCCAATAATAGATTCGCCTCAAAACCGAAAAAGCGTACGGTTCCGTTAGAAGTAATGGAAAAAGATAGCGTATTTAAAATGGATAAAACCCCACACAGCAAGGGGAACAGACGAATACGACTTCCTTTGTGCCAAAGATAGGTTGTCATAACCGAAAAGAACAGCAGAAAGGAAAGGGTAAATCCAAGGCGAAATCCACCGAAAATACCAAGATCGGAAAGCAAAAAGGACGCCACACAAAACAAGGCAACAAAAACAAAATCCCGTCGAGTTAGTTCAAAACGATTACTCGTTAGTTTTTGCGGTGCCGTGACAACCGGCATCGAGGGTACGGTAAATGAATTTTTATTCACGTTTCATTTCCTCCTTCAACATACTTCAACAAATCACCGGGTTGACACTCCAGCACTTTGCAAATGCTTTCCAAAGTCGAAAACCGAATGGCCTTTGCCTTTCCCGTTTTCAACACCGAAAGATTAGCCTGTGTAATGCCGATTTTTTCAGCTAATTCGGTGGAGGACATCTTTTTCATCGCCAATAATACATCTAAATTGACTTCAATCATTTATCGGTTGCCTCCTTTTTTACACCGTCAAGGCGTTTTCTTGACTGAGTTCCACCGCTGTATGAAACACATTTTTCAGCACCCGAAGCAAAATCCCAACAAAGCCGGCAGCCGCCGCCACGAACAAAAAGGGAAGATAATATACTCCTCCCACGGCAGTAATCAACATAATACCGAAACACGACCAAGAAATTATCCTTAAACAGCGGACATTTTGCGGTATGAAAATATCTTGTTTTTGAATATTCAGTAATAGTTGGAAAAGAAAGTACAAAATCAGTATGGCAAATAATGCCGATGGATAAAAGCAAGCGGCAAATACGGTTTGTAAAATTTTAAAAATTTCCGACGAAGGTTGTATGCCCCGAAAATACTGCATAAAAGAAGAAAACAAATAAGGGCCGAAAACGAGAAGCACAGCCAAAGCGACGGAAAGGGCAGCGCATACCCAAAGTGAAAGCTTTACCGATTTTTGCGAACATTTCATAAAATGCAACTCCTTTTTGGTAACTCTAAGGGTATGATAGCACGAAAATTATCGTTTGTCAATAAATATTTATCGTTTTTCTATACTTTTTTATTTTTTATCAATAATAATATTAAAAACCAAACCAGTGGTAAAACAAAAAACGGAATACAAAAAACGGCTCACCGTTGGAGAAAAAACAGCGAGCCGTTAACAGGAAAAATAGTTTTATTCCGTACGAAGCGCAACCACAGGGTCTTTTTTTGCAGCACTACGCGAGGGAATGATACCGGCCAATAACGTTAACAAGACGCTGATAGCCACCAATACCAACGCCACCGGAATGGGCAAATGAGCGTTTAAATTTGAAATGCCGGTCAAGGTATGCAACAACCAATTAATGGGTAGACAAAGCAGATAGGTTATTAGTACTCCAAGTGTGCCCGACGTAAAGCCAATAATCACCGTTTCCGCGTTGAACATACCCGAAACATTTTTCTTAGAAGCACCGATAGCACGCAAAATGCCGATTTCTTTGGTGCGTTCTTGCACCGAAATCAAAGTAATCACCCCAATCATAATGGAGGAAACAACCAGCGAAACCCCCACAAAAGCAATCAACACGTAAGCAATGGCATTAATAATAGTGGTCACCGAAGACATCATCAATCCCACATAGTCGGTATATCGAATTTCTTTTAAATCGTCCACCGAATTGTTATAGTCTAGGATAAAATCCTCCAAAACCTCCTTATTTTCGAAGGTAGAAGCATACAAATTGATGGTGGCGGGACGGGTGAGATCGACACAACCGAGTTGTTTCAAATTGCTCTCATAATCCGAATCCGAAAAGGTTAATACCTCTTCATAATAGGTAGCAGACTGCTTTTCGGTGTAGCTGCCTTTTTCGCTATCCAGCGCACTACTCAGAGCCGCTGTTCCCATCGGTAAAAGTTGTGTCCTTACTTGTTCGGCATAGTTTTGTTTATACTTTTCGGTCAACATTTCACGAAAGAGCAGGTTCAATTCTTTGTCGGTCATCGTGGAAATATAATCGGCCATCTCATTGGTATTCATATTGGTCTGTGCGGAAAAAGAATCGGTTAATATTTTTTCTAAATCGGCCCGTTTTTTTCCCTTGAGAGTAGCATCCAAAAAGTTGTTGAGATTACCGGAACTGGGAATGCTTTTGATTTTCAAATAAGCTTCTGCCTTTTCGTTCTCCTTTAAATGTGAAAGATATTCTTGAAAAGCTTTGGCTTTTTCTTTTCGACTCAGCTCTCCCGTATTGGATTGGAAAGGAAGACCACTGAAAATATCCACTGTTGGGTCTTTTTTCTGAGCTGAAACGGCCGGTGAAGATGCGGCTTTTTCCAAAATATATTCAGTCAAAGAAGCAGTATAGCCGATCGAACCGGTTAACATACCGGACACGGCATTCTCTTTTTGGCGCACAATACCCGTAACTTTTAGTTTCGTGCCATTATCGTAAAGATATTTAAGTCCGGTTTTTGTCTCTCTTAAATCGGAATAATGGCCGGTCTTTTCATCCAAGGTGTAGCAATCCGAACCCAGCACAATGCGAAATTCCATATCACAAATTTCCTGATAACTCCATTTTTCTTGAAGAATCTCAATCTCTTTTTTGTCAAAGGCAGCCTTTGCCAGAGCATCGATATCTTCTTTGGATTTGAGTCCCAGCGCATACAAAGTAATGTCATCGATTTCGTTGTTTTCATCCACCACCAAAACAATTTCATTGTACTTACTCGGCCAAGCACCGTAAATAACATCGTATTGTTTATACAGCAGTTCGTTGATGAGGCCTCCATCCTTGGCGGGTAAAATTTCCTGCCACAAATTCATTTGTGGCCCCATCATCGCGGAACCGCCGAATCCATCGTCCCATTTCATATCCTTCATTGAAGAAATGTCCATACCAAAATATTCTATCAACAGTTCTTGCAGCAATTCTTCCGTATCCGAACGCAAAATGCTTCCGTCAACATTTTTGGTGTAAACCAACGGTTCCACATCGTAAGTGTATTGCACCCCATTCAGCGCAGTATTCAGTTTGTTGTTCTCGCCGGATTTCGCCCATTGAGACTCTAAATGCTTTTGAAAGGCGGCCAAATCATTTTCTTTGGTTTCGGTATGGTTGAGCGAGTTTATCATCTCATACACCATCGTTTTTTGATAAACGGCATCCTTTTCGTGCTCCTCCTCCGCTTTGGCTTTTCCTACAAACGTTTTCATTAGAGTACTCATATCCATATGCTGGGCTTGCAGAGTTAAGGGATAGGAAGAAAGGGTTTCTTCCTGCACGGTATCGATAAAGGTGCTCATACCGTGGGAAACAGCAAAAATGAGTGCAATACCGATGATGCCAATACTACCGGCCAAAGAAGTTAAAATGGTACGGCCTTTTTTCGAAATTAAGTTTTTGAGTGAAAGCCCGAAGGAAGTAGAAAATTTCATACTTGGTTTTTTCATATGATTTTTCTTTTTGGTATTTGGGGCGGGCGCAGGTCCTTCCCCTTCTTGCGGTGCCAAGGGCGCTGAATCGTCAGTGATTTTGCCATCTAACATTTGTATAATGCGGGTGGAATACTCCTTTGCCAAATCGGGATTGTGGGTGACCATAATAATCAAGCGGTCTTGGGAGATTTCCTTTAGCAGCGCCATCACTTGATGACTGGTTTCGGTATCTAACGCGCCGGTCGGTTCATCGGCCAAAATAATTTCGGGGTCGTTGACAATGGCGCGAGCAATGGCAACCCGCTGCATCTGTCCGCCTGACATTTCGCCCGGTTTTTTATTAAGTTGGTCAGCCAGACCGACTTCTTCCAACGCCTTAATGGCGCGTTTTTTTCGTTCATTCTTTGGAACACCGGTTAAACTAAGAGCCAATTCCACATTCTGTAACACTGTTTGGTGGGGAATCAGATGATAGTTTTGAAAGACAAAGCCAACCGAATGATTTCGATAACAGTCCCAATCACGATCCTTAAAATCTTTGGTCGAACGACCGCCAATCACCAAATCCCCTTCGGTGTATTGGTCCAAGCCGCCAATGATGTTAAGCATCGTGGTTTTACCGCATCCAGAAGGGCCTAAAATGGAGACAAACTCGCTCTTTCGAAAGGCTAAATCCACACCTTTTAGCGCGTGCACACAATCGTTTCCAACCGGATAGTCTTTTTGAATATTTTTCAGTTCTAACACAAGGCCACTCCCTTTTTCCTATTTCTTTTTTATGGTATGATGTTCGATTTCATTTTAATAAAAAAATTATAGCAAATTTTTTCACCAGATTGTTTAATAAGTATGAATTTTTTGGTAAAAATTCAAAAATCTTATTTTCCACGAATCGATAAGACCACACACCACAAAAATTGGCCCCTTGAGTGCCAATGCAATCAAGGGGCCTACCAAACACTCGTATTGTGCCTTTACCTTTATGATGAAACCTTTTCAGGTGTCGGTGCCTCTTTATTTCCCGGTCGGCATATAAGGACGAATGGCATAGGCTACATTCCGAATTGGCATGGTTTGCAACCACACTTTACCGGGTCCGGTCAAAAGGGTGTGGAAAAACCCTTCACCACTTAGCAATTTGTTTTTCAACCCCTTTACCTGACGCACTTCCATTTGAACGGTAGAAGAAAACCCGGCCACGTTACTGGTATCAACCAACAACTGCTCGCCGGCTTTCAGCTCATACTGCATCAAGGTACCGTCAATCTCCACAAAGGCAATCCCGTTTCCGGAAAGACGTTGCATAATAAACCCTTCCCCGCCAAACAAGCCGGCCGCCAGATTTTTCGAAAAATGAACCGAAAGTTCCACGCCGGCACTGGAGGCCAAGAAGGCACTTTTTTGAAAAATCATTTCCTCACCGGGCGCGATATTGACAGCCTCAATTTGTCCCGGAAAACTGGAACCAAAGGCAATCATAGCATCTCCCTTCGCCGTGTAAATATTTTGAAAGATGCTCTCCCCCGAAAAGGCTTTGGAGAACATTTTACCAACGCCTCCACCCTTAGTCTCCATATCAATATTGGGCGTCATCCAAACCATAGAACCTTTTTCGGTTATCACTTGCTCATTATTCTCTAAATAACAAACAACCACCGGAAAATTGTCCCCCTTAATTTCATACTTCATAAAAAATCTCCTTTTTTGTGTATTGTATTAACCGCACAAAAACTTCACCTAGATGTCATTCCTATCCATTGGAACAGTATAATCACATTGACAATGAAGTTCCTTGTTTGGGTTTTTGCAGCACACGTTAGCCGCCTGTGAATGACGGTGAGCCAAAAAACGCCTAAAAATAGCCATTTATGGCTGGTTCAAGTTTAAATCTTTTTTTGCGCTCTTGTCTTTGCGTAGCTCTTGCTCAGACCTATCATTTTTATTACCAACAAATAACAGGGCCAACTTTTCCCATAATAAACCGATATGCTTAATGCGAAAAAATATTTTCTTTTTCAAAGCAAGTGCTTCATTTTTCAAATATGATATTTAACAAACTCTCCATTATCTATCGTAAACAAGTGTGTAAAACCAATATCTCGAAGAAATGTTTTAGTCTCATCAAAGCCAAAATTAAGCGTATCTATATTATGGCTATCCGATGAAAGAATAAGTCCCGCATTGAGTTTTTTGAGCACATATAATAAATTTTCATTTGGATATGCAGTGGTACGCAATCCCCGAGAAACCGCTCCGGTATTTATTTCAAAAATGCTTCCGCTTTTTGCCGCCTCTATAATATACGTTTCAGCCATTCGATTATACGCATCGTTATGCAAAAACAAGGAAGAATGCATTTCATCAAATTTTGTAATTAAATCAAAATGCCCTATAATATCGGGTTTTCTGAAATGAATATACTCGCAAAAGCAACGGTAATATGTTTCCGAAAAACGAATAACATCATAATCAAAAACCGCAAGGCATCTTTGGAAGTAATCGTAATCGGAATCGATAGGATAATACTGATTATTTATATGAAAATAGTGTGAAGAGCCGATGATATAGTCAAATTTACTCCTATCTACAAGAGAAAAGGAATCCTCTTCAATTCCAAGATAAACCTGAATTTCCTTTTTGTATTTTTCTTTGAGCCGGTTAATTTCTTTTATATACCCGTCACAATCCTTTATGCAATATGTTAAATCAAAATCGGTATATCCGTGTCCCGAAAAGCCAATTGCTGAAAATCCTTTTCCCATTGCAGACAAGACAATTTCTTCCGGTGTGTTTGTACCGTCACAAAAAACAGTATGGGTATGAAAATTCGCAATCATAAAGCAATTTTTCTCCTTTTGTGTTTTTTTCAATTCATTATACTATTTTTTGCCGATATATTCAAGCCAAAAGTACGACGTGCTTTCCGATGTTGTTTAACACCACATTGAATAAAAAAGCAACGTTTTTTATGGATTGGTGCTATGTACCTGAGGGTGGAAATTGCCATACTAAAATTCTTCAATAAAGTTAGTTGCTTTTTTGTCATCCTCCATTATAATTCACTCATTGTATCCGATGGAAGCATTTTATTAAATTCGGTTATTAAAAAGCAAAAATCTTGTTTTTGGTAATAATAATGTCCGGAATTTTTAAGTTCCTGTACATAAATATATGGATTTTCCTTTAGATATTTGATGCTCTTACTTGAAACCATTTCATCTTTTTTTGATTGGTATACCGAGCAACGTGTATTAAGAAAACTTATTCTTTTACGAGTCTGACGAATTTTTGCGAACAACTCCAGAAATCTTGGTATCCACCCAACATAATGAAAGGGATTTTTATCTTTTTCAATACCATAACACTTTTTGGCCGCTAACGCTTCGTAATCATCCGGAAGAATTTTATCAAAATAAACCTTTAATGAATGGATTAGCATTTTAGGTTTTAACGATAAACATAAAGGAACTGCAAGCAAAAACAAATTGCAAATCTTTTTGTTTTTTGTCGCTTGCTCAATTGCTAAAAGAGTTCCCAACGAGTGAGCAACCACATATATTTTTTCATGGGTTAAAGATAGTTTTTGGACGACAGATTCAACCTGTGCTTCCCACTTTTTCATTGAAGTTTTTGAAAAATCTTTAACTCCTTTTCCGTGCCCATCCAAAAGCAAATTATAAACCGAAAAGGATTCCGGAATCAAAGGAATAAAATCATTAAAATGGTTAGGAGTCCCAACAATTCCATGAATAAACAAAACAGCCACATTAGAATTATTGCATAATCTTATATATTCCTTATGTTCCACGTTATCACCACCCTTTGTGTATTATATCATAAAGGCGGCGGTGGGGCAAGGACTAAGTGAAATCGTGCTGATGTGCGGTGTAGGATTACAATTGTACAAAAACATATTTTTGAAAATATATGCAAACATATTTTTCGAAAAATTCTTGACGAAAAGAAAACAACGTGGTATAATGACGAATAAGCAAATAACTATAATAATATTAAGGAACTAGCTGGCTACAGAGGACACTGGTTCCTTTTGTTTTTAGCAAATCATTATGATTAAATATGAAAAGGAGATAGCATTATGGAAGTACAACTCCAAGAATTAATTGACCAAATTAAAAAAGATGGTGTAGAAGCTGCTGAAACCGAGGCTGACGCCATAGTGAAGGCTGCAAAGGAAAAAGCGAAACAAATTATTGCGAATGCACAGGCACAAGCAGATAAAATTTTGGCCGGTGCAAAGGTTGAAACTGATCGAATGACAAAATCAAGTGAGGATACCATTCGTCAGGCAGGACGTAATCTGCTGATTTCTTTCAGAGAAAGCGTTTCAAGAGAGCTTAAAACTATTGTTGGCGAAAATGTTGCCGCTGTATATTCATCAGATGCATTCGAAGAGCTGATTATCAGAATTGTTGAGAACTTGGCAAACGAACCGAATGCAGAAGATGTCGCAGTGATTTTGAACACTCAAGACCTCAACAAATTAGAAGAAACATTATGTGCGGCTCTTAAAGAAAAAATGTTAAAGGGCATTACTTTGAAAGCAAATGATAATTTTGATGGTGGATTCCGCATTGCCGTAAACAACGGTAGCGCATATTATGATTATTCTGCAGAAGCGGTTGTGGATATGCTTTCAAATTATCTTAGTCCCAAGGTTATCGAGCTTTTGAAAGAGGCGAAGTAATAACTATGGCTGAATATTATTTAATATCGCAGTTGCCGTCTTTGGATGGGATAAGTGAAAACACTCCGCTTCCGATTACCGAAGAACGATTTACAGAGCTTTGCAAACGCTTTTTAGGAAAAAGGTCGCAGGAGGCTATGAAAAAACTCACTTTATCGCCTTCCAAAAATATTGAGTCTTCGGGTTCTGCCTTGATCGATGCTTGGAACGAAAGTGAGAGAAATCTTCGATTTGCTCTTGGTAAAGTTCGGGCGGAAAAAATGAAGAAAACCTTTGACACGGGAAATAGAATTTTCCCTGCGGAATATATTAAAACGGCAAGTGCGGCAATAGAAATCGAAAATCCAATTCAAGCAGAAAAATATCTAAACCGTTACCGCTTGGAGCTCTTAGAAACGCTAAGACCTATGGATGGCTTCTCTGAGGATTACATCTTCTATTACGGACTTAAATTAAAATTGCTTCTTCGCATAAGGCAGTTTGATACAAAAGTAGGAGAAAAAGTATACAAAAATATATACGATTCCATTTTAAATGGAGATAGGTTGGAGGTAAAACAATGACCGAAAATAAAGGAAAGGTAGTAACCATAAACGGAAACTTGGTGTCGGTGGAATTTAACGGCAATGTTTCTATGAACGAAATATGCTATGTTTTTGTGGGTGATACCGCCCTTAAGAGCGAAGTTATCCGCATAAAAGGAAACGTAGCACAAGTGCAGGTTTATGAAATGACCGATGGTATTCAATGTGGGAATACGGTTGAATTTACGGGAGATATGCTCTCTGCAGAACTCGGCCCCGGTTTGCTTGGTCAGATCTATGACGGACTGCAAAATCCGCTTCTCGTTTTAGCAGAACAGGCAGGCTGGTTTTTGGAAAGAGGAATTTATGCAGACGGACTTAATACAGAAAAGAAATGGGAATTCACACCGACTGCGAAGATTGGTGACGTTGTTCGTGCAGGAGAGCACATCGGTACCGTTCCCGAAGGCCCGTTTACACATAAAATTTTTATCCCTTTTTATCTGCTTGGAAACTATACGGTGAAATCCATTGCGGATAAGGGTAAATATACCGTTAAAGAAACCATTGCGGTGGTAACGGATGAGCGGGGTCGTGAAATCCCCGTGTCAATGTCCTTTAAGTGGCCTGTGAAACGCGCAATAAAATGCTATAGCGAGAGATTGGCACCTACCCAAACGATGGAAACCAAGGTGCGCCTAATCGACTCTTTCTTCCCTGTAGCAAAAGGCGGAACCTATTGCACTCCCGGGCCGTTTGGCGCAGGTAAAACGGTACTACAGCATACCACATCAAAATATGCGGATGTGGATATCGTTATTATTGCCGCCTGCGGAGAACGTGCAGGCGAAGTTGTTGAAACACTTACAGAGTTCCCCGAACTGACCGACCCTAAAACCGGTCGTTCCCTTATGGAACGAACCATTATCATCTGCAACACGTCCTCTATGCCGGTTGCTTCTCGTGAAGCTTCGGTTTATACTGCGGTAACACTTGCTGAGTATTATCGACAAATGGGACTTAACGTTCTTATGCTTGCTGATTCAACATCACGTTGGGCGCAAGCGATGCGTGAAATGTCGGGTAGATTGGAAGAGATTCCCGGTGAAGAAGCTTTCCCTGCGTATCTCGAATCGTATATTGCAGCATTCTACGAAAGAGCCGGTTATGTCCGCTTGCCGGACGGCGGCACAGGTTCTGTTACTATCGGTGGCACTGTATCCCCTGCAGGCGGTAACTTTGAGGAACCTGTAACGCAGGCAACCTTAAAGGTTGTGGGTGCTTTCCACGGCCTTTCCCGTGAACGCTCGGATGCAAGAAAGTATCCCGCCATTGACCCGCTTATCTCTTGGTCGAAATATAACAGTGTTATTGACAAGGAAAAGTTGGATTTTTGTAAAAGCATTCTCCATCATGGTGACGAGATTGGTTCGATGATGAAGGTTGTCGGTGAAGAAGGCACCACTCTTTTAGATTACATTACCTATTTAAAATCTGAAATGCTCGATACCGTTTATCTACAGCAGAACTCCTTCGATTTGGTTGAGGCAAACTGCGGAAAACAGCGTCAACGCTATGTCATCGATAAATTGGTATATGTTTTGGGCAGTCATTATGCTGTTCAGAGCAAAGATGATGCACGAAGCTTTTTTAACCGTATGCGCCAGAAATTTATTGACTGGAACTATACCGAGTTTGAGAGTGAAGCGTTTAAAAAAGCAGAATCTGAGATTGATGAATTGTATCGCAAAGGTGACGGTAAATTACCCGCACCGACCGAAAAACTATTAAAGGACGGTGAATGAGAGTGAATAAAGTATATAATCGAATCGAATCCATTACCGGTAACGTTATCACTGTCCGAGCAAAGGATGTTAAGTATAAGGAATTGGCACAGATCAATACACGTTTCGGCAAGTCATTGGCTCAGGTTAATAAAATTGAGGGAGATATTGTTTCTCTGCAGGTCTTTGCCGGCGGTCAGGGTGTTTCCACAGGAGATGAAGTGCGTTTCCTCGGCCACGAAATGCGAGTATCGTTCAGTGAAGATTTGTTGGGTCGTATATTCAATGGCTCAGGCGAGCCGAGAGATAAAGGCCCTGCTCTTACGGAAAATATGAAATCGATCGGTGGTCCCTCTGTTAATCCTACTAAGCGTATTCTTGCTAACCGAATGATGAGAACCAACATTCCTATGATTGATATGTTTAACACCTTGGTTGTTTCTCAGAAATTGCCCATTTTCTCTATTTCCGGTGAGCCGTACAACCAGCTTCTTGCCCGAATTGCAATGCAGGCAGAGGCGGATGTAATCGTACTCGGCGGAATGGGTCTTAAATATGATGATTTCCTGTATTTTAAGGATGCACTTTCCAAAGGCGGAGCACTCAGCAAAACCATTATGTTCGTTCATACTGCTTCCGACCCCACCGTTGAGTGTATGATGATTCCCGATATGGTGTTGGCGGTAGCAGAGCAGTTTGCGCTTCAGAATAAAGACGTATTGGTACTCCTTACCGATATGACCAACTTTGCCGATGCTATGAAAGAAATTGCTATTACGCAGGAACAAGTACCGTCCAACCGTGGATATCCCGGTGATTTGTATTCTCAGCTTGCCGCCCGTTACGAAAAGGCTGTTGACTTTGCAGATTCCGGTTCGGTTACCGTTTTGGCAGTTACCACAATGCCCGGCGATGACGTAACACATCCCGTTCCCGATAATACGGGATATATTACCGAAGGTCAGTATTACCTCAAAGGTGGTCGTATAGAGCCGTTCGGTTCTCTTTCCCGACTGAAGCAAAACGTAAACGGTAAAACACGAAAAGATCACCGAGCACTTATGGATGCGATGATCCGTTTATATTCTTCATATAAGGAAACGCTCGAAAAGAAAAATATGGGCTTTTCAATGAGCCGTTGGGATGAAAAATTGCTCAAATACGGTGAACTTTTTGAAAGCAAACTAATGTCGTTGTCCGTTAATCTTCCACTTGAAGATGCGCTTGATTTAGGATGGGATATTTTAGCGGATTGCTTTGAAAAGCAAGAAACCGGAATTAAATCAGACCTTACGGATGAATTTTGGCCTAAAGGTTAAGGAGGTCTGTAGTTTTGGCAAAAATCAAACTGACGAAAAATGAGTTGAAGGTACAAAAGGACGCACTTAAAATGTACCGCAGATATTTGCCTACTCTGACACTGAAAAAGCAACAACTCCAATCGGAGATCCGTACAATTGAAGCCAAGGCGCAGGCTGTAAGAAAAGAAAGAGAAGACCTTGAATTTAGGTTTAGGGAATGGATTGCCGTTTTCAGCGAAACGGAAGCCTTCCCCAAAGGAATTATAACGGTCAGCAATATTCGCAAAGGAAAAGCAAATATTGCAGGCGTTGATATTCCTACGTTTAAGGGTGCGGATTTCTCACGAGGAGATTATGACTTTTATGAAACACCTCTTTGGGTGGATATTGCCGCAAACCATATGGAAAAGGCAATGTCTCTCGATTTAGAGGCGGAAGTGTTAGATGAACAGGTCCGATTATTAGAGATTGAATTGCTTGCAACTTCTCAAAGAGTCAACCTGTTTGAAAAGGTTAAAATCCCCGAAACCGAGGAAAATATCAAAAAAATATCAATTTATATGGCAGACCAACAGGTTAGTGCCGTAGTGCGTTCAAAAATATCAAAACGCAAAATAGCCCTTCGTAATGCTGTGGCTTCCGAAAAGGAGGTTTATTCATTATGATAGTGCCTATGAAAAAAGTATCTCTTATTATCAGAGAAAATAAAAAGAACGAAACCCTAAAAAAACTTCGCAAATTAGGAATTGTCCACA
>JAZNIW010000029.1:0-113894 GCA_045577695.1 Acutalibacteraceae bacterium
AGTGTTACCAATCATTGATTTATCTACATTGTAGGTTTGTCCTTGATATTTCCCCTATTGACAGAAACTTAAAAAAAGAGTACTATATTATATATATGTATATATAAATATTTTGATTTTATTTTGTCAGATTTGACCAAAGGTCGAATGCTACAAACAAACCAAAGCAGAACCCCAACCTGAGCAAAAAATATTTTGAAGGAAAGTTGGATTATATGCAAAAGTTTGAAAACAAACTCTGGCTTTCTTCTCCCACGATGCATGGGGAGGAATTGCACTATATGACAGAAGCATATCGGACCAATTGGGTCAGCACCCTTGGTGCAAATATCGATGTGATTGAATCAAAATTAAGCCATAAACTTGGTTGCCGGTATGCCGTTGCGCTTTCTTGCGGAACGGCTGCATTGCATATGGCAATAAAATTAGCCGGTGTGAAACGAGGGGAGAGGGTTTTCTGCTCGGATATGACCTTTGCGGCTACCGTCAACCCTATTGTGTATGAGGGGGGCGTACCGGTCTTTATTGATGCCGAGCGGGACACTTGGAATATGTGTCCCAAAGCGTTGGAGAGGGCCTTTTTGAAATATCCCGAGGTTAACAAGGTTTTGGTTGCCCACCTGTATGGCGTGCCGGCCAAAATGAAAGAGATAAAAGCTATTTGCCAAAAGCACGGCGCCATTTTGATTGAAGATGCAGCCGAATCACTCGGTGCTACCTACCAAGGCAATCAAACCGGCTCGTTTGGAGAGTATAATTGCATTTCCTTCAACGGCAATAAAATCATCACCGGTTCTACCGGCGGAATGTTACTAACCAACGATGCAGCCGCGGCTGAACGGGTGCGCAAATGGTCGACGCAGTCGCGCGAGACCGCCCCGTGGTACCAACACGAGGAACTTGGCTTTAACTATCGTATGAGCAATGTGATTGCCGGTGTGGTGCGGGGTCAAATCCCTTATTTGGAGGAGCACATTGCTCGCAAAAAAGAGATTTATGAGCGCTATCAATCGGGGTTTTCCGGTCTGCCGGTGCAAATGAACCCCTTTGACAAAATCAACAGTCAGCCGAACTTTTGGCTTTCTTGCTTACTGATTGATGCTGAGGCAATGGCTGAGCAGACGCGTACGAATACAACGGCGTCCTATCAAACCGAGACGGGAAAATCCTCTCCCACCGAAATTTTGGAAACTCTGACCTCAATCAACGCAGAGGGGCGTCCCATCTGGAAACCGATGCATGCTCAACCCATTTTTCAAGAAAACGATTTTGTCTCCTGCGAGAATGATGTCGGAATGGATATTTTCACGCGCGGGCTCTGTCTGCCCAGTGATATTAAGATGACCAACCAGCAACAAGACCGCGTGATAGAAGCGGTGAAGTTTTGTTTTGAAAAATAAAACAAGGGGGAAAACGGCGTGTTTTATGCCAAGTACATAAAGCGATGTCTGGATATTATTCTTTCCTTTTCGGCGTTGGTAATTTTATCCCCCTTTTTGTTATTGTTGGTGATGTTCACAGCAATTGGAATGAGGGGGAATCCCTTTTTTACCCAGCTTAGGCCCGGCAAGGATGAAAGAATTTTTAAGCTTATTAAGTTTCGCACTATGACCTCGTCCACCGATAAAAACGGTGAACTCTTGCCTGACGAGGCGCGGTTGACCGGCTACGGACGCTTTTTGCGCGAAACCTCGCTGGATGAATTGCCGGAATTGATTAACATTTTCAAAGGAGATATGAGCATCATCGGTCCGCGCCCCCAACTAGTGAAGGATATGTGGTTTATGACCTCAGAACAGCGACGGCGTCACACTGTCCGTCCGGGGTTGACCGGCTTGGCACAGGTTAGTGGACGAAATAACATTTCGTGGGAAGAAAAATTTCGTTATGATTTGCAATACATTGACAGTGGCATCACCTTGCGGGGTGATATTTTGATATTGTTTCGCACCGTTATTAAAGTGCTCAAACGAAGTGATATTGTTCGTGAGGGAACCGAAAGTGATATTGACCTTGGCGATTGGTTGCTTCAAAACGGAGACATTACGGCCGCGGAATACGAAGAAGTGTTAAAGGGGTAGCAAATGGAACAGTACAGTGTTTTAATGTGCGTTTATGAGAAAGAAAATCCAAAACACCTCAAAACCGCAGTTGATAGTATGCTGCAACAAACCGTGCCGCCGGATGATTTTGTTATCGTGAAGGATGGCCCACTGCCCGACGGGTTGGAACAAGTACTTTTTCATTATGAGCAAGAGAATCCATCCTTATTTTGTATGGTGCAAAGCGAACAAAATATTGGATTGGGTGCGGCTTTGAATTTAGGGTTGGAACACTGCAAGAATGAATGGGTTGCCCGTATGGATTCTGATGATATAGCCAAGCCGCACCGAATGGAAACACAAATGACTTTTTTGGCCGACCATCCGCAAGTAACTCTTCTTGGCGCGCACGTGGAAGAATTTTGCGATGATATTCGAAATATAACCGGTCGCCGTACCGTTCCCACTGAATCGAATGAAATTTACCGTTTTGCTAAGCGACGCAGTCCTTTTAATCATCCCACCGTAGTGTACCGAAAAAGTGAGGTGCTTTCCTTTGGGGGATATTGTCCGCTGCGCCGCAATCAAGACGTTGATTTGTTTGGACGTATGCTGTTTTCCGGTGTTACGGCCGCCAATGTAGACGAATCGCTATTGTACTTTCGATCAGGTGAGGGTTTGGCCAAGCGGCGTCGCAGTTTTGAAAACACCAAAAGTTACATTCAAACCATTCGCACCTTTTGGAAAATGGGATACGCTTCCTTTTGGGATTATTTGGTGGTGGCGGCGGCACAAACGGCAATGTTTCTTTTGCCGATCAAGGTTCAGCATTTTATTTATAAAACCTTTTTGAGAAAGTGATGGAATTGCTATGGATGAGCGTCACCCCAAAGTGTTAATTGTTGGAACGATTCCCTACAATCCGAACACATCCTCCCGCGCATTTGATGCCTATTTTCACCGTTTTGAAAAGGAAAACCTGCGGCAAATTTTTTCCAACACCAAAACACCGGTCAAGGGGCATTGTGAACAACTCTATCAAATCACAGACAAACGGTTGCTTACCAAGCGGCTGAAAAAAAGCCAAGCGGTTGGCCGCTTGTTTTACGATAAGGAGTTACCCATTGACTGGAAAAATAATGATTTAGAAGTGGGACATTCTTTGTTTTCCCGGCTTTACAAATGCGGCAGCAAAGAATCCTCCTTAAAACACCTCGGTCGCAAATGGCTGTGGAATGAAAAATACTGGAACACGAAAGAATTACGTGACTGGTTGGATGAGTTTCAACCGGAATGTGTCTTTTTAGCATTTTCAGATGATTTCTTCATTTTAGAAATTGCTTTGTTTGTCGCTCGTCGATTTTCCATACCCATTGTTTCCTGCATTGGGGATGATTACTATTTTAACGATAAAAGAACTTTTTCGCCGCTGTATTATATTTATCGCAAGCAGTATAAGGCCTTGGTACGCACCGTTTTTGCCCATGGTGGCAGCGCCATTTATATTGGAGATAAAATTCGAGATAAGTACAATAAGGAATTCGGACTAAACGGCGAAACCGTTTATCTAACCTCTGAAATACAACGACAGGAATTTCGTCCCATACGGAAAAAGGGGCTAAACGTTTCCTATTGCGGTAATGTGCGGTTGGGACGAAACACCTCTCTGGTCGACATCGCCACCGCCCTGCAGAAAATTGACCCGACTTACAAGGTTGATGTCTATTCCCCCGAACAAAACAAAGAGTTTTTATACCCCTTGACTTCTTGTACTGCCATTCGTTTTCATGGTCGAGTGCCTTACGATACCGTAATGAAGGTCACGGGTGAAAGCGATTTGCTTTTGGTGGTTGAAGGATTCGAAGAGCAACAGGTTAACGCCACCCGCTATTCTCTTTCGACCAAAGCGGCCGACGTGATGGCTTCCGGTCGGCAGATTCTGGCCTATGGCAGTATGGATTGCGGGGTTATCGAATATATGGATTCGGTCGGTTGTGCTGTGGTTTGTACCAATCGTGACGAATTGGGAGAAAAACTGCAAACACTTCTTTCCAATGAGAGTTTGCAAAAGCAGTATTACGACCGCGCGGTGGTAATGACGGCCGCTCATCACGATAAAGAAAAGAACTTAACCCGCTCTGAAACCATTTTTCAAAAAGCGATCGCACAATACAAGAAGGGATAATGTTATGAACAAAAATCTTTCGGTGCTCATCAGTTCCTGCGATGCCTTTTCGGATTTGTGGGAACAACATTTTAAACAGCATATCACTTTTTGGCAGGCCGAAGAATGTCCCATCTATTTGGTAACCGATAAACCCACCGACCGTACGTTTGCAGGGATGGAAATAATTGTGGTAGATGAGGGATTGAATTTTCCCGCCCGCTTGAAAGCTGCGCTCTCCCGCATCCCCACCGATTTGGTGCTGTTGACCTTAGACGATTATTTTTTAATTCGCCCCGTAAAAGCAGAAAATATACAGACGCTTGTTCACCACGCTCAAACCAAGCATATTGATTATTTGTTGCTTTACGACCGCCGCAAAACCAATCCCCATCGATATGAGGAACTTTCGGTGCTTAATCCCATTGATTTAACAAAAAAATATGCCGTTACCCTTTACCCTGCAATTTGGAAAAAATCTTTTCTGGAAAAGACGGTAAAAGACGATGTTTCTCCGTGGGAATTTGAAGCCTCGCTGACGGAAACGGCGCGGGCCGAGGGGGCGGTTTGCAGGTTTAGTCACACCGGCAGTTTTATTATTTTAGATGTGGTGCGAAAAGGAAAACTCTTGCACAAGGCGGCAAGGTATTTTAAACGCCATCAAATCAGCAGCATCACGCGACCTTTGGTTCCCCTTCTCACCGAGGTAAAATTATGGTGGATGGATCGTATAAGCTGGTATGCCCCAAAAGGGCTGTTTCGCTTTGCAAAAAAAGTTGCTGCCAAATGCGGTATGCAATTTTACAGTAAAGACTAAAAAGAAAACCCGCCTTTTTCAAGAGAGCAAGCGCAAGGAGGCATCGTAAGATGAGAATTTTATGGGTTTCGACCTCGCCAATGGGGCCGGCCGCGCGGATTCTAAATCTGCCGCATTCGGGTTCTTCCGGTGGGTGGATTCAAAGTGAATATGAGGATTTTTTAAAAACGGCCACAAAACCGCATCAAATGTTTTTTTTATGTGGCTCCCGTTCTGTGAAGGCCGGCAAAATAAAAAAAGCCGAATCCCACGAAGGTAAGGCCTACTGCGTTAATCTGCCAAGCGTTTCGTTTGGCCTTACTCTTCCGAAAAAAACACAGAAAAATGTGGAAACGATCATTCAAGAAATTAAGCCGGATGTGATTCATATTTGGGGCACGGAAAGCTCGATTGATTATGGTGTGATAAAAGCTGCTCCCAGTATCAAAACGGTGGTTTTTATTCAAGGCATTCTCGGAGTACATCAGCGTTATTTGGGTGGCTACCTTGGCCGTATGCCGGATGAAGCCCGTTACGGTGGCCGGCGCAACCCGAAAGAATGGCTGGCGGATGCACTGCGTGCTCACTTTTTTAAAAAGCAAGTCGAAAAAGAAAAAGAAATTTTATGTAGTGCCGCTGGCGTGATTATTGACAGCGATTTTGCTGCCTCGTACTGTCAAACGGTATCGCCTGATATACCGTTGTTCCGCCGATTTTTAAAACCCAATCCGGTGTTTCAAACGGGGGATTGGTCACATAGCACTTGCATCCCAAATACCATTTTCACGCTATTTGCTGCCTCTCCGGAAAAGGGGTTGCACCAATTGCTTAAGGCGCTTGTTTTGGTGAAGAAAGCCATACCGAATGTCAAGTTGATTATTCCCGGTCCGTTTACGGCAAAAAACGGTAAACTTCTTCCTCGCCGACAATTGTCGGTGTATGAACGTGTGGTTTCGGATTTTATTACGCAAAATCATCTTGCTGAAAATGTTGTGTTTACCGGTACCCTTACGGCTGAACAAATGGCCGAACAACTGCACAAGGCCAATCTTTATGTTTGTCCCTCTTGTATGGAGGTGCACGCCGGCTCCTTGCGGGAGGCAATGGCGGTCGGTATGCCGGTCATTACCGCTCATTGCGGTTCGGTAATGGAGTTTGTCGCCCATCAAAAAAACGGTTTGATTTATCGGTATGAGGAATATGAAACCCTTGCTATGTTGATAAAGTTGGTTCTGCAAGATGAAAAGTTGGCGCACCGGCTTTCTCAAAATGCAGGCAAAACCATAGCGGATTTTTCCGCTCGCAAAACAAAAACCTTGGAAGAAATTTATCAAACCCTGTAAAGGAATTGTATTATGAGTATATACCTCGGCCTTTTGGCATTTATTTTCTTTTTGGCCCTTGTTTTTCATCGAGAATCTGCCGGTGAAAAGGGCAAGAATCTTTTTTTGTTTTATTCCTTTCTAGCGATATTTTTGATTTACGTCTTGCGGGCTGAAACGGTCGGACGCGATTTGCCCGGCTATGCCGAAGCTTACCGAATGACCCGCTACATCTCCTTTTTTAATTTCGATTATATTTATTTTGAAAAGGGATACTTGCTTCTTATGAAACTTTTCACGGTGGCAAATATTCCCTTTCAGTGGTTCTTGGCTTTCGTTAGCGCCGTTATCTTGGCGCCTATTTATATTTACATTAAAAAATATTCCTCTAACTATTTCCTTTCCGTACTGGTTTATATTTGTTATATGTTCTTTGAGTTCAATTTGACCGGTATTCGTCAGGCTTTGGCTACGTCGATTTTGTTAATTGGCATCACCCTTTATATGAATGGGGGCAAACGCCCAACCTTAAAACTGGTAATTTTTACGATATTGGCAGCCGGTTTCCATAAAGGGGCATATATTATGCTGCTTTTTCCTTTGTATCACGCCGTAAAAAAAATATCCAATTATATTTGGGTTATCCTTTTTTCCGTCGGTTTTGTTTTGATTTTCCGCAACTATATTTTGTCTATAGTTAAGGATTTTTTCGAAAAAGACTCTATGCAAGCCGACGCTGAAATTTATTTCGGATTAAACTTGATTTTCACCATTTTGCTAGGCGTGTTCTTTATCATTTCCTACAATAAAAAGAAAAGAATGTTAACCAACCCCATTCAACCGGATCTTGCCTATGCCGAACGGGATACTTTATCCCAAGACCTACGGATGGATGAAATTGGGATAAAGTTGTTTTTAATCAGCATTGTGGTAAATCTTTTGTTCGGTTCCGATACGGCCGCTCGTAGTTATATGATGTATATGCAAGTGATTATTATTATGATTCCCAACAGCATATGTGCTTGGCGCCTTCAAGATCGTGCAATATTCAATACGGTGTTAACTATTTTCTTATCTGTGTTTTTTTATGCAGAATCGTTACTGCCTAACAACTTTGATATCGTTCCGTACCAATTCTTTTGGCAGTAATGTGCCATTTATTTTAGGAGGGAGAGGGTCTTTTGGAAACGTGGAAGCATTATTTAGGTGCCACTGTTCCGCGTTGCAAACCGCACGAAACACCAAATACCGCATTACTCTGTGAACCGAACATTTGGAAAAAAGGCCCCTTCAAAGGCGCATTCTTTGCCAGATGGACCACGGATTTTGACACCTATGGTTGCAACGAATGGTATTGGTGTATTAAGGATACCCCCTTTGATTTGCAGTCGGTTAAGGCTAAGATACGATATGAAATCAAAAAAGGGATTTCACTTTTTACGGTAAAGGTAATCAACCCTTCCGACCATTTTGAGGAACTGTATGAAACCACGGTAGACAGTCTTTCCTCTTACCCGAAAAGGTATCGAAATATTCCGAGCCGTAAAGAATTTGAAAAACGAATCCGCACTTGGAAAGAGCCATGTTTTGCCGCTTTTTTTAACGAAACAGGACAACTTTGCGGCTATATCAATATGGTAGAAAATGGGCAAGCGGTGCATTACGTAGCCCTTTGTGTCCGCAAGGCATTTGAAAAGCAGGCCATCAATGCTGCATTGGTGTACGGAATGTTGGAACATTACCGTGAGCGGCTGGAACACAATACTTGCTATATTGTTGATGGAGAACGAAACATCAATCACATTACCAATCACCAAAATTATTTGATGCAAAAATTCGGGTTCCGAAAAGCACCTTGTCAGTTGCATTTGCGTTACCGTCCGGGGATGGCTCCGTTGATTGCGACTTGTTATTGTTTTCGCAAACTATTGGCTAAGTGTGATCGCTTTGGCCGTTTGATACACAGACTCAACGGGCTTTTGGCAATGGAAGAGGTTGTTCGCATCCAAAAACAAAAAGCAAAAAAGAAATAACAAAGAAAGGGGAATCAAGCCCATATGAAATTGGCCTTTATTTCGAATTTTTACAATCTGCATCAAAAGCCGATTTGTCGCGCGTTTTCGGCTGCTTTGGGGAAGAATTTTACTTTTATTGAAACCACCAAAATGGATGCCGACCGCAAAGAAATGGGCTTTCAAAAGGAAGAACATCCGGATTTTCTTCTCAACATATTGGAGTCTGAATCCCACTATGAAAAGGCAGAAGAAATCCTTCAGACTTATGATGTGGTGATTTTGGGCAGTTGTCCGAAAGCCTTGCAAAATCTGCGTCTTTCCACCGGTAAACTCACCTATAAATATAGTGAGCGTTTTTTCAAAGGGGAGGATTCCTTTTGCCAAAAAATTCGATTTTTTATTATGGCGATGCGCCATATTCGCGGTCTACAACGCTACTCTAATTTGTTTTTCCTTTGCGCCAGCGCCTATACCGCGCAAGATATTAACCGCTATTTTCCTTTTGAAAACAGGGCTTTGAAATGGGGATATTTTCGCGACCTGCCGATCGGTGAAACCAAAAAGCAAGAAGGAAAAATGCTTTGGGTTGGACGTATGACCGATTGGAAACATCCGGATTTGGCGATAAAAGCTTGTTGTCTTTTAAAAGAAAAAGGCATTTCGTTTCACTTGGATATGATAGGAAACGGAGAAGACTTTGAGAAAATCCGTCACCGAATTCAACAAGAAAACCTTTTTGACTGTGTCACATTACACGGGGCAAAGACCCCAACCGAAGTAGAACAACAAATGCAATCCTCCCCCATTTTTATTGCCACCAGTGATTTCAAAGAAGGTTGGGGTATGGTGATTAACGAAGCGATGGGCAACGGTTGTGCTACCGTTGCCAGTCACGCGATGGGTTCGGCACCCTTTTTGCTACAACATAAAAACAACGGTATGATTTTCCAAAGCGGTAATGTTGAGGATTTGGCGACTGCATTGGAATGGCTGTTGAACCATACCAAACAAGCCGAGCAAATGGGGTGCAAAGCCCGCGAAACCTTACAGAATCTTTGGAATGCAGAGTTGGCCGTCGAGCGATTGCTTGCCCTATCAAATCAACTTTTGCAGGGAGAAGAAATTACCTTTTATCCATCCGGCCCTTGCAGCAAGGCCGAAATTATTTCCAACGATTGGATATCCCAAGTCAAAAAAAAGGAGAGCAAAGAATGAATCAACCTACCGTTTCGGTGATCATTCCGGTGTATAACGGAGAAAACGATCTTGCTCGCTGTGTCGATTCGGTTTTAGACCAGAGCTACCCGGCCTTGGAGATTTTTTTGATCGACGATGGATCGACCGACCGCACCGGTGAAATTTGCGATGCATATGCCCGTAAGGACCGACGCATTCAGGTCATTCATAAAGAAAATGAGGGCTCGAGTGTTGCCCGCAATTTGGCAGTAGAAAAAGCTACGGGTGAAATGCTTTCTTTTATCGACTCGGATGATATTTTGTCTGCGGATTTGTATGAAATTTGTGTGGCCGCTATGATAAAGCACCAAGTGGATATGGTGCGTTACGATCACTGCATTACTTTGGATAAACTCGGTCTTAAAACCGGCCAACCGTTGGAAAAGATTCTTCCCGCCGAAGAGGTTACCACATTGATTTTAACGGATACCTTTGGTAGTCAGTTGTGGCAGTATCTTTTTAAAAAGCAACTGTGGGTAGGCATTGTCAGTCCCAAAGGGCGTTTGGCACAAGATATGGCGGTGTTGCACCTAGCTACCGACCGCGCAGAGCAATGCCTTTGCCTGAAAAGAAATTTATATTATTATTACCAAACCAATCCCCACAACGTATCCAATGCCAACCGCAAAAGGGTAAAGGGCACCTCGGACCGTGCTTATGTCTATTGGGAGAGGGTGGCTTTTTGCCGTGCCAAGGGTCAAACCTATCTGGCAGTATTGCCGCAGTGTTTGGCCAAGGCAACGGAATATTCTCTTTCGGCTTTTTTGCGGTGCGATTTTTGGACCGAGGAGCAATATGCCACCGACCGCAAGCGGTTTTTAGCCGAAATTCGTCGGAATTTGTGGGCGATATTAACCAACCACCAGAGCGACTGCAAGCGAAAAGGAGCGGCGGTGTTGTGTGCCTTGTTTCCGTTTGTATTTCGGTGGGTAGCTAAAGGAAAATGAGAAAATGACCAAGAACAAGAAAAAAGCTCCAATACAAAGCGGCGCTATCGTTGCCTATATCAATTTGTTTTTGAATATGGCGCTGAGTATTTTGCTCACTCCTTTTTTGATTCGCTCACTGGGAGAAGGGGAGTATGGGGTTTATAAAATTGTGCAATCCTTTGCCGGACAACTTACCATTGTGAGTTTTGGCATTGCCACCTTGATAGCACGTTATATTGCTTTTTACGATGCTAAGGGCCAAAAAAAGGAAAAAGAAAATTTTCTCTTTTTTGCAAAGGGCATCACCTACTTATTGGCTGCCATTATGGCGGCGGCGGGAATGGTGATGTATTTTCTGATTGATTCCCTTTATGCGGAATCCTTGACGCATTCTCAATTAGCCACCGCCAAAACGCTAATGATTTTCTTGGTTGGCACCTTGGTGGTCAATGTCATTGCCGATTCCAATATTGGTATGATGAATGCGCACGAGCGGTTCGCAGTCTCCCACGGGACCCAATCCTTTAAAATCGTTGCCCGCACCCTTGTTATTGTGGTGCTGTTACGTTTGGGGGTTGGCTCGCTCGGTATTGTGACAACCGACTTTGCGGTATCGCTTCTCATTTTATGCTATACCTCCTTTTATAATCGGTCGGTACTCAAAGAAAAAGCCGTTTTTCACTGTGTGGATAAAACCTTGTTTAAAGAGTGTCTTTTATTTGCTTTGGCTATTTTTTTCCAAACAATCATCAATCAAGTCAACCACAATTTGGATAATGTGATTTTAGGGGTGATGACTACGGCCGAATGTGTGACCATCTATTCGGTTGCCCTGACCGTTTCAACGACATACAGTTCACTGGTAACTTCTTTCGGTGGCCTGTTTACTCCCAGCGCCACCCGTTTGGTGGCCAACAATGCTACCGGTGAAGAGCTGACCGATTTTGTGGTAAAACCGGGTCGTTATCAGTTAATGATCGCCTCGCTTATTTTGTGCGGATTCATCCTTTTTGGCAAAGAGTTTTTAATTCTTTGGGTGGGCGAATCTTTCTTGTCGGTTTATCCTGCCATTGTCTTACTGTTGGCCACCGCCTTAATCCCCTCCATTCAATCGGTAACCGAAGCGGTGCTCAATGCTATGCTAAAACGAATGGGCCGTTCGATTATACTGCTTTTGATGTGTGTGATAAATCTTACCGTCTCTATTCTTTGCATTCGGAAAATTGGCTATCTTGGAGCCGCGGTGGGTACGGCGTTCTCTTTTGTCGTCGGGCATGGCCTTCTCATCAATCTTTATTTAAAAAAGGTGGCCAAGTTTAAAATTCGCCGTATGTTTTCGGGGATTTTTCGCAAAACGTGGCTCAGTGTTCTGATTAGTTTTGTGCTGGGCATTCCCCTTACCTTTTTGCCAAAAGGCTTCGGTTGGTTCCTTTTTAAAGTGTTGGTATTTGTTTTGATTTACTTAGCTTTGCTATACGGCGTTGGGATGAACGAAGAAGAAAAAGAGACTGCAAAAGGATTGATTTTTCGCGCTTTACATAAAACGAAAAAAAGGAGTTAGAAGATGCGAAAAAAGGATTATCTTTGTAAGGAAGAATGCGATTGTCTAAAAGGAATTTTTGCGGTGTTTGTTTTAATGTCGCATTTGTTTGGGGCGGTTAGTTCCTATTTTGTTACTTCCCCTTTTCGACACGTTTTTCAAGCTATGGGTTATCTTTCTGTTTCGGTTTTTTTCTTTCTTTCGGGGTATGGTCTTTCGTTACAATATAGCCGAAGGGGAAAAGCGTATCTCACCCAATTTCCCAAACGGCGGCTGCTGCCTTATGCGATAGTCTATTTATTCACGCTCTTGATTTATCTGTTTTTCCG
The DNA here is from genome assembly GCA_045577695.1 of Acutalibacteraceae bacterium. Classification (GTDB taxonomy): domain Bacteria; phylum Bacillota; class Clostridia; order Oscillospirales; family Acutalibacteraceae; genus UMGS1279. The sequence goes on from JAZNIW010000029.1 coordinate 12,374, forward strand.
CGTTATTGTTTTGGGTGAGGCATTTCGTTTTCCCTTATTTATATTGTCTTTTTTACTCAGCAATACTTATATCAGCAATGGATGGTATTTGCAAACCTTGTTTTTGTTTTATCTTTTCTTTTTGGCCGCCTATTTTTCTTTTAAAAAACGAAAACATAAATATGCTTTTTTGTTTTTATTGGTTGTTTTATATTGTATTATTTGTTTTTTTTGTAAAGCACCTACTCATTTGTATAAATCTTCGCTGGCCTTCCCGCTTGGGTTTTCATACTATGACGAGCAAGAAAAAATCGACCGTTTTTTAGAAAACGGTCGGCGAGAACTTATTTGTTCCATCGGTTTATTTTTCTCGTTTTGCGCTTGTTTTATCGTGGGAAGTTTGCCGATTTTTCCTATTGTGGCGCGCTTGTTTGAAATGGGTTCGGCGGTTTTCTTCGTTTTATTTGTGTTAACACTGGTTCGCCACGTTCGCATCAATTGGTTTTTTACTCGATGGTTAGGAAAATATTATTTAGAAATTTATGTAATGCAGGGAATGGCTATTTCTTTGTTCCAAAGCCGTTTGATTTTTCTTGAAAATCCTATATTATTGGTTTTGGCTGCCTGCGTTGTATTGGGGATACTGGTTTTGTTGACCCACCCGATTTATGGATATATCAATCAAAAACTTTTCCGAAGGAGCAAATGATTTATGTTGCCAAAAAATGTCGTATTAGAAAATAAAACGATTCTGGTGACCGGTGCAGCCGGTTTTATCGGTGCCAATTTGGTAAAAGAATTACTTCGCACTGTTTCGCCCGTTTGCATTATCGGGGTAGATAATTGTAACGATTATTACGATGTGTCACTTAAAAAATATCGTCTACAACAAATCGAGAGGCTTTCCGATGAGCACCCCGCATCGCGCTTTACCTTTTTTAAGGGATCGATTGCCGATAAGGCACTGGTCGATTCGTTGTTTGAAAAATACCGTCCCGCCGTGGTGGTGAATCTGGCGGCGCAGGCCGGTGTGCGGTATTCAATCGACCATCCCGATGTCTACATCGAATCCAATATTATTGGTTTTTACCATATTCTCGAAGCGTGTCGGCGTTACCCGGTCGAGCATCTGGTGTATGCCTCTTCTTCGTCGGTTTATGGCTCAAACAAAAAAATCCCCTATTCAACGGAGGATAAGGTTGAAACCCCCGTTTCCCTTTATGCTGCCACCAAAAAGAGCAACGAATTGATGGCTCACGCTTATGCTAAACTGTATAACATCCCTTCAACCGGACTTCGCTTTTTCACGGTTTATGGGCCGGCCGGTCGGCCGGATATGGCCTATTTTGGTTTTACCAACAAACTGAAAAAGGGGGAGAGCATTGAAATTTTCAATTTTGGAAATTGCAAGCGAGATTTCACCTATGTTGACGATATCGTCGAGGGGGTTAAACGTGTAATGATGCGCGCGCCGGAGAAGAAAAAGGGGGAAGATGGTCTACCGATTCCGCCCTATAAAGTGTATAATATCGGGAATTCCAATCCTGAAAATCTGTTGGATTTTGTGCAAATTCTTTCCGAAGAATTGGTGCGCGCCGGCGTTCTTCCGTCCTATTACGATTTCGAATCGCACAAAAAATTGGTACCAATGCAGGCCGGTGATGTTCCAATCACTTTTGCCGACACCAAACCCTTGGAAGAAGATATGGGCTTTCGCCCCAACACCCCCTTGCGCGAGGGACTTCGCTGTTTTGCCGAATGGTATAAAGAATTTTATAAGATATAAGGAGAGAATCAAAAATGAAAATTGCCGTTGCCGGTACCGGTTATGTCGGTCTTTCGATTGCCACCCTTTTATCCCAACACAACGAAGTGACGGCGGTGGATATTATTCCTACCAAGGTGGAAATGATAAACAACCGCATTTCGCCTATTGTAGATAAGGAGATAGAGGAATTTTTCGCCACAAAGGAATTGCACTTAACTGCCACGTTGAAAGGGGAGGAGGCCTATCGCACGGCCGATTTTGTTGTGATTGCCACCCCCACCAATTATGATGAAACCAAAAATTATTTTGATACGTCTAGCGTGGAAAAGGTAATTGAACAGGTAAAACAAATCAATCCAAATGCCTTTATGGTGATAAAATCCACCGTTCCGGTCGGCTTCACCGAGCGGGTGCGCGCTACCTATCAATCGGATAAGATTTTATTCAGCCCCGAATTCTTGCGTGAGGGTCGCGCCTTGTACGACAACCTTTATCCCAGTCGCATTATCGTCGGATTTCCCGAGGGGGAAAAGGCCCTGCAAAAAGCGGCGGAAACTTTCGCCGGTTTGTTGAAGCAAGGGGCCATCAAAGAAAACATCGAAACCCGTTTTATGAAACCCACCGAGGCGGAAGCCGTCAAACTCTTTGCCAACACCTATTTGGCATTGCGCGTTTCCTTCTTTAATGAACTTGATACCTACGCTGTTATGCGTGGGTTGGATACCAAATCGATCATCGAAGGGGTGGGACTCGATCCCCGCATCGGTGACCATTATAACAACCCATCTTTTGGGTACGGCGGCTACTGTCTGCCCAAGGATACCAAGCAACTGTTGGCCAATTATCAAGGAGTGCCGGAGAATATTATTTCAGCTATTGTGGCCGCCAACCGCACCCGTAAAGATTTTGTGGCTGACCAAATTATTGCCAAGAACCCCAAGCGAGTGGGGGTCTACCGTTTAACGATGAAGGCAGGAAGTGACAATTTCCGTCAATCCTCCATTCAAGGGGTAATGAAGCGCATTAAGGCCAAAGGAATTGAAGTGGCGGTTTACGAACCAACCTTGAAACAAGAAACATTTTTCAACAGTCGAGTGCTGACCGACATCAACGAGTTTAAAGCCACCTGTGACATCATTCTGGCAAACCGCTACCACGAGGACTTAGCCGATGTGTTGAATAAAGTGTATACCCGCGATTTGTATTTTCGAGATTAAAAATTTTTTCAATAAAAGTATATACCGTAAAGAACAAAAAGGAAGGATCACTGCAAGACCTGTATAACAACAGCACTATTGGGGCTCCACCCGTAAGGAAATAAGCGGCTTAAACTCTGAAAACATAGCAAGAAACCGCCTTTTCCTTGCGAAGGGAGCCTTTTCTGATAATTTTTTCGGGGCGGGGAAGTGGTTTTAGGTCCTCTAGACAGAGAGATATACGGTTTTCCGCTTGTTATCATACAAAAAAGGATGTGCAGAAATTTCTACACATCCTTTCAATTATGGGCATTGGCGCTTTGTTTGTCGACCGACACTCGTTCTTTTGAACGAGTGTTTTTCATCTAAGTTGACAGACTGGGCATACTATCGTATCTTGCGGGTATCATCAACACGGCTTGTGCCGAGTTTTTTGAAGGCAATAATGTGAATTTTAATGTTGGTTAAAATCCGATTCATTGCCTGCGCGGTTTACAACAACCTAACAAATTTATTCTAGCAGAAAGAAAAACGCTTGTCAATGATTTTTTGTTAGAGTATCTAAAATTCTGCGATTTACATAAGGAATAAGTGTGAATTTTGCATAAAATGTCAATTGCAATCGATGGATTTTTGTGTTATAGTAAAGACACAGAAAAGGAAAGCGGTGATACCAATGTTCCGGTAAAGGATAACATCTCTCCGAAAACCGAAAGACTTTTTAAATTCAATCTGTGAGGAATCGAAAAGGTCAAAAGGAATAAGGAGAGTGGTAATATAAAACCTTCTGTTCTTGCCGACCAAAGAGCCAAAGAAACCACTTTATGGAAACAAGTAGTGAGAAAGTATTGTCGAAGAAGCGAATCGGTTGTGAGAAAGAAAAAGAGAAGGTAATATAGAGAAAGAGAGGTATAAAAAAGATGCTGGATATTAAGAGTCAGCAGAAATGACCCTTAACCGTCAAAGATGTGTAAAGAAACATCGGTTAAGGGTCATTTCTATTTTTATAAAGAAGTTCTTCCGACCTTTTTACAGAAAAAGGCGGATTTTTTCATATCTCTTTTAAAAACTACGGACCGTTTTTACTAAAAAAGAAAAACGATTACATAGCCTGTGATTGAGGCACACTCCGTCAAAAGGTATTGCACTTCGTTTGACAATTCCGCACCTAAAAAACAAAGGGAGAACACTTCCTTGCGAAGCGTCTCCCTTCGACAAACTTTTTGGTTTATCGATTGATTTCTTTCGGTTTCGTGCGGCGTTGTTCCGCTGAGAAAAGGCAACCGCAGTAGTCTTGACGGTAGAGGCTGTATTCTCTTGAGAGTTCGGTTGAACGCAGATATCCGTTTTTCTTTTTAAAATCGCAGGGCAAAAAGGAAACTCCTACCTTTTTCGCCCATTTTTGGCCAATTTCATTGAGCAAGGCGGCGTTTTTTAAAGGGCTGATGGTTAGCGTGGTCGTAAAATAATCCATCCCCAACTGTTGTGCTGTTTCGGCCGTTTTGGAGATTCGCAAATCAAAGCAGATAGCGCAGCGTTCCCCACCCTCGGAGCAGTGTTCCAACCCTTTGACCCGATTCAAAAACAACTCTTTTTCAAAATCCCCCTCTAAAAAAGAGATGGGATGTATGGCAGGAAATTGCGTGATAAACCGCTTTTGTTCGGCTACGCGGGTTTGGTACTCCGTATCGGGATACAGGTTGGGATTGTAATAAAAAACCGTGATAGAAAAGAAAGGCGATAAGGACTCCAACACCGCGCTGGAACAAGGGGCGCAACAACTGTGAAGCAGCAGGGTGGGGGTCTGACCGGCCGCTTGATGGCGGGCAATACAGCTTTCCATTTCGGCTTGGTAGTTTTGCTTGTTCATTTTGGGGTTACCTCCTCGCCCCGTAAAAAGGCAATAATCCCCTCGGGTGAGGGGTCTTGCGGGGTGATGAAAAACTCTTTTTCGTGCATATCGGCCAAGAAGTGGGCATCGGAATTGCAAAGAAACCGGCACCCTTGGAAATAAGGATGTGCAGCCGAAAGCTCCTCTCTCTTTTTTGGGTCGTTCCATTCGGCGGCGGTGAAGCGGCTGTCGGGTGGCACAAAACCAAGATTGGAGAGCAGAGAGTTGGTGGACTTGTCCACGTGGGCGGGGAAGGCCACCCCACCCATAGCGGTTACCGTATCTATCGCCTCTTCGAAGGAAAGGTCGGTGGCGTTGATTAACAAATACTCTTCCTCTCCCAGGATACCGTCGGCTTCGTCCATCAACCGTTGTTCGCCGAAAACAGCGGGGTTGTTTTTTAGGTGAAAGAGTTTGCTTTTTACCAAAGAATCAAAGCTCATCGCTTCTTTCTCTTTGGCGAACAAGCAAACCACGTGCACCTCTTCCTTGGTGGTCAGTTCCATTCCGTAAAGCACCGTAATGCCATAAGGGGCGGCCGCCTTCTTCAATGCCGCCACATTGCCCATTGTGTTGTGGTCGGTTAAAGCTATGGCATCCAATCCGCCGACAAAGGCCATACCGGCAATGTTGGCCGGAGTCATATCGTTGTCGCCGCAAGGAGAAAGGCAGGAGTGCAGATGAAAATCGTAGTATAGCCGTTTCATCGTGCTAAATGATTGTGAATTTCCAGAGCCGTTTCAAAAATGGGGGCGTCGCTGTAAAAAAGATTGATTCCGTTTTCTTCAGCTTTTTGCAAAACGGCGGCGTCGGCCTTTACCCCACCGGCCAACACAATGGCTGAAACTTCGGCCAAGGAGGCGACGGCTATGGCGTTTATATTGCCCATAATGGTTACCCAAGCACTTCCTTGCGGGGCATTGCCCATCACGATGCTTAATAAATCACAAGAGTAAACGCCGGTGATTTTGGCTTCGGGATTGCCGAGCGATGCGGTGGTGAAGGAAAGAGTTTGTAGTTCTCTGGCGGTCATTGAGCATCCATCCTTTTTTAAAAGATATTTGTATTTGTATCTTTATTTTACCATACTGCAGAAATCTTTTCAACCATTTCGCGGGCGAAAGCATATTTATAATCGGCTTGGTTTCGGAAAAGATAAAAAGGAAATTCTTTTTAAAGGAGAACTGTTTATGAAACGCATTGCTTTTTTTGATGCAAAACCCTATGACCGTCTTTGGTTTGACCGCGCCAACGCCGGTCGATACGAACTGGTGTATTTTGAGGGAAAACTCAACCGTCACACGGTGGGAATTACCAGTGATTTTGACGGTGTATGCGGTTTTGTCAACGACGATATTAACGCCGATGTTATTGAGCGTTTGGTGCAAAACAAAGTTGGTATTTTGGCTATGCGTTCTGCCGGATATAGCAACGTGGACTTAAAAGCTGCAGACGGCCGCCTTACAGTGGTTCGTGTGCCCTGTTATTCTCCTTATGCTGTGGCCGAGCACGCTATGGGATTGCTGCTTACCGTCAACCGCAAATTGGCGCGCGCCGTCGGCCGCACGCGGGATTTTAATTTCAGCATTGCCGGTTTGATGGGGGTGGATTTATTTGGCAAAACGGTTGGGGTTATCGGCACCGGCACCATCGGGCAGGTTTTTATTGACATTTGTCGTGGCTTCGGAATGAAGGTGATTGCCTACGACCCTTATCCTGTGCCGGACAAAGGCATCGACTATGTTTCGCTGGACGAGTTGCTTCGTCGCAGTGATGTTATTTCCTTGCACTGCCCGCTCTTGGAATCTTCTTACCATATTTTGAACGAGGCGGCCTTTCAAAAAATGAAAAAAGGGGTTTTTGTGGTCAACACTTCCCGCGGGGCCTTAATCGATTCAGCGGCTCTGCTGGATGCCCTAAACCGCGAACAAGTGCGGGGAGCGGCCTTGGATGTCTACGAAGAGGAAACCGACTTGTTTTTTGAGGACAAATCCGGCACCTTAATTCGGGATGACATTTTAACGCTGCTTATCAGCAATCCCAACGTGGTTCTCACCTCCCACCAAGCCTTTTTTACTGAGGAGGCCTTGGATGCCATTGCTCAAGTGACTTTGGATAATTTGGATTGCTTTTTTTCCGGCCGACCGTTGGAAAATCAAGTGTCTATGAAAAAATAAATTTTACCCAAAAAGAAGAAGTTTTTTCGAGGTTCCGACCAAAAAAGAGGAAGGGGCCTCCATCCTATTTGCTGTATGGCGAGGTGTACTGCTTCGCAGGGATATTATGCTTCGCCTTCTTTTAAGTTGTATATCAAGACGGTTTACAAATCTTCATATCCGCAAAATCTTGCTATTCAAGTTTTTCTTTACAAAATCACTGAGACCTACCGAAAAAACTTGTTTTTCAGCGAGGTTTATCTTTCTCAAATATTCACCTACTATGACACTTTCCGTTTTCAGGGTGTTATTTTTTTATAGAAAATAGAGACCGCTTTTAAGCGAGGTATCTTTCGTTATTGCGGTTTTTTCAATTGTTTTTTCGAAAAAACCACAATATTTTGGGGATGGGTCATTTTTTGTCAGAAACGGTTTAAATTTTCGGGATTTAACAGACAAATCTTAGACTTTAAATGTGTTAAAATTATGTTAAAATAGAAATGCAAGGGACAAATCTTGCGAAAGATTGGGTTTTTGTTGGTTAAATTCTACAAATTCAAGTGAAATTTCTTTGTGTTATCTAGAATTTGCCTAAAAAAGGAGATTTCATTTTGTGGAATACGGCAACGAAAAAATGTCGAAAAAAGCCGAAAATCCCCTCTTTTTTCGCCTTGTATTTGTCAAACATACAACAAAATATCATAAAAGCGGGGACGTTTCAAGCAAAAAAATTGCTTGAGGCGATATTTGGGTTTTTCATCCCTTTCTTTTTTGGTTGCATTTAGTATGTACTTGCCGCGAAAAAATCTCGATTCCGCAGCGGAAAAGGGAATTCTTGTCAACGGGTGAAAACACTCGGTCAGGTTGTTTTTCGTCGGGTTGCAAAAGGGGATTGGTGTTTTCCCGATTTTGCAACGGTTCATTCGCTTTTTCAGTCCATCACATCGGAGGTAGAATCAATGAAAAGAATGATAAGTTTGGCTTTGGCAGCCGTTATGCTCTTTACCGGAGTATATACATCCGGTGCCATCGCCGCACAGGCAGCCCCCGCAACGGAGGGGAGAGCCGCTGCGGTAAATACCCGTTCTGACCTACCGTCTTACACACAGTATCGGAAAAAGAACGGCGATGTTTCTTATGCAAAAAAAGAAATCGTTATCGATGCGGTTTCGTATACTTCGTCCCACAATGCCACCTTGGAAACGACCAAACGTTTCGCCGGCAAAACCGGTGTCTTGAAATGGACGAATGAAGCCGGCTCGGTGTCCTATTCCTTTACCGTGCCGCGGGACGGACTTTACACCGTAAAATTTGTTTATTATTGCCTGCCCAGCCGTAACAATCCGGTTACGCTTGGTTTGCGGGTGGATGGAAAATACCTGTTTGAGGGAATGCAGGCTTTTGAATTGACCCGTTTGTTCGCCGATAATGGAGATGTCCGTGTCGACGGTGTGGGCAATGAGCTTTCCCCCGAACAGAAAGAGGTTTTCAAATTCCAAGAGCAGTTTATGAATGATACCACCGGTTTGGAATCTGACCCTTACGTGTTGGCCTTAAAAGCCGGCCGTCACACATTGACGGTGGAATCGCAAGCTGAGCCGATTGCTTTGGATAAAATTGTACTTTCTTCCCCCGTGCAGCCAAAAACCTATGCCGAACTTTCGGCCGATTACGATACCTCAAAAAATGCCGTGATGGAAGGCACCATTTTACTAGAGGGCGAGGATGCCGACTATAAAAACACCAACGCTTTGGTTTCGCAGTATGACCAAACCGACCCCAGTGTACATTCCGAAAAGGGTTCGAATCCCTATTTGACCCGCATCAACTATATCGGAAATACTCAATGGTCTTCTCCCGGTCAGCGTTTGACCTGGAAATTTTCGGTACCGGCCGATGGCTATTACAAAATCGGTTTCCGTTACAAACAAGCACACGTGCTTAACGGCACCTCGTATCGCAAACTCTACATTGACGGAGAAATCCCCTTTAAAGAAGCCAAAAAACTCACCTTTAACTATGATTTGGATTGGAATTATCAAGTTTTTGGAGAGAATGCAGATAACCCCTATTTGATTTACCTGAAAAAAGGATCCCACGAATTGACTATGGAAGTCAGCCTGGGTGCTTTGAACGAAGTTGTTCGCGATTTGAACGATGTGGTTTATCAAATCGGTTTGATGTACCGTAAAATCGTTATGATTACGGGCGAAACTCCCGATAGCAATCGCGACTACGAGCTCTTCACTCAAATTCCGAACTTCTTGGAAGATTTGGGTAGTTACCGTGACGAATTGGAACGCATCGCCAAAGAAATCGAAAGATTGGCCGGCAAAAAAGGCGGCACCAACGCCGCTTCGATTCGCACCTTAGCCAAAATTTTAGACAATATGGTGAAACACAAATTCACCGCCCATCAATACTTGGGGCAATATTATGCCAACTACACCAGCGTTAGCGCACTGGTTTACTCGATGATGGAAATGGGTCTGGATATTGACTACATTGAAATTGCAGCCCCCGATACCGCATTGGTCGACCCGGCCGCCAGTTGGTGGGAAAAGACTCTTTACAGCACCCAACGCTTCCTCTCCTCTTTCAGCGCTGACTATAACAATGTTTCGGGTGATTTGGAAACCGAAGAGTCCATTACTATTTGGGCCAACTGGGGTCGTGACCAAATTCGAGTTTTAAACAACTTAATTCAATCCTCTTTCACCAAAGAAACCGGTATTGGCGTCAATTTGAAGATGTCTGCCGCCTCATACATACAAGCCATTCTTTCCGGTCGTGGCCCCGACTGTTCGCTCCACATGGCCCGTTCGGAGCCGGTCAATCTGGCCCTGCGCGGCGCTATGGTGGACTTGACCCAATTTGAGGACTACAATGAAGTAGTTAAACGCTTTGTATTGGAAGATTCGGTGGTTCCCTTTACCTTCGATCGTGATTCGACTGACGATCAGCCGGCCGGTGTCTATGCCTTGCCGGATACGCTGAACTTCAATATGATGTTCTATCGAACCGATATTTTCGAGGAATACGGACTGGAAATCCCCACTACTTGGGAGGAATATATTCAGGTCGCCTCGGTTTTGAATCGTAATAACCTGCAAGCCAGTTTACCTTATACGCAGGTAACTTCGGCTACTATGATTAACGCCGGTGTCGGTTCCCTCAGTATTTATCCCACTATGTTGTTGCAACGTGGCGCTTCGATTTACAACGAAACAGGAACGGCCACGGCTTTAACCGATGCCGAAGCCATCAAAACCTTTGAATTTTGGACCGACTTCTTTAATGAATATAAATTCCCCATTACGGCTGACTTCTTTAACCGATTCCGTATTGGCACTATGCCTATGGGTATTCAAGCGTATACGATGTATATTCAGCTGACTATGGCGGCTCCCGAAATTTCCGGAAAGTGGAAAATGGTTCCTATTCCGGGCTACAAACAAGAAGATGGCACCATTAATAACTGCCAAGCCGGGTCGGGTACCGGTTGCGGCATCCTACGCACCTCTCATAATAAAGAGGGCGGCTGGGAGTTCTTGAAATGGTGGACCCGTGCGGATACCCAATTAAACTATTCCAACAACTGCGAATCTATTTTGGGTGTTTCGGGTCGTACCGCTACTTCGAACCCCGAAGCTCTTAAAAAGATGGCTTGGGATAAAGAAAGCATGAAAAACCTACTTGCGCAATGGTCCAAAATCAAGGAAGTGCGCGAGGTTCCCGGTAGTTATTATACCGCGCGCAGCATCGATCAAGCCTATTGGAATGTAGTCAACAGCTCCAAAAATGCAAAAGACACCATTCTCAAATGGGCTGAAATCTCGGATAATGAGATTGAACGCAAATGCAAACAGTACGATGTGAAATAAAGGAAAGGAGAGATAATAATGAATGCATCAAATACCACAGCAAAACTTAGCAAAATTCGCAAAAAGGATAAATTCAACGGCGACATAGTTCATTATTTAATGCTCGCTCCTTTCTTTATTTTGTTTTTTGCCTTTACTGTACTTCCGGTTATTAGTTCGGTGGTGCTGAGCTTCTTCGATTTTGACGCAGTTTCCACCCCACGCTTTGCGGGATTGGATAATTACCTGCGTATGTTTGTGCAGGATGATGTTTTTCCGAAAGCACTCAGCAACACCTTGGTGTTGGCCATCATCACCGGACCGCTTGGCTTTATGTTGGCCTTCTTCCTGGCGTGGATGGTAAATGAGTTTGGCCCTATGGTTCGAACCCTACTTTCCTTTATGTTCTACGCCCCCGCTTTGGCCGGTAACGTTTACTTCATCTGGCAGATTTTGTTCAGTGGTGACGCCTATGGTTACGTCAACTCCACCTTGCTTTCGATGGGGTTGATTGTTGAGCCGGTTCAATGGCTTAAAAACGCCAGTTATGCCCTTCCCATTATTTGTATTGTGCAACTTTGGATGAGTATGGGCGTTACCTTCCTCTCGAATATTTCCGGTTTACAAAATGTTAACCCCGAGTTATATGAAGCCGGTGCGATTGACGGCGTGAAAAACCGTTGGCACGAATTATGGTACATTACGATTCCCTCGATGAAGAGCATTTTGATGTTCGGCGTGGTAATGCAGATTCAATCGGCCTTTTCGATTAGCGCCGTTCCGATTGCTTTGTGCGGTTATCCCAGTGTAAACTATTCGGCCGATACTTTGGTATCATTGATTACCGACGTAGGTGCCTCCCGTTACGAAATGGGTTATGCAGCTGCGTTGTCGGTGGTTCTGTTTATTATGATGTTCCTCACTAAGGAGCTTCTTGGTAAACTAGTTAATATGGCGGGGAGGTAGAAAGAATGCAAGGAACTGTACCAATGAGCAAGGCGGATGAGCGACGGCTTCGTCGTTTAAAGCTCAAAGCATCCCGCCGCGATCAATATAAACGCTTTACCCGTACCCGTGCCGGTAACTTCTTCTACACGCTATTCTTGGTTATTTTCGGTGCATTTTCGGTGTTGCCGATGTATTACTGCATCATCACCTCTTTTAAACCGTTGGATGAGTTGCTGGTTTTCCCGCCGCGTTTTTACGTCGTTAACTTTACGGTGGAAAGTTACGTTACCCTGCCCAGTTTGTTGGATAACTTAGCCGTACCGCTTTCACGCTACGCCTTTAACAGCATTTTTATCAGTGTTATTTCCACTTTCTTACATATTTTGGTTGGTTCGGCTGCTGCCTATGTGTTGTCCAAAACCAAAATCAAGGGTAAAGAAGTGATTTTTGCCATTATCCAGATGTCGCTGCTTTATAATGCCTACACCTTGGAAATTCCGCGCTATCTTATCTATTCCGGTTTAGGTATGATCGATACCTATTGGGTATACATTTTGCCGGCCATTGCTTCTTCCATGGGTGTTTTCTTGATGAAGCAGTTTATGGATACCAACGTACCGGATGCTTTAATTGAGGCTGCCCGCATTGATGGCGCCGGTTCTTTCCGTACGTTCTGGGCGATTGCTATGCCTAACGTAAAACCGGCTTGGCTTACTTTGACTCTGTTTTCCTTCCGTGATATGTGGTCAATTATGCCGGGTGGCACCATTTTTAGCGAAGAATTGAAAACTTTGCCCTTTGCGGCTTCGACGGTTGCCCAGAGTGGTATTGCCCGACAGGGTTGTGCGATGGCCATTACGGTTATTATGATGATTCCGCCTATTTTGGTTTACTTGGTATCGCAAAGCAGCGTTACCAAAACCATGAGTAGTTCGGGTATTAAATAGCGTTAGGAGGAAAAGAAGTATGAAAAATCATCGCTTTTTTAAAGGCGCCTTTTGTCGTATTGTTGCTTTTCTGCTAATGCTGGTTTTGGGTGTTTCTTTCTTCGCAACAACGGTTGCGGCCCAACCCATTCAAACCAACCCGTACGACACCTACACCTATTGGACGGCACCCGGCACAAAGTGGGCTGTTTCGTCCGCCCCGATGTACGAATACAAAACAACGATCGATGCCAGTCGTTTGGGGATAAGTGGATTAAAAAATCCATCGGATGTTTTCACGGATCACAAAGGTCTGATTTACATTATGGATACCGGTAACGGACGTGTAGTTGTTTTGAATGCCGACTACACCCTTCGCACCGTGATTCAGAATCTCACCTTTAAAGGGAAAAAATTAAATTTCACCGGGGCTACCGGTTTGTTTGTTACTGAAAAGCAAGAAATCTACATCGCTGATACCGAAAACGCTCGTGTGATTGTTACCACACTCAAGGGCAAGGTGTTGGATGTGCTTACCTTACCGAAAGCGGAAATTATTCCGGGAGACTTTATCTATCGTCCGGCTAAAATTGCGGTAGATTCGAATGGTTTCACCTATATTTTAAGTGATGGCTCTTATTATGGTGCTTTGCTGTATAAACCGGATGGAAGTTTTTCCGGTTTTTACGGGTCTAACTCGGTAGAAGGTTCTATTTTGGGCGCTTTCGAAAAGATTTATGATATGTTATTTGTCAGCGAGACCCAAAAACTGGGCGCCGAAAAATCCCTGCCGTATTCCTTTACCGATATCGCCATTCAGGATGATTTCGTATTTACGGCTACCGGCGCAGTTTCGGCTAACAGCAGCAACGCGGGGCAACTCAAAAAACTTTCGCCCAGCGGCATCAACGTTTTGAAAAACAAAACCAAATCCAGTGTTACTTCGGCTGAAACCACCAACTTCTCGGATAGTGACGTTGGGGTAGGTGTTCCAACGGTAGATGGATATTACCGTTGGCGTGTCAGCAACATCGGCTCGATGGATGTGGACAAAAACGGTTTTATGTACGGTTTTTGTAAAAACTATGGGCGTGTGTTTGTTTTTGACCAAGAGTGCAACCAACTTGGTGTTTTTGGTGGCGGTGCCGGTAGTGGTAACCAAAACGGAACCTTTGCCAGCGGAACTTCCGTTCATGTGAACGACCTGAATGAAGAAGTTCTGGTTGTGGATTCACTCAACGGATCGCTGACCGTATTTAAGCAAACGCCTTATGGTGCTTTGTTGAAAAAAGCGCAAACCATGATTAATGATGGTGACTATGTTGAAGCCAAACCTTACTGGGAGCAGGTTCTTTCGACCGACCGCAACCAACAATTAGCCTACCGCGGGTTGGCCCGCGCCGCCTTGTTGGAAGAGGATTATACGGCTGCTTTGGAATATGCCAAGCTGGGTTATGACCAAGACACCTATGCTACTGCTTTTGTCTTTGTCAGAAATGATTATCTTTCCCGCAATTTTGTGTGGATTTTCGGTCTGGCTCTCTTACTGGTCGGTGGAATCATTGCCTTCTTGGTTTATAGTAATAAGCGCGAAGTTAAATTAATTAAAAACCCGAAACTAAGAACAATGTTTTCTTGTGTGTTCCATCCGTTTGAAGGGGCAAAAGAGGTTCGCTACTACGACCGCGGGTCTTCGCGGTTGGCAACATTCTTATTGGTGCTGTTTTTCTTGTCAACCGTAATACAAGAAATGTATACCGGTTTTATGTACAACGCATTTGATAAGAGCACCTATAGCGCAGTCTTTTCCTTGCTTCGCACGGTTGGCTTAGTAGTTCTCTGGTCGGTGGCAAACTGGGCTATGACCACCTTGTTCCAAGGAAAGGGAACCATGAAACAGGTTTATATTGTTACCTGTTACGCTCTACTTCCGCAGATTGCATCCAACGTATTGTGCACCCTTCTCTCCAATATGCTTTCGCCGGAAGAGCAGTTAGTTATCACCGCCATTTCTACTGTTTGTTTGGCATTAACCGCTATTATGCTCTGTGTTGGCGTGATGACGGTACACGAATACGGCTTCTTCAAATTTATTGTTATGACCATTGTGGTGGTACTTGCGATGTTGGTGGCTGTATTTGTATTGTTGATGATGTTTGTTTTGATTCAACAATTATTCAACTTCATTGGAATGGTTTATAAAGAGGTCAACTATCGATGACCGCAGATTTTGGAGGACTTAGAATGAAACACGTTATTAAGATTATCGCGTTGATATCTGTTTTGTGTCTTGTGCTGGGTGTTTTCTCTGGCTGCGGCTCGGAGGGAAATACCTCGTTCGGACAATTTTCGGAAATGCCGTCTACTATGGAAAACCTAAAAAGCGGCAAGGTGGCCGAAAATGGCCGTTACACGATGTCTTGGAATAAGGGGCGCGCTGCCATTCTTATTACCGATAAAAAGAGTGGAACGGTTTGGTCTACCACCCCTTATGATTATTTAAACCGTACAACCCTAGACGATGTCGGCGAGGATACCTTGAAGAATTCCTCGCTTTCCATCACCATTCGTACCGGTAGTCAGATGTATGAGTATTTTGCCGTTACTTCTTGTGTAATGAACGGCACTTATGCATCGGAAAAGATTAAAAACGGCATTCGCATTACGTATTACTTTATGGACATCAGCCTATCGGTTACAACCGACTATTATCTCGCGGAGGATGGCTTTAAAGTAGAGGTAGATCCCGCTAAGATTGGGTACTACGGCGGAGATAACTGGGTATATAAAGTTACGCCGGCTCCCTTTATTTGCGCCGGTAAAAACACGGAAAACAAAAGCAAAGACAGTTATTTTGTTATTCCTTCCGGCAGCGGCGCCTTGATGTATCTGGACGAACGTTCGGATCAAAATGCCCGTGTGTTTGAAGCGAATGTTTACGGCCATGACTATGCTATGGACGCCTATACCAACGATGCCAATGAAACGCCGGTTACGATGCCGTTCTATGGCATGAAGAGTGGCAATCAAGCCATCTGTGCTATCATTGAGAATGCAGCTGAGTCTTGCTCCATCGAGGCCCGCGTTGGTGACGCAGCAATCGATTATGGATACTTAAATGCTACTTACCAAGTTATTGGGGAAAATCAGGTTTACTTACCCAACAAACACCGTCTGCATTACAACGAGTTTGCCGAGCGCGAGTTAGACCCATTGGTGATTGGATATTATCCCCTTTCGGGTTCGAATGCCAATTATGTAGGCATTGCCAAACGGTACCAAAAATTTTTAGTGCAGAAAAAAGGCATGAAAAAGTCGCAAGATAATTCTTTGCTGACGGTAAAACTGCTTGGTAGTTATGTGGAGGATGATTTGTTCCTCGGTTTGCCCACTAAAAAGGAGGTTTCGCTCACCTCTTACGAGGAAGCGACAAACATACTTGGCGAACTCAATAACATAACCGGTGGCAGCTTAACGGCGCAAATGTATGCCTACGGTGAAGGCGGCTTGAATGCCGAGAAAATGGCAGGCAATTACAAACTCACCGGTGTTACCGGTAATAAACGTGCCTTAAAAGATTTCGTTTCTTTTGCGAATGAGCATTCCATCAAAACCTTCTTCGATTTCAATACCGTTGTATTCTCGAAATCGGGAAGCGGCTTCAGCACAAAATCCGATTCGGCTACAGCGGCCAATGGGGTCGTCGCTCCGGTTCATCAGTTCTGGCCCAGCACTCGCGTGCGCTACAGCAAACCCCAAGGCGGTACGATAGGGGCGATGATTGTTCGTGAAAAATTGGGAGATGCCACCTTAAAAACGGTTTCGGTTGCCGATAAATACGGCATTACGGGACTGAGTTACAGCACTTTAGGAAGCATTGCCTATTCCGATTACACCGCGGTTCCTGAAAACAAGCGTATCGGCAAATATCCGCTGCGCAACAATATGGACGATGATGTGACCGCGATTGTGAAAGAGGTACAATCGAACAGCAAAACCGTTATGGTGGATGGAGCGTTTGGTTATGCCGCGGCTTCAGCCGATGTGCTTGCGAACTGTCCGACTGCTTCCGAGTTGAATCAAAGCTTCGACCGTGAAGTACCGCTTTATCAAATCGTATTCCAAGGCTATAAGGCCAATAGTGTTTCACCGATTAACACGGCGGTTAACCGCAACACGCAATTCTTAAAAGCCATAGAAACCGGTAGTGGACTTTCTTTTATGTTGATGGCGAACTATTATACCGAATTGCGTAAGCAATATGACCGTGGTTTGTATGCGGCTCTTTATTCAGATAATAAAGATTATATTGCTAACTGCGTAGAACAGAGCAAAGGCTATCTTTCCAAAGTGGCAGGAGCCACCATTACCGGTCACGAATGGGTGACCGATTCGGTGGTCCGCACCACCTTCAGCAATGGTGTTCGCACCTATGTCAATTATGGTGATAAAAACTACGTTTCGGATATCGGAACGGTAAAAGCCAATGGCTTTTTAACAAAGTAAGGGGGGTTCTTGAGTGAAAAAACAAGACGAAAAAAATCTAAAACAAACCACTCCGGCCGAGAATCCCGCCCCTTCTTTGAGGGAGATTTTAAAGGCGGAAGAAGCCGAAGAACGGGCACGCCGTAAGGCCGAACGTCAAAAGCGAAGAAAGAAGAACATTGCGTATGATATCAACGGCAATATTATTCCGGATTTAAACAAAAAACACGTTCGCGGAATTGAATCGAAAAAAAGCACCTACGGCTTTTTGTTTGTTCTTCCGTGGATTATCGGAATGATTCTTTTCTTCATTGTACCGCTGTTCCAGTCACTCTACTATTCCTTCTGTTATGTTTCGCCTGAACCCGGCGAACTCTACACCGAATGGGAGGGGCTTGCCAACTACAATTACATTTTCAATGATGACCAATATTTCAAAACTAATTTAATTACATCTCTGAGTGGATTCTTCACTACGATGCCTATTGTGGTTATCGTCAGTTTGATTTTGGCATTGGTACTCAATGGCGAGTTTAAAGGGAGAATTATTTTCCGTGGTATCTTCTTTATTCCGGTTATTGTGGCTACCGGCGTGGTAATGAGTTTGCTTTCTCGCGATTTTGCCGGCAACGGTGCCATCATTCAGCTTTCTACCACAGTGGCGGAGGATTCTTATTCTGCCATTGGTTCAGGCGGCGGTATGGATTTTACTACCTTACTCAATTCCTTGGAGTTGCCTGAAGAATTAACCCAGCAACTCAATACGATGATTACCAATATTTTCAATACCATTTGGAACTGTGGTATTCCGGTTGTTCTCTTTATTGCCGGATTGCAAACCATCCCGCCTCAGTTATACGAAGCCTCTCGGGTAGAGGGTGCCACCAAGTGGGAAGAATTTTGGTACATCACATTGCCAATGATTGGTCAAACCTTGCTTTTGGTTATCGTCTTTACCGTAATCGAAGTGTTGACCCAAAGTGATAACCTGGTTATTACACAGGCCTATGACCAAATGATTAACAATATGAACTATTACGAAAGCGCTGCTATGCTTTGGACATTCTTCGGCGTGGTTGGCGGTGCAACAGGTCTAATCATTTTGATTTATTCAAAGACTTGTTTGAAAAAATGGGAATAAGGAGGGGAATTTGATGACAACTGAAAAACGATTAAAGACAAACAAACCCCTCGCCCTTACGAAGCATAAAATGAAACAAAGAGGCACAAGCATCTTATTCTCGCTGTTTCGTTATGTCTTCCTAATTTCCATCAGCTACATTATCCTGTATCCCTTGTTTGCCATGATTGCTTACTCGGTACAGACCGAACAAGATTTGATGGATGCCAGTGTTACTTGGATTTCCAAAAGCGCCACCTTTGATAACTATAAAATGGCGTGGGAAGCATTGAATTATCCAAGTGCCTTGTTGAACACTGTTACGGTGGGTGGCATCAGTGCCGCGCTGGAAATTTTTTCTTGCGCCATTGCGGCATATGGGTTTTCTCGTTTTAAATTCCGTGGCCGTGGGATCTTGTTTGGCTTGGTTCTGTTAACCGCCATTGTACCGGTTCAAATTTTGGTTATTCCGTTGTTCCTCAATTACAGATATTTTGACTTTGGCGGAATTTTAACCTTAATTTATCAAATCACCGGTACCGAAAACGGTTGGTATTTGGATTTAACCGATACCGGATTCACCTTTTGGCTGCCGTCACTGTTTGGCGTAGGTCTTCGCTCCGGTTTGTTTATCTTTATCTATCGTCAGTTCTTTATGGGCCTTCCCAAGGAATTGGAAGAAGCCTCTTGGATTGACGGATGCAATCCGTTGATGACCTTCTTCCGCGTAGTCATTCCGTCATCCGGCGTAGTATTTCTTACCGTTTCTATTTTTGCCATTATCTGGCATTGGAACGAGTATTACCAAACCGTTATTTTTATGACCAGCAATTTCCCCTTATCGGTAACCCTTTCCGGCGTTTTGGGCGCCTTGAACGATATGGGTATGCACGAGGCAATCGCCGCCGGCGGTGTTTCGGCTGCTTGTCTGCTCTTTATTCTACCAATGCTGATTATGTTCTTGTTCTTGCAGAAGAAGTTCATTCAAAGTATTGACCGTGTTGGTATTGTAGGATAAACGTTGCATACTTTTTCAGGCAATCATAAAGCATTTTGGTTGACCGAATCCTTTTTGGATTCGGTCAATTTTTTTTGGGTTCGTTCTTTTGTCAAGGGCGAATGCGGGGCCCTTCACCTTGACAGAGTGCGGGAATGTTGCTATAATTTATCATAGAAATTTCGAATTCAGCGAAAAAGGAGGTGCCGTTTATGAGTGTTATTTATCCATATTTTCTTATGATTTCTCGCTGGTTGATCGCTGCCGTTTCGGTTTGGCTGGTCTTCGGTTGGGTACGTTACTATCGCGGTCATAAAACGGCACTTCCGGTCTATGCCGCCTTAACCACATCGGATGGAGTATCGATTCCCGTTACGGCCAAGGAAAATCTTATTGGTCGTCAAAAATCGGATGATATTTTTATACCTTTGCAGGGTGTTCAAAAAAAGCATGCGTTACTTTACACAGAAAAAGAACGATGGTTTTTGGCACCTCTGAACGGAAAAGTGCAAATTAATTTGCAAAATGCAACAACGTCTGCTCCTTTAAGTTACGGAGATAAGATTACATTGGCCGGTCAAACCCTCACCTTTCGAAGACGAGAAAGTGAGGATATTTTTTCCAAGCGGCCTCCCTCGGCTTTCCCGCTCTTGTTTTTACTTTCATTTTTTCAGTTGCTCGTAGGACTTTCAATTTCGCTTCGTGATTGGGAGTCATTAGACCCTGTTATTCCGATGAGCTTTATGCTCTTAATCGTGTTGGAATGGAGTTACTATATCATCGGGAGGTGGGTGACACACTTTACCCTATTGGCTGAATTGCCGGTCTTTTATCTTTTCACCTTAGGCGTTGCGGTCGGGTGTTGTACTCTGCCGGCCGAAATGGGCAAACAAATGCTTTGTTTTGGGCTTGGTTTTATTGGGTTTTTGCTTTTTTCGTGGTTGTTAAAATACCGCGAATTTTTCGAGAAAATTCAACCGGTGTTGATGGTTGGATCCCTGTGTTTGCTTTATTATACCGCTTTATTCGGTGCTAAGATTAACAATTCGCGTAACTGGCTTAGGCTGGGTGGGCTCTCGCTGCAACCCTCGGAATTGGTGAAGGTGGTTTTTGTGCTTTGCGGTGCCGCTACCCTCACAACCTTGATAAGAAATAAAAAGAAACGGTCTTTCTTTTTGGTATATGCCGTCCTTTGTCTCGGCGCCCTGGCTTTGATGTTGGATTTCGGTGCTGTTGCCATCTTTTTTGTGGGGATGATGATTCTGCTAACCCTGCGTAACGAACATCCTTTGCTACTCGGCGGCATTGTCGGCGCGGCGGTGGTTGGCGGCGCCGGAGTGATTGCGCTTTATCCTTATATCGCTCGTCGCTTTTCGGCTTGGTTACACGCCTGGGAGTTTGCCAACGGAGCCGGCTATCAACAAAGTCGAACGATGATGTCCTTTGCCAGCGGCGGCTTACTGGGGGTAGGTGGAGGCAATGGATATTTGCATGAAATTCCGGCTGCCGAAAACGATTTAGTCTTTGGCATCATTGGGGAAGAATGGGGCGGTATTGTTGCCCTAACAGCCGCTTTGTGCCTTGTTGCCATTGGTTTGTATGCCTATCGCTTGATGAAACAGACCGATTCTTTGTTTTATACCATTGCAGTTTCCGGTGCGGCTGTAATGTTGATTTTTCAATCTGCATTAAATATTTTCGGTTCGGTAGACTTATTACCGCTTACCGGAGTTACCTTTGTTTTTGTTAGTCGTGGCGGCACCAGTTTGATAGCGGCTTGGTGGATGATTTCCTTTTTAAAAGCGGCCGAGCTGCATCATAAATCGCCGCTGGAGTGGAGGGATGAAGGATGAAACAATCGCGCAGAAGGGCTTGGATTGTTTTGCTTTCGGTCATCATCTTTGTGCTGGGCATCCTTTTATATTACGGAAAATTTGCCTTTCTGGGGGACGAATGGGCCACCTATCCGGCCAATAAACACCTCTATTCGGACGGACTTTTGACCAAAGCCGGTAGGATTACCGACCGAAACGGTGAGGTTTTGGCCATCACCGAAAACGGTAAACGTCACTTTCACGAACGGCAGAGTGTGCGCAAAGCCACCTTGCATGCCGTCGGCGATTTGCAAGGCTTTGTTTCAACCGGTATGCACAGCGCTTATCTAAGTGAACTTTGCGGATACGACCCTGTCAATGGCGTGTACAATCGAAGCGGAAAGGGAAACGATATAACCCTTACTTTAGACAGTGAGGTTTGTGTTACCGCCCTCAACGCTTTGGGAAATCGTGCCGGAACAGTAGGCATCTACAACTATCAAACGGGGGAATTGGTCTGTATGGTCAGCACCCCGACCTTCGATCCGCAACAAACAAGTCAGCCGAACGGAAAAGGAATCTATGTTAACCGTTTTCTTTCCGGCGTATACACTCCCGGTTCCATTTTTAAATTGGTGACGGCGATGGCGGCCTTAGAAAACCTTTCTAATCCCAACGATTTATGTTTTTCTTGTAAACACGGCATAACCATTGCGGGGGAATGGCTCAGTTGCCTTGGAAATCATCATAAGATTGAGCTAGACCAAGCTTTGGTATATTCTTGCAATGCTTTTTTTGGCCAAACGGCTCTAAAACTTGGCCGTAAGACTTTAACGAAGACGGCAGAAAAGGTAGGTTTTAATAAACCCCTTTCGATGGACGGAGTTTCGACTGCCCAAAGCAAATATGAGGTTAAGCAGTCTAACGATATTGATTTCGGGTGGTCCGGTGTCGGTCAACACAACGATTTGGTAAACCCCTTTCAATATCTCACCTTTATGGGAGGCATTGCCAACGGTGGTAAAAGCATTACACCTTATATGGTAAAAAAAATTACGACACCGTCCGGTATTCCTTTGCAAAGTGCACGCAGAAACACCATCCGTATGATGAGCACTACCACGGCCGACCGACTTACCGTAATGATGCGCAATAACGTGAAACGAAACTATGGGGATAGTCGCTTTGCGGGACTGAATGTTTGTGGCAAGACCGGCACGGCGGAAGTTGGTGATCAGGCCTTGCCGCATTCTTGGTTTGTGGGTTTTTGCGATAACGAGGAATATCCGTATGCTTTTACTGTAATTGTGGAAAACGCCGGTGCCGGAAACGGGGCGGCTACCCGTGTGGCCTCTACCGTTTTAAAGGCTTTAAGATAAAAGCAAAAATCCAATTGTGGTAGCGGCACCCTCCGTAAGGAAAGGCTGCAGTTGTGTTTGACTATGGCGAGTGATATTGCTTCACAGTGATCGAATGCCGTACGCCTTTTGATATTGTCCTTTGGACCGTTTAGCCAAAGCATTCAAACTTGAATCAGGTTTTCATATTACTTTGCCGACGGGTAAAATATCACGATAAGACACATCTTAGCATATCAATGAATACTTTGGCTAGGTATAAATTCAAAGTATGCAACCTACTATGACACTTTCCAACCGAAAGTGTCATTTTTATTATAAAAAGAAATCGGAAGATACTTCCTTGAAAGTATCTTCCTACGGTTTGCTAGTGCTTTTATAAATGCCAAACCTTTTTTTGATATTGTGCAATGGTGGCATCGGCCGAAAAGTGGGATCCGGCCGCAATATTGCAAAGACTCATTCTGGCAAAGGCGTTTTGGTCTTGATAGGCCGTGTTGGCTGTCAAACGCGCTTGATAATAAGAGGGATAGTCCATTAATACCTTGTAGTGATCGGCGGTATTTCCTCCGTTGCCCCACAAAAGTGAAGCGAACAGGCCTTCAAAATTGCCGAGTGTTCCGTCTTTTAGCAGGTCAACCACCAGACGGATGCGCTCGTTGGTGTAATAAATATTCATTGGGTCATAGTCGTACAGCGAGTCCAGTTCTTCTTTCGTGGCTCCAAAAACAAAGTTATTCTCCTCGCCGGCGAATCGAAAGATTTCAATGTTCGCGCCGTCTAAGGTGCCGATGGTGGGGGCGCCATTTAAACTGAGTTTCATATTTCCGGTGCCGCTGGCTTCGGTGCCGGCGGTCGAAAGTTGTTCCGAAAGGTCGGCGGCCGGAATGAGTTTCATTGCGGTTTTCACATTATAATCGGGAACAAAAACCACCTGTAAAAAGCGCCGAGCCGTTTCATCTTTTTTTAGCAGGTCAGAAACAGCGCCGATGAACCGAATGATTTCCTTGGCTAAAAAATAACCCGGAGCAGCCTTACCCGAAAAGAAGAAAACAGTGGGATGGAAGTTGGTTAATCGGCCGTTTTTCAAGTCGAGATAAAGCCCCAATACGGCCAAAATATTGAGTAGTTGCCGTTTGTATTCGTGAATACGTTTGATTTGCATACTAAAGAGAAAAGAGGGGTTGACATCAATGCTTTTTTCCTCTTTTAAGAAGCGGGATAACTGCTCCTTTTTGGTTTGTTTAATCTTCCGTAGTTCGGTAAGATCGGCCGCGTTTTGAAAATTTCTTAGTTGCGCTAAGAGGGGTAGGTCTTGTCTCCATTCCGGCCCGATGCGTGCATCGGCGAAGTGGGAAAGTTCGGGATTGGCCAAACAAAGGAAGCGGCGATGCGAAATGCCGTTGGTGATGTTGATAAAGCGGTCGGGATAGAGGGTGTTCCACTTGGAAAAAATGGTTTCACGAATAAGGTTGCTGTGAATTTCGGCCACCCCGTTGACACGGTGCGAGGCGTATACCGCAAGGTCAGCCATCTGCCATTTTCCGTTTTTTTGCAGAGAAAAAGTTTCGCCCTTTTCACACTTCTTTTCTGATCGGCGCAATCGGTTGTTCAACCATACTGCGTAGGGATACACACGTGGCAGGATGCGTGCGAACAGTGCATCATCAATGCATTCCAGCGCCTCCGCCATGACAGTATGATTGGTGTAAGAAAATACGGAAAAAGCCAATTGAAAAGCCGCTTCAAAGTCAAGCAAATCGTCTTCACACAAGCGGCGGAGCAGTTCCAGTACGGCCACAGCCGGATGGGTGTCGTTGAGTTGAATTTGGAGAAAATCGGGTAATACATTTACCGGTTGCCCGGTTTTTCGAAAATCCGCCAAGAGTGATCCAATTGAAGCGGCCGAAAAGAAATATTCTTGTTTTAAGCGGAGTTCTTTCCCGGCATCGGTGTCGTCGGGCGGATATAAAAAGGCCGAAATGGCTGCCGCCCGATGGGAAGGAGCAAAAGCCTCAGAAAAGCGACCGTTTGCAAAGGTGTTAAAACAAACCGGACAAATCGGCTCACAATCCCACAAACGCAGACGGTTGATGCGATTTGGCCCAACGATGGGAATGTCGTAGGGGACGGCCAAAACCGATTCGTCGCCAAAGGCGATAACTTCGGTTTGGTCGGGATGGGCTTTTTCAAAAGGGCAATCTTTTTGCCAAAGGTCAGGTTCTTCCACCTGAGTATGATTTTGAATTTTTTGCGAAAACAAGCCGTAACGATAGCGAATTCCATAGCCATCCAAGGGAATGTCTTGAACGGCGGCGGCATCCAGTAAACAGGCCGCCAGTCGTCCCAGTCCACCGTTTCCAAGTGCGGGGTCGGGGCCTTGTTCCAACAGGGAAAAGGAAAGGCCAACATCGGCCAAAGTCCTGCGGCATAGGTCCTCCAATCCAAGTGCCGCTAAACTTTGGGTGGTGAGATTGCCGGGCAAAAATTCGGCTGAAAAATAGGCGGCCCGCTTTTGACCTACAGACCTTCGCGGCAGACGACAAAAGCAGTCCAGTAAAGCGACCGCTACCGCGCGTGTTGCGGCACGTCCCGAAGAAGCCGAATCGGTTATTTTCTGTTTTTGCAA
This sequence comes from Acutalibacteraceae bacterium, assembly GCA_045577695.1. Taxonomy (GTDB): domain Bacteria; phylum Bacillota; class Clostridia; order Oscillospirales; family Acutalibacteraceae; genus UMGS1279. The sequence continues at coordinate 37,504 of JAZNIW010000029.1, forward strand.
CTCGTTTTTTAGGCGCTCGACAAAGGTTTTGTTAAGAGGGTGTTCCGATAGAGGATGCATAGCCGTTTCTCCTTTTCTTTGGTGTTGTTCGAAAATATAAATCCGCCATTTCGACCAACGATTCTGCCAAGGCCGAATCCAAGGGTTCTGATAATCGCCAACACCAGTTATTTTGGGTTTTTGAGGGAGTGTTCAGACGCGCCGAATCATCCAACCCCAGCAGGTCAGGCAAGGGGAATATGACGGTGTCGGCTTGACATTTCATTGTTTGCCGGAGCAACTGCTTTATAAGTTGTTCCGGCCTATCAACCCCCGTATAACGAAGAATTTGTTCTTTGGTTTTGTCCGAACACGTTTCCAAAAAACCGACCAAAGTTTGGTTGTCGTGGGTGCCGGTATACACCACGGCATTGCTTGGAATACGGTGCCATAAATGAGGATTGTCTTGACCGGTAAAGGCAAACTGTACAATCCGCATACCGGGAAAGCCGATTTGTTCGATGAAGCGAATAACGGCGGGGGTAAGAAGTCCCAAATCTTCAGCAATGAAGCGGGTGGTTTCGGCCGCTTCTTGTAAGGCGGACAAAAGAGCACCGGCGGGGCCGCGTTTCCAAACGCCGTGTTTCGCTGTCGTCTGGTCGGATGGGATGGTATAGTATCGAAACATTCCGATAAAATGGTCCAACCGAAGCAAATCAAAGGATTTTGCCAAAAACGAAACCCTTTTTTTCCACCAATCGAAGTTGGTTTTTCGGTGGGCTTCCCAACGGTATAGGGGATTACCCCAACGTTGTCCGTTTGCCGAAAAAAGGTCGGGTGGCACGCCGGCCACATCGGTTGGATTCCCGTTTTCATCCAAACAAAACAAATCGGGATGAGCCCACACGTCGGCACTATCCTCGGCTACATAAAGGGGTACATCTCCCATTATTCGAAGACCTTTTTTCGCGGCATATTCTTTGAGTTGTTGCCACTGTTGCCAAAAGACAAACTCCAAAAAGCAGGTTTGTGCCATACTCTCGTGACAATGGGTTTCTGCAAAGGAAAGAGCCGCTTGGGTTTTGGTTTTCCACTCTCCAAAGTGAGAGCGGCCGCGGTACCCCACCTGTTCTTTCAAGGCCCAAAAAACGGCATAGTCATACAACCATTTCCGGTTGTTTTTCAAAAAAGAGGCATAGGTCGATTGCTCAGAAGCGTCCCCTTTTTTCAAGAATCCGTAATAGGCCGGTTTTAATAGGGCTCGACGGGTACGAAAAAGGTCGCCGTAATTTACCTTTCCGGTATAGGGGCGCAAAAAGGCATCGTGTTCGCGTTTGGTCAACCATCCGCGGCTATATAATTCTTGCGGGTCAATAAAATAGGGATTGCCGGCAAAGGCCGAAAAACATTGGTATGGGCTATCTCCGTAGCCGGTCGGCCCCAATGGAAGCACTTGCCAAACAGAAGCACCGGCACGAGCGAGAAAATCGATGAAATTTTTGGCCGGTTGCCCTAACGTGCCAATGCCGTAGGGAGAATGAAGGGAGAAAATAGGCATTAAAATACCGTAGCCACGGGGAAGGGGCGGTTGCTTTTGCAACAAAGGTTTTTTTTGTTCCATCAGCTACCCCTTTACGGCACCGGCCACTACCCCTTGAATGATATAGCGCTGGCAGATAAGATAAAATAAAATAACCGGCAAAATGGTTAGCACCAACATAGCCATCAAAGCCCCCATATCGCGCGAACCGTAGCCACCTTGTAAATACTGAATGGCAATCGGCAGGGTTTTATAGTCGTTTCCAATTACCAAATAGGGAAGTAAATAGTCGTTCCAAATCCACATAGCATTTAAAATGGCTACCGTAACGGCGGTAGGGCGCAAAAGTGGAAAAACCACCGAAAAAAACAGGCGTAAAGGATGACATCCGTCCACAAAGGCGGCCTCCTCCACCTCCAAAGGAATGGCGCGCACAAACCCCGCGAAGAGGAATACGGACAGGCCGGCTCCGAACCCGAGATAGAGAATCAAAATACCGATTGGATTGTCCAAATGCAACAGATTGGCCGTTTTGGACATAGTGAACATCACCATTTGAAATGGGACAATCATACTAAAGACAAACAGATAGTAAAGAAGGGTGCAAAAACGGTTTTTTGCGCGGATGAGGTACCATGCCGTCATAGAGCTGCCGAAGGTTAGTAGAAGAACCGAACCGATGCTAATGAACAAAGAGTAACCAAAGGCCGAAAAAAATCCGATTTTTTCTATGCCGCTGAGGTAGTTGATAAGGCCCACAAAAGTATCGCCATTGGGCAAGCCGAAGGGGGCGTCGGTGATAAAGAATTGCCCCTTGAAAGAATTCATAAGCACCAAAAGAATGGGGGCTAAAAAAAGCAGCGAAAGAAGAATCAATATCAAAACCCTACCGCGGGAAGCTGCGGCATATGGTCGTTGCATTATATTTCCTCCTCTCGATTTCTTGTAATATACAGTTGCAAAAGAGCCAACAATGCCACCAATATGAAAAACACAACTCCTTTGGCCTGACCCACTCCTTCGTAACCGGCTCGGCCATAAAAGGTATTGTAAATATCCAAAGAGAGCATTGTGGTTTGGCGGTTGGGGGCACCGGCCGTCAGTGCGAGATTTTGATCAAAGAGTTTGAAGGAATTGGTAAGGGTTAAAAAGGTGCAAATGGCAAACGAAGGCTTGAGTAAAGGTAGGGTAATGTGCCTTAAAAGTTGGCCTTTGGTAGCACCGTCGATTTGAGCGGCTTCATTCAGTTGGGGTGGAATGTTGTTTAGTCCGGCAATATAAATCACCATCATATACCCTATCATTTGCCAATTTGTCAGCACAATCAATCCCCAAAAACCATAAGCGGGGCTTGCTGTTAAATCGGTTGAAAAGGGAAGCAAAATTCCGTTGATAATCACCTGCCAAATATATCCCAGCACAATGCCGCCGATGAGGTTGGGTAGAAAGAAAACGGCGCGGAAGAAGGGATTGCCACGGCGCTTTCCCGCCAGCGCCAGTGCCAGTAAAAAAGCAAACAAATTCACCGTTATCATCGCGATGACCGTAAAGCGCACCGTAAACCACAACGCGTTGAGAAAATCACGGTTACCCGCAAAGGCAATGATATAGTTTTTTAGCCCCACAAAAGTGGCGTCGGTTACGGTGGTGAACTCGGTGAAGGAGAGGTAGATGCCCATCCCGAACGGGATGAAAAAGGAAATCAAAAAAGCCAAGAGAGTTGGCAGAACAAAAATCGGAAAATAGCGGGGGAAATGTTTGTACATAGGTCATTCTCCGTTCCGTTTCACGCCTCAGTGTTGTTCGAATTCTTTTTGCCAATCTGCTACCACTTGATTTTTTACCTCGTCGAAGGATTTTTTTCCTTGGGCATACGAAAGCAAAGCCGCGCCGAAGTTTTCTTTAAAGGTCAAACTGGGAAAGACGGTAAAATCCCATGGAATGTTTTGAATATTGTCCTTGTTCATATAGCGAACCACCTCGCGTGCAAGGGGGTCATCGGGCGTTTCTTCCTCTTTAAAGGTTGAAAAAGGGGTGATAAAATCTAACTTTTCGGTGACAAACTCTTTTCCGGTATCGCTGGAGAAAAGCCAGTATAAAAATTCTTCGGCTAATTTTTGCTCGGTTTCATTGGCGTTTTTATTGATGCACAGGTAGTTTTCGGTGCCGATACAAAGGCCTTGGGTTTCTTCCCCCTTGGTGCCAAAATAAATGGGCAAAAATTTAATATCTTGCTCTTTTACGGTGTTGCCGGTCACACTTTCAATTTGGCTCCACGCCCAGTTTCCGTTTTGCACCATCGCGCACTTGGAAAGAGCGAATTCGGCCATCGAGTCGGCTACGGATTTACTGCCCAGTAAAGTTTTGTCGGTGGTAGAGTGATCCAGATATAAATCGAAAATATTTTTAAAATTATCGGCATACGCAAAGGAAATCTTTTTGATTTCGTCCCCGGTTAAATCCACCTTATTTTTTTGAAATTCGTAGAAAATCGGTAGGTTGGCCAAATGGGTCTGCCAACGCCAGTCCTCCCCGCTTTTAAGCGAGGTAGAACCAAAGACGCCGTCAATTCCCAGTTTTTCTTTCAGGCGGGTCATATCTTCGACCACCGCTTTCAAATCAGCAAAACTGCGAATTTCATCGGCCGATTTTAGATCGGTTTTTTTCTCGTTCAAGCCGAAATATTTATCTAAAATGGCGGCGTTGTAGATGATGCCGTACCCCTCTACCACGTAAGGGATGCCGTAAACACCTTGTCCTTCGGTGATGGCCAAGGATTTATCGGTCAAGGCGTCGTACAGAGCGGTGTCTTTTAAGTCCTTGCAGTAGGATTTCCAATCGTTGTAACCGCGTGGGCCGTTGATTTGAAAAATGGTCGGCGCGGAGGATTTGGCCATTTCAGATTTTAAGGTTTGCTCATAGGTGCCGGCGGCGGCGGTTACCACTTTGAGTTCGACCCCTTTTTCTTCTTTGTAAACCTTGGCGATTTCTTTGTAAACATCAGCAATTTCCGGTTTAAAATTTAAATAGTAAATGGTTTCGGTTTCCTTGGCCTTGCAACCGGCCAACAGCGAAAAACTGCCGAGCAGCAAAACCAATATCAGGATGAGGGAAGTGAATCGTTTCATCATTTTTCTCCTTTTTTGAAAAATTCGGTGAAGTTAGTGTGACCCAAAAAATTTCAAAAATACAAAAGCAACAAGCAGAATGGCGCAGGAAAAAAATTTTTTTGTTTTGCCACTCAAATATCTCGTGTTTTTTGCAATTTTACCTTGACAATGTCCCCCAATCGTACTAAAATAAAATTGGTATATTTTAAGAATCAAAAGGCAGTGTCCTTTGGGTTTATAACACTCGGTTTTCCCTTATTGCTTGTGGCGGCAATTTTGAAAACCGGTGGGAAGATATCCATTTGGTTGCAAACCGTCGCCGTTTTTGGCGTTTTTTACACTATTTGTTTTCAATCAGCCGCAAATTGGTCGGCGTTCTGTAACCCGGACGGGTGAAAAATACTCGTCCTATTTTTCTGCGTTGCTTTTTTACAAAAAGCAAAACGCTTTATCATATAAGGAGGTGCATACGATATGCCCGAAAACATTTGGTTTTACGTAATTGCAGCGGTCATCACCCTGTTTTCAGGAATTCTTTGTTTTCTTGCCGGTTCGGCTTTTCGCCGCAAGGCAGATCGTACCGCGATTGGTTCGGCTGAGGACCAAGCACGCAAAATTATCAGCGATGCCATAAAAACAGCCGATGCCAAAAAAAGAGAAATGATGATTGAGGCAAAAGATGAAATTCACAAACAACGCAGCGAAACCGAAAAGGATTTGCGCGAGCGCCGCGGTGAAATTCAACGACAAGAACATCGCCTGCAGCAAAAGGAAGAAAATCTTGACCGAAAGATTGACAATTTGGAAGTAAAAGAAGAAAAAATTGCCAAGCGAGCAAAAGAGGTCGAGGACAAAATGCTCGAGGCAGAACAACTGAAAAAAAGCCAGTTTGAAATGCTGGAAAAAATTTCCGGCTTCTCCAAAGAACAGGCGAAAGACCATCTTCTCGCTATGTTAGATGGCGAATTAGAGCATGACAAAGCCGTTAAGATTTTAGACTTTGAGCAACGCTTTAAAGAAGAAACCGACAAGCGCGCTCGCGAAATGGTCTCGCATGCCATTCAGCGCTGCGCAGCCGATCATTCCTCCGAAGCCACTGTTTCGGTGGTGGAATTACCCAGCGACGAAATGAAAGGTCGCATTATCGGCCGCGAGGGCCGCAACATTCGCGCTTTGGAAACGGCAACCGGTGTGGATTTAATCATCGACGATACGCCTGAGGCCATCACCCTTTCGAGTTTTGACCCCGTGCGTCGCGAGATTGCCCGTTTGTCTTTAGAGAAGTTGATTTTAGACGGTCGCATTCATCCTGCCCGCATTGAAGAAACGGTGGCCAAAGCGCAAGCTGAGGTTGAGCGCACCATCAAGCAAGAGGGTGAGCGCGCCATGTTGGATGCCGGTATTCACAACCTGCATCCCGAACTTATTCGCTTACTTGGTCGGTTACGTTATCGCACCAGCTACGGCCAAAACGTGCTCAATCATTCTATGGAAGTTTGCTATTTAGCGGGGCTGTTGGCGGCCGAGCTCGGAGAAGATGTTACCTTGGCCCGCCGTGCCGGTTTGTTGCACGATATCGGCAAGGCCATTGACCACGAGCAAGAAGGCTCACACATTCAATTGGGTGTAGAGGTGGCCAAAAAATGCAAGGAAAGCGAAGCCGTTGTTCACGCCATACATGCTCACCACGGCGAGGTGGAGGCGAAAACGGTTATTGCTTGCCTGGTACAGGCTGCCGATGCCATTTCGGCCGCTCGTCCCGGTGCTCGTCGCGAAAACATTGAAAACTATATCAAACGGTTGGAAAAATTAGAAGAAATCGCCACTTCCTTCCACGGCGTAGAAAGTTCTTATGCAATTCAAGCCGGCCGCGAGGTTCGTGTTATCGTCAAACCTGAACAGGTCAGCGATGACCAAATGGTCATCATCGCTCACGATATTGCGAAACGGTTTGAAACCGATTTGGAATATCCCGGTCAAATTAAGGTGCATGTCATTCGTGAAAGCCGCACCGTTGATTACGCTAAATAAAAACCGCCTCTATCCCGCGTGGGATAGGGGCAGTTTTTTTGGGGCGCCGCAGGCAACCCGACAAGGAGAAGAAAATGGGAAAAAACCCGCCAAAAAATAATTTGCATATCGGCTGTTTTTTGGGTAGACTTTAAAGAATCTTTGTGATATAATGGTATTGTTTAAAAATGCGCGTATAGCGCGCTTTGTTATAATTTTATTCAAGGAGGATTCCCAAAATGGATGAAAAAAAATCCCTCCCCTTCAAAGGCACACCGGAGCAAGAACAACAACTTCTTCAAGTGATTAAGGAAGGGAAAAGCGAAAAAGGCGCTTTGATGGCAATTATGCAAAAAGCGCAGGATATCTATGGTTATCTGCCGATAGAGGTCCAAACCATCATCGCCAGAGAAATGGAGATCCCGTTGCAAGAAGTTTACGGTGTAGCCACCTTCTATGCACAGTTCTCTTTGTATCCGAAGGGCGAGTATAAAATCTCGGTTTGTCTTGGTACGGCCTGTTACGTAAAAGGCGCGGGCGATATCTATGAAAAACTGCAAGAAAAGCTCGGCATTAAGGGCGGCGAATGCACCCCTGATGGCAAATTTTCCTTAGAGGCTTGCCGTTGTATCGGCGCCTGCGGATTGGCCCCGGTACTGACCGTGAACGAGGATGTTTACGGCCGTTTGACGGTGGATGACGTTGAAGGAATTTTGGCCAAATATTAAATTGTTATGATGACCGAAATTTCTCTCAATATATTGGATGTTGCTGAAAATTCGGTGAGCGCCGGTGCTACCTTAACTGAAATTACGGTGTGCGCTGAGCGATCGACCAACCGACTGACCGTTACCATAAAGGATAACGGTTGCGGAATGAATGAAGAAAAGTTGCGTCAGGTAACCGACCCCTTTTTCACCACTCGCACCACTCGCAAGGTGGGGTTGGGAATTCCCTTTTTTAAAGAATCGGCCGAGTTAGCCGGCGGGTATTTTGAAATCAAATCGCAAGAAGGGGTAGAAACCACGGTGACTGCCGTCTATCGGTTGGATCATATCGATCGGATGCCGATGGGGGATATTGCGTCCACTATACATACCTTGGTCACAATGCACGAGAAGGTGGATTTCCGATTCACCTACGCGATTGACCAAGAAAATATGGTAATGGATACCAGAGAATTCCGCGAAATTTTAGGGGACATTTCATTTCGAGAACCCGAAGTTAGTCGGTACATTAAGGACTATCTGAAAGAAAATATTGCTTTGGTAGGTGAGGGGCTGTAATGTGCCATCCCAACCAAGTAAAAAGTTATGATATTTAGGAGGATATTCGATGAAATCGCTTCAAGAACTCAAAGCCATTCGTGACAAAATGAAAAATCAAGTCGGATTGCGCGGCGAAGAAGAAAACACCACTCGGGTTGTAGTGGGCATGGCCACCTGCGGGATTGCGGCCGGTGCTCGTCCCGTTCTTACCGCTTTTTCGGATTTGGTACAGGAAAAAAGTCTTTCGAATGTAATGGTTACTCAAACCGGTTGCATTGGTCTTTGTATGTATGAGCCCATTGTTGAAGTAATGGAACCCGGTAAAGATAAGGTCACCTATGTAAATGTGACCCCCGATAAAGCAAAAGAAATTGTTGATTTACATTTAATTGGTGGCACTGTTGTTGCCAAATACACCATCGAAGATAAATAAGGAGGAATAAAGCGATGTATCGTTCTCACGTACTGGTTTGCGGTGGTACCGGTTGCACCTCCTCCGGAAGCCAAAAAGTCATTGACGCATTGGAAAGCGAAATTAAAAAGAATGGACTAGAAAGCGAAGTTCAGGTGGTAAAAACGGGTTGTTTCGGTCTTTGCGCCTTGGGCCCGATTATGATTGTTTATCCGGAAGGAACATTCTACTCGATGGTTAAATCGGAGGATATTCCTGAAATCGTTTCGGAGCATTTACTGAAAGGTCGTATTGTTTCCCGTTTGGTTTATGATGAAACGGTGAATGATAATGGCGTCATCTCCTTGAGCGAAACCGATTTCTATAAAAAGCAACAACGTATTGCGTTGCGTAACTGTGGTGTAATTAATCCCGAAAGCATCGACGAGTACATTGGTTGCGACGGGTATGAAGCGTTGGGAAAAGTGGTTACCCAAATGTCCCCCGACGAGGTTATTCAAACCATTTTGGACAGTGGTTTGCGCGGCCGCGGCGGCGGTGGATTCCCGACCGGATTAAAGTGGAAATTGGCCAAAGGAAACGATGCTGACCAAAAATATGTTTGCTGTAATGCCGACGAAGGCGACCCCGGTGCTTTTATGGACCGTTCCATTTTGGAAGGCGATCCCCACGTTGTGCTGGAGGCAATGGCTATTGCCGGTTATGCAATCGGCGCTACCCAAGGTTACATCTACATTCGTGCCGAATATCCGATTGCGGTTGAACGCCTCAATGTTGCCATTGGGCAAGCTCGCGAATACGGTCTGCTGGGCAAAAACATTTTCGGCACCGATTTTTGTTTCGATATTGAATTACGTCTTGGCGCCGGTGCTTTTGTGTGCGGCGAAGAAACTGCTTTGATGACTTCGATTGAAGGTCACCGCGGTGAGCCCAGACCTCGTCCTCCTTTCCCGGCGGTTAAAGGTTTGTTTGGCAAACCCACCATTTTAAATAACGTAGAAACCTACGCCAACATTCCGCGTATCATTCTCAACGGATCCGACTGGTTTAACGCTATGGGTACCGAAAAATCCAAGGGAACCAAGGTATTTGCTTTGGGCGGTAAGATTAAAAACACCGGTCTGGTGGAAATTCCTATGGGTACCACCTTGCGTGAAGTTGTAGAGGAAATCGGCGGCGGCATTCCCAACGGCAAAAAGTTTAAGGCTGCGCAAACCGGCGGTCCTTCCGGTGGTTGTATCCCGGCCGAACATATTGATATCCCGATTGACTATGATAATCTAATCTCCATCGGCTCGATGATGGGTTCGGGCGGTTTGATTGTTATGGATGAAGATACCTGTATGGTGGATATCGCGAAATTCTTCCTTGAATTCACGGTAGACGAATCTTGCGGTAAGTGTACGCCATGCCGTATCGGTACCAAACGCCTACTCGAGATGTTGGATAAAATCACCAAAGGACAAGCCACCTTGGAAGATATTGACAAGATGGAAGAACTTTGCTACTACATCAAAGACAATTCGCTCTGCGGTTTGGGTCAAACGGCCCCCAATCCGGTTCTTTCTACCTTAAAATTCTTCCGCGACGAGTATGTAGCACACGTGGTGGATAAGAAATGCCCGGCCGGCGTATGTAAAGATTTGTTATCCTACAGCATTATTAAGGATAAATGCTTCGGTTGCGGTATGTGTGCGAAGGCCTGTCCGGCTGGCGCCATTCAGAAGACCGATTATGTGGCTCCCGGTAAGAAATTACCGGCTTACGAGATTGATGTCGCTAAGTGTGTAAAATGTGGCGCTTGTCTGGGTACTTGTAAGTTCAAGGCTATTGTGAAAGAATAAGAAGGGATTGTGCCAATATGGATAAAATAAATATTAAAATCAACGGTATGCCCCTGAGCGTACCTGCCGGCACTACGATTTTAGAAGCGGCCAGAGAATGTGGAATAGAAATCCCCACCCTCTGCCATATGAAAGATTTGAACGAAATCGGTGCCTGCCGTATTTGCGTGGTTGAAGTTAAAGGCGCCCGCTCACTGGTGGCCTCTTGCGTGTATCCTGTATCGGAGGGGATGGAAGTATTCACCAATACACCCCGTGTGTTAAATGCGCGCAAAAAGACTTTGGAATTGATTCTTTCCACCCACGACCGCAAGTGCCTCTCCTGCTCGCGCAGCGGCAAATGTGAACTGCAAACTCTTTGCCATGACCTTGGTGTGACCGACGAAAAAATCTATGATGGCGAACGCAAGATTCAAGAGTTAGATACCAGCGCGTCCCATATGGTGCGCGACAACAACAAATGTATCCTTTGCCGTCGCTGTGTCGCCGCTTGCCGTCAACAGTTTGTTGGCGTTATCGGCCCGAACAATCGCGGTTTTGAAACCACCATCGGTTGTGCCTTTGAACAAAAATTAAATGAAGTGGCCTGTATTTCTTGCGGCCAATGTATCGTTAATTGTCCTACCGGTGCCCTTTCCGAGCGAGATGATACCGATAAAGTGTTTGCCGCTTTGGCCGACCCGACCAAACACGTCATTGTACAAACCGCACCTTCTATTCGCGCCACCTTGGGTGAGTGCTTTGATATGCCGGTTGGCAGCAATGTAGAGGGAAAAATGGTTGCCGCTTTGCGCCGCCTTGGTTTTGACAAAGTATTCGATACTGATTTTGCCGCCGACCTTACCATTATGGAAGAGGCAAATGAATTTGTTGAACGGGTACAAAACGGTGGGAAATTGCCCCTCATCACTTCCTGTTCGCCCGGTTGGGTAAAATTCTGTGAAATGTATCACCCCGATATGATTGAAAATCTTTCCAGCTGCAAATCGCCGCAACAAATGTTTGGTGCCGTGATTAAAACGTGGTATGCCGAAACCAACGGCATCGACCCGAAAGACATCGTTTCCGTATCGGTAATGCCTTGTACCGCCAAGAAGTTTGAGGTCGAACGCGACGATCAATCGGCCGCCGGTGTTGCGGATGTGGATATTTCCATTACCACCCGCGAGTTGGCTCGTATGATTGAAAAAGCCGCCATTAAGTTCACCAAACTGCCCGATGAAGACTTTGACAATCCGCTGGGTGAATCGACCGGTGCCGGTGTGATTTTCGGTGCCACCGGTGGCGTTATGGAAGCCGCCCTTCGTACCGCGGTAGAAACCATCACCGGCAAAGAACTGGATGACGTAAACTTTGGTGCCGTTCGTGGTACTGCTCCCATTAAAGAAGCAACCTTGAAGGTTGGCAATATGGATGTGAAGGTTGCCGTTGCTAGTGGAATGTCGGCTGCTCACGTGCTGCTTAACCGTGTGAAAAATGGCGAGCAATTCCATTTCATCGAGATTATGGGTTGCCCCGGCGGTTGCGTCAATGGTGGCGGTCAGCCTCATCAACCGGCGGCAGTTCGCAGTTTCGAGGATTTGAAGAGTCTTCGCGCCGCGGCCTTGTACAAAGACGATTCTTCTAAGGCCATTCGCAAATCCCACGAAAATCCGATGATTAAAAAGATTTATGCTGAGTATTTTGAGAAACCCGGTAGCCACAAGGCTCACGAGATTCTTCACACCAGCTATGTGGATCGTTCGAAAGATTACACCAAATAAAGCATATTGCTTAATCAAAAACTTTAAAACCCCGCCCCGTAGCCGATTTTGGTTACGGGGCGGGGTTTGGTTTATTTTGTTTTGAAGACATACTCTGCACGGATGTATTGGTAAGCAAATGCGAATAATACGAACCTGATTTTAGAGGTGGGATTTTCGCCTTTGCATTGTTAAAATACTCGTGAATCCGTCAGGATTCACTGCGTTTTATGCCTCGCACAGCCAAAAATCCCATTCCTATAAAATTCTGCGACCTAAAATGAGCAGAATTTCGTGTGATTTTTGGTGCGGAAGAGTTCACAAGGCTAACGCCTGTGAATGATGACAAACCGAAAAGTGCCGAAATTATGACATTTTAGGCAGATTCGGATTATTCGTATTTGCTTAGGTAAATTGCATTCGAAAAAAGAGAATATCTCCCTTTAGAATTTTTGCCTTTACCTGCGGTTTGGCTATCCGTTTTTATGACTTTTGCGGAATTGGTTGGGGGTCATTCCAAACAGTTTTTTAAAGGAATAGGAAAAGTAGGTGGCGTCGGAAAAGGCGCACTTGACGGCAATCATTTTTATTTCTTCATCACTGTTTTTGAGTAGATTTTGTGCAAGTTCCAACCGCAAAACGGTGATGTAGTGGGTGACACTAAGCCCTGTTAATTTTTTGAAATAACGGCAAAAGTAAGATTCGTTATATCCAAAATAATCGCTGACCAAGGCGGTCGTTAGTTCCTTTTTCAAATAGTTTTGGTGAATATATTCAATGATGTTGTTGAGGTTTTTTTGCGGCTTTTGTAGAGAGGAATGTTGAGTGCAATATTGAAACAAAAGGCCGATTAGTTGGTATAATCCGGCGACGATTTGTAACGGATGGGGTGGCGTTTCGGACTGGTTGGATTCATAAAGGGAATCTGCCACCTTTAAAATATCACTGCGGTTGGTTTTTGGGGAAAGGGTTACCTCACCCTCAAGCAGGGGGTTCAAAAAATTTTTCGAAGCCGAGGTGCCGTTGAGCAAAAAGGCAATATCAAAAATTAAGACGTGGTATTCTACCGCTTTCCCAGCGGTTTCGGCGTGGTGTAGGGTATCAGGCGGGATGATGGCCAGTTCGCCGGACGAAATGATGTGTTTATGTTCGTTTAAAAAAAGAGACAAACTTCCCTTGGTTACGCGTAAAAATTCTATACGACTGTGCCAGTGCTTTGTAAAGCACTCCTTCCCCGCGGGAATCGAAAAATGCAAGGTGCGCAGCGAGTTTTCGTTGTAGATAATGGGAACCAATTCTTTATAGGCATAGATTGGCATACAAAACACTCCAAAAAAGTAAAAATAACGAAATAAAAAGTCAAAAAAGTTAAACAATTTTTCTGCGTTATATGATACCATAAAGATAATCAATATGCAAGTAAAAACTTTTTCAAAAAAGGAGAATTTTTATGAAATTAGGTACCGTTGTAAAACTTACCACACTTGAAGAAATTGAAAAGAAGTTTCAAGATTTGTTGGATTATGGCTTTGCCCAGTGCCAATTAGACACGTGGGATCCCGCCAGTTGGACCGACGAAATGGCCGAAGGCATTAATGCTTTGACCGAAAAATACGGCATCACCATTTCCGGTCTTTGGTGTGGTTGGGAAGGCCCCGCCATTTGGGACTTCTACGATGGCCAGCTTACCCTTGGTTTGGTTCCGGCCGATTACCGCGCTATGCGTATTAAAAACCTCTGCGACGGTGCCGATTTCGCCAAAAAACTTGGTGTTACCGACGTGATTACCCATATGGGCTTTATTCCCGAAAATCCCAACGACCCCAACTTTAACACCTTCTGTGTGGCTGTTCGTGCGGTAGCTGAGCACCTGAAAAAGAATGACCAATTCTTGCTGTTTGAAACCGGTCAAGAAACACCGGTTACTATGCTCCGCTGCTTTGAAAAGGTTGGCACCGATAACCTTGGTATCAACTTGGATACGGCCAACTTAATCCTTTACGGCCGCGCCAATCCGGTCGACGCGTTGGATGTATTTGGCAAATATGTGCGTAACCTGCACGCCAAAGACGGTGTATACCCCACCAACGGCCACGATCTTGGTAAAGAGGTTCGCTTGGGCGACGGTAAGGTAGATTTCCACGCTCTTATTCGCAAATTAAAAGAACTTAATTATGATTCTTGGATGACCATTGAGCGCGAAATTTTGGGTGACCAACAGAATGTAGATATTGTACACGCCAGAGATTATCTGACCGAAATCATCAATGAAGTTTACGGAGGGTAAGAATATGCTAAAAGTTGCTGTTGTCGGCGTCGGTGGTATCAGCGGCGCACATATTTCGGCTTGGGAAACGATGGAAGATGCCGAATTGGTTGCTTTGTGTGACATTCGTCCCGAACAAATGAAAGACCATAGCGATAAGCGTTGCTACACCAATTTCGACGAAATGCTTGAGAAGGAAGAACTGGATATTTTGGACATCTGCCTTCCGACCTATCTGCACGCCGAATTTTCCATTAAGGCTATGAATCGCGGCATCAATGTGCTTTGTGAAAAACCCATTTCGTTGAATCGTGAGGATGTAAAATCCGTTTATGATTGCGCTAAAGCAAACAATGTAAAATTTATGGTGGCACAAGTGCTTCGCTTCTGGCCCGAATACGAATACGTGAAAGAGTTGTACGATACCCAAAAATACGGCAAACTCATTTCGGGTTCGATGTACCGTTTGGGGTGCTATCCCGCTTGGAGCTGGGACGGCTGGATGATGGATGAAAAACGTAGCGGTATGGTTCCGTTTGATTTACATATCCACGATTTGGATTATATGGTTTACGCTTTTGGCAAACCAAACAAAACAAACACCTTCCGTGCTCGTCGCGACAATCAAGATTTCATAAACGTAGTTTACGAGTTTGACGGCTTCTTCATCAATTCGCAGGCTTCTTGGTATGCTTGCCCCTATCCCTTCAAATCACAATTCTTGTTCCAATTCGAAAAAGCTATCGTGGCGTTTGAAGGCGGAAAATTGGTGACCCACACCATTGAGGGTGAGTCGATTGAATTTGCCTCTAACGAGGGATTGGAAACCGGTAATGACAACGTTCCCAAGAGCGATGCCTACGCCAATGAAATCCGTTATTTCGCGGATTGTGTATTGGCCGATAAAGCAGCCGAAAAGGTGCAACCCGAACAGTTGGAAACGGTTATTGATATTTTGAAATCCTTATAATAAAGCGGGTAAAATTATGAAAAAGTTAAGGGTTGCCGTGATTGGTTGCGGCAGCATTTCGGTAATGCATTTAGACTCTGTTGTGGCCTTACAATCGGCCGATTTGGTAGCCGTTTGTGACAATAAGGAAGAGCGCGCCAAAGCGGCGGCCGAAAAATACGGAGTTCATTATTACACCGATTATTTGGCTATGTTCAAAGCCGAGCAATTGGATGTGGTGCATCTTTGTTTGCCCCATTATTTGCATACTATTGTCGCGCGGGATGCTTTTTCTGCCGGTATTCACGTACTCACCGAAAAACCGATGAGTATCGATTACGAGGATGCTGTGCGAACGGTTGAAATGGCCGAGGAAAAAAATCTCCGCTATGGTGTTATTTTTCAGTGCCGTTACAACACCCCCTCTCAGTTGGTAAAATCCCGCATTTTGGACGGTAAATTGGGCCGTGTAAAATGCGCCAGAAGCGTACTTACTTGGTACCGACCGGACGATTACTATGGCGATTCCGATTGGAAAGGCACCTGGGATAAAGAGGGAGGCGGCGTGGTGATTGACCAAGCCATACATTCGATGGATTTGGTCAACTGGATGATCGATGATATTCCGTGTGAAATTCAAGCTTCGTTGCACAACCGCAATCACAAAAATATGATTGTGGAGGATAGCGCCGAAGGATTTGTTAAATACCAAAACGGTGCCACCTACGCCTTTTATGCCATGAACAACTATTTGGTGGATGAACCGATTGAAATTCGTCTGCTTTGTGAAAATGGCAAGGCTACTTTCTCTTACGATGAAGCGCGGATTGAATATGCCGACGGTAGCGTTGAACGGGTGGAGAATCAACCCCAAACCATCGTTGAATATTCGGGCGGCAAACCCTATTGGGGCTCGCAACACGCGGTGCAAATCAATCAGTTTTACACTGCTGTTTTAAAGGGTGAACAACCCGAAATCAGTGGTCGTGAGGCCTTGAAAGTGCAAAAAATCGTTTGTGAAATTTACAACCAAAAACAAGGATTTTAATCATAAAGATTTTTCGTGGGAGACTCTTGGTGCAACCAGCTGTCTCCCACGGTTTTTTACGGATAAGAAAAATGACACTTTACACAAAGGTTGTGAAAGTGTCATTTTTTGTTTTATATCTTGAAAAAGATTTGAATATATACCGAAAAAGAAACGCAAGTTGCAGAGCACAAAGAAACTGCTCCTGCGAACACACAAGTTCGGCAGTTTGTTTTGCTTGCGGTGAAGCTTCGGGGTATATCCCAAGTGAAGTTGCGTTTGGCTATAGAGAGAGCCTTGCGAGAGAGGGCTTTGCCTCTGCCAAGGATTTATAATTTGGAAAAACCGTGGCTATTAACCAAGGCATCGATTTTTTTACCGGCTTTGCAAAGGGGACATTCGTGCGAGGGATAGGTGATATAGTCGGGCAGGTCGTTTACATCAAATGCGGCACAAACCGGAATGCCCTGACAGGAGTCTACCGAAGCGAAAAGGGCAGAAACGCCGCTAACGTGTCCACCGTAGTAGTGAATGGCCTCAATGGCGGATTTTGCCGTGTAACCTGTGGTGACCGATGCGGCCAAAATCAAAACGTGTTTTCCTGCAATCATTGGCAGATAATTTTCGCGGAAGAGTAACTGACTGCCGGTGGTGTGTTCAGGGGTGACCACATAAATGGTTTGATGTGCATTCATATTGATGAAATCGGCCTTGGTGAGCTCCCGTGCCAAGCAGGTGCCAATAACTTCGGTACCGTCTAAACAAAGAATGGTATCTACAATCGTGCTGGTGTTGTAGTAACCAAGCAGTTCACGGGCAACTGCATTTGCCTCGGATAAACGGGTTTTTTGGGTAGTGACATCGATATAATAATTGGTGTGGCTGTGGCTGGTGGCAAAATGGCCCTTCGACAACCGCAAAAATAGGTTCTTCCGTTTCGACTCCAATTTAAAGGTGGTATTGGTAGGCATAAAATCACTCCTCACATTTTTAGCAGGGGAGTCCCCATTACTTGTGTTGTTATTATACAATAAACAAGGGAGAATTACAAGAAAAAATTAGCATAATGACGAGAAAAATCAAAATATTCTATAAAACTCCTTTTTTCGATGGTCGATATAGAGCTGTTTCGAAAAAGAAAAATATTTTTGAACGGCTTTCGATATTAAGCAATAACTTAGTGAAGAATATCCAAAATCAAAGGGGCGCTTGGCGGCGGTGTTTCGCCAAAGGTTAGAGCGGCGAGATAAGCCGATTCGGCCGCCTTACAGATGGAAATATCGGCAGCAGCAAGGGTGACCAAAGGTTGCCCTTTTTTTACCGCATCGCCGGTTTTTTTGTGTAATTGCAAACCGGCCGCCGGGTCGATTTTATCGGTTTTGGTGCGGCGACCTGCCCCCAGCGCTGTCGAAACCAAACCGATACCTTCGGTGTTCATTGCCGTGATATATCCGTCGTAAGGGGAGCGAATGTCATACAAAGCACCCGCCCTTCGAAAGGGTTGATCGGCGAGAAGGTCGGGCAAAATCCCCCCTTGTCCTTCGCACAAAGCGGTCAGCCGACGGAGGGCGGCACCCGAATTCAAGGCTTCTTTTGCCTTCGCAGTGGCCGCTTCGATAGAGATGGATTGACTCAGCGCAATCATTTCGGCCGCTAAGGCAAGGGAAAGTTCAAGTAAATCGCACGAAACGGGATGGTGCAACAGGCGGGCAGCCTCCCATAGTTCCAGTGCATTTCCTACCGTACTCCCAAGGGGGGTGTCCATATTTGAAAGCACTGCCGTCACCTGTCGCCCACTGGCTGTTCCAATCGAAATCATTTGGCGCGCCAGCGCGGTGGCTTCGGCTTTGGTTTTCAAAAAGGCACCACTGCCCACCTTAATATCTAACACGATGCTTCGGCTACCGCCGGCTAGTTTTTTTGACATAATGCTGGAGGCAATCAGCGGAATGGAAGAAACCGTGGCCGTGACATCACGTAAGGCGTATAAAATTTTGTCGGCCGGTGCTAGGTTTTCGCTTTGGCCGGCAATGACCAAACCATTTTTTTGGGCTAAAGTGAAGAATTTTTCCGGCGAAAGGTCGGTTTTTACCCCCTCCACACTTTCGAGTTTATCCACGGTGCCGCCGGTGTGACCCAGTCCGCGGCCGCTCATTTTGGCCACGATTGAACCGGCCGCTGCCGCGATCGGAGCGGCCAAAAAGGTGGTTTTATCCCCCACCCCGCCGGAACTGTGTTTGTCTACCGTATAGGGGCCAAGGGGTGAAAGGTCCACGATATCACCGCTCTCAGCCATTTTTTGGGTGAGAATGGCCGTTTCACGATCGGTCATTCCTTGGATAGAAATGGCCATTAGCAGTGCAGCGGTTTGGTAATCAGGAATGGTTTTTTGAAGGATACCATCGATAAAATAGGAAATTTCGGCATCGGTGAGTTCTTGGTGCTCTCGTTTATGGATGAGGATATCATACATTGTCATGGTTGTTCTCCTAGAAAGAAACGGCCGCATCCAAGGCCAGTTCCATCATCGTCGAAAAGGAGGTTTGTCGCTCTTTTGCGGTGGTGGATTCGCCGGTTACCAAACTATCGGAAATGGTACAAACCGCCAAGGCGCGTTTGCCGAGTAGGGCTGCGTTGAGATACAGGGCAGCGGCTTCCATTTCTACCGCCAAAGCACCAACGGAGGCCCAACGTTCAACAAAGCGCTGGTCTTTTCCGTAAAACAAATCACTCGATACCAGATTTCCCACCCGAACGGGGATATTTTGCCGCGCAGCAGTATCGCAAAAGGCCTTAAGCAGAGAATAATCGGCAATCGGGGCAAAGCCCGAAACCTCCTGCAGAGAAGGGATGGCTGAGTTGGTACAAGCCCCCATACCGACCACAATATCTTTGAGGTTTAAATCAGGTTGCAGGGCACCGGCGGTACCGATACGAACGATATTCTCCACCCCGTATGAGGTGAAAAGTTCGTGGGAATAAATGCTAATAGAAGGCATTCCCATTCCGCTGGCCATTACCGAAATGGATTGGCCATGATACAAACCGGTAAAGCCCAACATACCGCGCACGGCATTCACCTGCTTGACCTCCGTTAAGTAGGTATCGGCAATGTGCTTAGCGCGTAATGGGTCGCCCGGCATTAAGACCGTTTTTGCAAAATCGCCGGCCGCTGCTTCGATGTGAGGGGTAGGAATATGGGACATAAAAGTATCCTCCTTTTTCTTGTAAACGGTTTTTCGCTATCCATTCGTTTCAATGGAACAAGCAAACATAGTTTCGCCTTGAGCATTGACCCCTTTGCAAAGCCAATGGGTTTCGTCCTCTTGCAGACGGTGAAGGGTCAAGGGAGTGCCAACCGTTACTTCGTGCCGAAAGTCTAATTGCATGGCCGTAATCATCTTTCCCGCGGGCAGACCAAGAGCATCCTGTACATAGTCCACATAGCGGGCATTGTTGACGTGGTTATTCATATCCGTGTGTGAGGCACCGGGCACCAGAGTATATCCTTCTTGGGCGGGCACAAAATCAGAGATTTTGCGAAGGCGACCCTCAAACACTTTTTCTTCTAAAAAGGGCAAAGGCGGATATACATCCTTAGCAACGGCGATTTTTCGGGTATGAATGTCTATGGCAACCCATTCGGAAGAGCCTTTTGCAATGGGAGTTGAGTTGGTATCGGTGATGAGATATTCGCGTTGAAAACTAAGGCGGGAGGGGGGAAGTGGCCACGTTTTGACTCGCACGGTTTGAAACATAGCGGGGTGGTTTAACCGTTCAAATTTGGTACGCACCACCACCCATAAAAGATTCTTTTTGAGCATATCCTCAAAGCCGCATCCGAGGGTGTTGGCGTGCTCACCCGCAACCGATTGAAATAAATCAAAGAGACAAAAAGGGCGCAAAATGCGTTGACTGTCATAATCCGAGGTGCGTAGAGCAAATTCTTTTTCAAAAACAGGAAACATCGATTTCGTTACTCCTTTTCAAGTGTTTTTGAAGATAATTCTTCTAAAATAATGGATTTCTTTCAGTATAACACATTTTTGTAAAAAACGGTAGTGTGAAAAATTCTTTTGACCAAAAAACGGTCTTTTTTTGGGGTGCTCTGCATATCGTAAAAAAGAACAAACGGCAAGGAGGAACCAAAAATGAACCCGAAGAAGACAGTACAAAGGATGGACAAGAGGAGAATTTCGGCCGTCTTTCAACAAAACAACTCGTTGTTTTTACTTACCGCCTTTTTTGTGTTTGGTTTATTGGTTGGGGTATTGTATTTAAAAACAAAAAATGAGGGCGGCGAAAATTGCGCCGCCCCTTTTGAGGAGATGTATCAAGGCATTTCCAACGGATTTCTTTCGGCTTTTTTGCACGCCTTTTTGGGACAACTTCCCTTTATAGCGGCCGCTTTTTTGGCCGGAACTTGTATGGCGGGGGCGGTGCTGGTACCGGCCGTGGTTTTCTTACGCGGGGCGTCTTGGGGATTGGTGATGGGGTTTGCCTATGCCACCTATGGACTTATAGGAATTGTGTTTAATTTATTTATTCTTCTTCCCGCGGCGGTACTGGGTGGATTGGCTTTGCTGCTGGCGGGGAGAGAGGCCTTTGGTTTTTCTCTTTCGTTGGCTCGTTTGGCTATGCCGCATCTTTCTCCACCCAACATCGAACAAGATTTCAAACACTATTGTTTGCGACAGCTTTTTGTTCTGCTCTTTTTTGTTGCATCGGCCTTGATAGAGGCCGTTATGGCCGCTGCATTCCTCTCCTTTTTTCCTTTTTAATTCGGCTCGTGTTTGCGATGCTTTTGTTTCGGTAGCCCTTGTGCGATTTTGGGAAAAGAATGTTCGGTGGCAGCAGTCGGCTGGATTTCGTAGGTGCCGTATTTGTTGATTTGCTCGAATACGGTTTCAGGGTCGGTTAAATATGAGTCGGAGGAAACGGATAGGTTTTTCTCTGACATTGGTTTTTTGGAACGCGCTTTTTGTTGTTTCATAAAAAAATCACCCAACCGTAGTATGTTCGGTTGGGTGATTCTTTATACCTTAGCCAAAGGAAGATTCTATTTGCGGTCTTTTAGGGGAACGTAGTCAATATGCGGGGCCACACTGATGTAAGCCGGACGAATAATTTTACCCAAGTTGATAATTTCTTCCATTCGATGGGCGCTCCAACCGGCAATGCGACTAATGGCGAAAATGGGAGTGTATAGTTCCAACGGTAAATCTAACATATCGTATACAAAGCCGCTGTAAAAATCGATATTGGCGCTGACACCTTTGTAGACATGACGTTCTTCACCGATGACTTTCGGAGCAATTCGCTCAACAGCTTGATACAGTTTGCATTCCGCATTTCGATTTTTTTCGTTCGAAAGCACACTGACAAATTCTTTGAAAATGGAAGCGCGCGGGTCACTGAGGGTGTATACCGCGTGGCCCATTCCGTAAATTAGGCCGGCCTTATCAAAGGCGTCTTTGTGAAGCAGACGGCGGAGATAGGAAGCAATTTCTTCTTCGTCTTCCCAATCGCGAAGCTGCTCTTTCATATCTTGGAACATCTGCACTACTTTGATATTAGCACCGCCGTGACGCGGGCCCTTTAAACTACTCAGGGCGGCCGCCATTGTAGAATAGGTGTCGGTGCCTGAGCTGGTGACTACGTGGGTGGTAAAGGTGGAATTATTGCCGCCGCCGTGCTCCGCGTGGAGCACTAAAGCAAGATCCAACACACGGGCTTCGGCCTCAGTGTATTTGCTGTCGGGGCGAAGCATATGCAAAATATTTTCGGCTGTGCTTAAGGCGGGGTTGGGATTGTGAATGATTAAACTGTTGCCGTTAATATAATGGTTATAGGCTTGATACCCGTAGACCGAAAGCAAGGGGAAGAGGGCAATCATTTGCAAACTCTGGCGTAACACATTGGGAATATCGGTGTCGTTGGCGTGGTGGTCATAACTGTAAAGGGTGAGCACACTGCGCGCCAAGGAGTTCATCATATCACAACTGGGGGCTTTGAGCACTACATCGCGTACAAAGTTGGTGGGGAGTTTACGGTAGGCCGCCAGTAATTCGCTAAAATTCGTTAGCTGAGATTCGGTGGGCAGCTGACCGAAAAGAAGCAGGTAGGCCGTTTCTTCAAAACCAAACCGTTTATCCTTCATAAAGCCGTCGGTTAATTGGTGAATATCGACACCGCGGTAGAAAAGCTCTCCCTCGCAGGGGGTTTTTACGCCGTTCACCATATGAAAGGAGTTGATTTCGCTGATTTCGGTTAAACCGGTGATGACTCCTTCTCCCTTTAAATTGCGCAACCCCCGATTGACTTGGAATTTTTGGTAGAGGTCGGTGGGAATGGAACTTTTTTGAACGCAAAGATCGGCCAGTTCCCGCATTTTTGGGGTGACGTTAAACAGCTCCTTATCCTGATATTTCATATTATCATCTGCCTTTCTTTCAGGAAAATTAGTATAACAATTGGTTGTTTTTTTCTTAGAATGTCATTATACCACAAATTCCCTTTGATTGCAATGCGAAACAAAAAAGTTTACAACTTTTCTCCAAGCGAAAAATAGGATAAAGAAAAAAGCACGGGATTTCCTTTTTTGTTTACAATTTGTTTACAATTTACCTATGGTGAAGTATGTCGTTTTTTGCTATGATTAAACTGCCGTAGATTAGAGTATTACACTTTTTAAAAAGCCCAACTTTAACAAATCGAAAAAGGAGTTTTTGGTATGAGTATTTTTTCGTTTTTCACCCTTCTGGGGGGCCTTGCCTTTTTTCTTTACGGGATGACGGTAATGTCCAACGGTTTGGAAAAAATGGCTGGCGGAAAACTGGAGAAAACCCTAAAAACCATGACCTCCAGCCCCTTGAAAAGTTTGGCGCTGGGGGCCGGAATCACCATTGCCATTCAGTCCTCATCGGCACTTACGGTGATGCTGGTGGGATTGGTCAACTCCGGTATTATGCAGCTGGAACAAACCGTCGGCGTGATTTTTGGGTCGAATATCGGCACCACCTTAACGGCTTGGATATTATCTTTAGCAGGTGTTGAGGGGGATAATTTCTTTATTAAAATGTTAAAGCCCGAATCTTTTTCTCCCTTGGTGGCACTTATCGGTGTTCTTTTGATGATGGCCGCCAAGAGTGACCGAAAAAAAGACTTCGGTTCCATTTTAATTGGTTTTTCGGTGTTAATGTTTGGAATGACCCTCATGGGAGACGCCGTCGAACCCTTGGCCGACAGTCCTTCTTTTCAAAAGGTGTTGGTTGCCTTTAACAATCCGCTTCTCGGGGTATTGGTGGGAACTGTCTTCACCGGTATCATTCAAAGCTCGGCAGCCTCGGTGGGTATTTTGCAGGCTTTGTCGGTTACCGGCAGTATTTCATATGGAATGGCTATCCCCATTGTGATGGGGCAAAATATTGGCACCTGCGTTACCTCTTTGATTTCCAGTATCGGAGTCAATAAAAACGCCAAACGAGTGGCCACGGTACATATTTTGTTTAACCTGATTGGTACCATTGTTTGTTTAGCGGTTTACTATCCTTTGAATGCTGTTTTTGAATTCGCTTTTAACGATATGGCGGCAACGCCGGTTGGCATTGCCATCTGCCACAGCATCTTCAATGTGGTTACCACCACCTTGCTATTGCCTTTTTCCAAAAAATTGGTGAAACTGGCACAAATGATTGTACGCGACAAAAACCAAGAGGACAAGTACTCCTTTATCGATGAGCGTTTGCTCAATATTCCTTCGTTCGCTTTGGCCGAATGCAACAATCTCGCGGTTGAGATGGCGAAGTTAGCCGGCGATACCTTTGGGCGTGCCGGCCAATTGGTGCAACAGGTCAATGCCGGTCATTCCTTCGACCAAAAGGTGGCCACTCGTATTACGGAAGATGAAAAAATGCTGGATAAGTATGAGGATAAATTGGGTTCCTTCCTTGTGAAGCTTTCCAGCAAGGAATTATCCGATGCAGACAGCAAAGAAATTTCCAAACTGCTTCATACCATTGGTGATTTTGAACGCATAGGGGACCATGCTATCAACCTTTTGGGTGTTGCCCGCGAAATTTCGGATAAGAAAATTTCGTTTAGCAAAAGCGCCCACGCGGAATTGCAGGTGCTGGAGGAGGCGCTTTGTGAAATCATCGGCCTTACGGTTAATGCGTTTGCCCAAAACGATTTGGAAGCGGCCGCTGACGTTGAGCCATTAGAGCAGGTGGTTGACCGTTTGACGGCCGAAATCAAAGCAAACCACATCGGTCGTTTGCAACGTGGAGACTGCACCATTGAACTGGGATTCATCCTTTCGGATTTACTCAACAATTTTGAACGGGTCTCCGACCATTGCTCCAATATTGCTGTGGCGATGATTGAGGTGGCACAAAATAGTTTTTCTACCCATAAATATCTTAAAAACGTTAAAAAAGGTGTCATTTCGAATTTTAGTGAGCGATTTGATGAGTACGCTTTAAAATATTGCCTACCGGATACCAAAACCGAAGAATAAGAAAAATAAGAATTGCAGTTGAGGTACCCTCCGTAAAGGAAGGTACCTTTTTTGCATAAAAAAACGGAGACACTTCACAAAGAAGCAGTCTCCGTCAGAAAAAGGCGATTTGCACTTTTTATAGGTTATAAGGAATATCTATCGTTCCTCACGGAAATAGGACAATCCCAGATGTGCGGGCGGTTGATGTTCTTTTTTCTTGCGGGCACTGATAATCACCAATACTACAATGGTTACCAGATAGGGGAGCATTTTAATCAGTTCCTTGGCACTACTCGAAAGACCGGGGATATAGACGCAAATAATATACAGCCCACCGAAGAGGAAGGAACTTAAAATGGCTGACTTGGGTTTCCAAATGGCAAAGATAACAATGGCAATGGCCAACCATCCGCGGTCGCCAAATCCGTTATTGGTCCATGCACCGGCGGTGTAGTCCATAACAAAGTAGAGTCCACCGAGACCGGCGATGGCACCGCCAATACAGGTGGCCAAGTATTTGTAAAGGGTTACGTTGATGCCGGCGGCATCGGCAGTGGCCGGATTTTCTCCGACAGCACGTAGATTCAGTCCCACGCGGGTGCGGTTTAAATACCACGAAGAAATAAGAGCAATGGCGACGGCCAAATAGGCCAGAAAGCCAAAGGATAAAAAGGTTTCGCCAAACAGTCCCAATTTTGAGGCAAAGGGAAGGGATGCCTTGTAGTATTGCCCCGTAGTGAGAAGCGAAATGGAACCCGACTCACCAAATAAGCTCAGCAACGATCCACCAAAAAAGTTACCAAGGCCGGTACCGAAGGTGGTGAGGGCCAAACCGGTTACGTTCTGGTTGGCTCGCAGGGTAATGGTTAAGAAGCTGTAAATCAAAGCCATCAAGGCAGAGGCCAGAATGCAGGATAAAAAGGGGATTAGAATGCAAAGAAAAGCAGAGGGATTTTCGGTCGAACGTTCGTAGAGGTAGCCACCCACGATGCCCGCGATACCGCCGACATACATAATGCCGGGAATACCCAGATTGAGATTTCCGCTTTTTTCGGTGATGATTTCGCCGGTGGCGCCGTAGAGCAGAGGGATGCCCTGAATAATGGCGGCGTTGATAAATGCAAAAATGGTATCTAACATTTATTTGCCCTCCTTATTCTTGTGACGCAGATTCAGTTTGTAGTGAATGAAGAATTCGCAACCGATAATGAAGAACAAAATAATACCGGTTAAAATATCCGAAATACTTTCGTTCAAGCGAAAGGTCATAGCAATTTCGCTTGAACCCTTTTGCAAGAAAACAATCAGGAAGGAGGTAATGACCATTAAAATCGGGTTAAATTTGGCCAACCACGAAACCATGATAGCCGTGAATCCCATACCACCGGCCAAGTTTTTGGAAACGGTGTGATTGGTGCCGGCTACCAGTAAAAAGCCGGAAAGGCCGCAGATACCGCCCGAGATGATCATAGTGCGGATGATAACTTTTTTGACGTTGATACCGATGTAGCGGGCGGTGTTTTCACTGCCGCCGACCACCGAAATTTCATAGCCTTGTTTACTGTGTTTTAAATAAATAAACATCCCCACCGTAACGACGGCCACAATCAGAATATTGAAAAGATATTTTTGATGAAATAAATCGGGTAGCCATCCGGCGCCGCTTTGTTGATTGATAACACCCATTACGCTGGAGCCGTTGGGCACCCACACCATAATAAAGAAAGAAACCAACTGAATGGCAACGTAGTTCATCATTAGGGTAAAGAGGCTTTCGTTGGTGTTCCATTTGGCTTTGCAAACCGCCGGAATCAGGCCCCAAACCATACCGGCCAAAATGCTGGCGGTCAACATAATGATTAAGAGCAAAATGTTGGGCATCGCATCTTTGACATAGAACATACAGGCTGCCGAGGCTAAGCCGCCTACCAATACCTGTCCTTCTGCGCCAAGGTTCCAGAATTTCATTTTAAAAGCGGGGGTAACAGCCAAGGAAATACATAGCAACATAGCCAAATTTTGCAGCAATACCCAAATTTTACGGGAAGAACCAAAACTGCCGTCAATCATTTCGGCGTACACTTGTAAAGGATTGTATCTGGTTAAGACCACAATGACCAGTGCGGAAACGAGAAGGGAGGCCAGAATGGCACCGACGCGAATGAGCCAGCCTTTCCACCAAACAATGGCACCGCGTTTGGTAATGTGAATGAGAGGTTCGCGAACGGATTTTGTTGCTTTATACATGCTCGGCGCCTCCTTCCGTTTTGGTCATTAATAGGCCGATTTCCTCTTTGGTGGTGGTGCGTGCGTCAACCACACCGGTGATTTTCCCCGAGCCAATGACCATAATGCGGTCACACAATTCCAATAAAACGTCCAAATCTTCGCCTACGAAGATAACGGCAACGCCGTTTTCTTTTTGTTCATTTAACAGATTGTAAATCATATAAGAGGAATTGATGTCCAACCCGCGCACCGGATAAGCTACCATCAACACAGTGGGGGCTGCGGCAATTTCACGACCAACCAATACTTTTTGTACGTTACCGCCGGATAAACGGCGCACCGGCGTGGTGGGACCGGGGGTGACAACCTCTAAATCCTTGATAATTTTCTCCGCCAAAGATTGCGGGGTTTTCCGTTCCAAAAAGAAAGATTTACCCTTGCGGTAGCTGCGGAGCATCATATTTTCTACAATGTCCATATTGCCGACCAATCCCATACCAAGGCGATCCTCCGGTACGAAGGAAAGGCGAACACCAAGTTCACGAATCTGCAAAGGGGTTTTGTCCCGCAGATTGTCGGCATTTCTGGTTTTAGGATTGTGGTAGAGAATCGAGCCTTCGTCCAAATGTTGCAGACCGGCAATCGATTCCAGTAATTCGCGCTGGCCACTTCCCGCGATGCCGGCAATGCCTAGGATTTCGCCCGAACGTGCCGTGAAAGAAATGTTATCCAATACCGTAACGCCTTCGCGGGTGCGACACCGGATATTTTTCACTTCCAAGCGGTCAGAAGTGTTTTGCGGATCGGTGCGGTGAATGTTGAGGGAAACCTTTTTACCCACCATCATTTCGGTGAGTTGGGCTTCGGTGGTTTCAGGAGTGTTTACCGTGGCAACGTATTCGCCCTTTCGCAGGACGGTAACACGGTCGGATAATGCCAACACCTCGTGCAATTTGTGGGTGATGATGATAATGGCCTTGCCGTCATCCCGCATACGGCGTAATACGGCAAAGAGTTTTTCGGTTTCTTGGGGGGTTAAAACGGCGGTTGGTTCATCCAAAATTAAAATGTTGGCGCCGCGGTATAATACCTTTAAAATTTCCACCGTCTGTTTTTCGGAAACGCTCATTTCGTAAATCTTTTTATCGGGGTTGATTTCAAACCCGTATTTTTCACTGATTTCGGCCACGCGACGGCGTACTTCTTTGATGTCATACTTGCCCTCTTCTTTGAGTCCCAAAATAATATTTTGAGCCGCCGAAAAAATATCCACCAGCTTAAAATGTTGGTGAATCATACCGATTTTGTGGTTAAAAGCATCCTTGGGAGAGCGGATAACCACCTCTTCCCCATTGATGAAAATTTCGCCCTCGTCCGGATAATAGATGCCCGAAATCATATTCATCAGGGTGGTTTTACCGCTTCCGTTTTCTCCCAGCAGGGATAAAATTTCACCTTTTTGCACCGTCAAATTGATGCCTTTATTGGCAACGATAGACCCAAAAGTTTTACTGATGTTTTTTAGCTCAATGGCGGTTTGACTCAAATGCATCGCTTCCTTTCCGATTTGTTTTCAAAAGAAAGAAATGGCGGTTTTTTCTTTTCAAAACGAACCTCTTTTTAATCTCTTTTATCATAGCATAAAAGGGGTTTAAAATCAATCTATTTCGACAAAAAATGAGAGAAAAATTAAAAGGGGGCGAAACAATATCACTCGCTACAGGGCAGATATAACAAAGGCACCCTCCGTGAGGAAGGTGCCCCGAGTGGCGATATTTTACACATCGCCCGATAAAACTGTTGTTTATTTGGCGCCGAGTTCCGAGATACCGTCGATGTATTTGATATCGAAGTAAGGAGCCGAACGTTTGGAAGATTCGGTGAACACGCCGTTTTCAATGGCTTCGGTTTCGGGTTTGAAATCACCCTCGTCAACGACATCGGCAGTGTAGGATTCTAATTTTTTGCCGCCAACGGTGAAGGTGGTGTTGTCATAAACCTTCAATTCGCCGTTTACAATTTTTTCTTGAATGGAATCGATTTTCTCTTTGGTGCCTTCGGCAGCAACTTCAGCGTTGAGCTCGGTTAAAGCAACCGAACCGGTCGAGATGGTGCCGGTGTAGTCTACCGGAATCTCTTTGTCGTTCATACCGGCATCGATGATGAGTTTGAAGTAGGGAGTCCAGTCAATTTTGGAAGAAATTAAAGCGGTTTTGGGAGCGATGGAAATGGTGCTGATGTTGTATGCAACATTGGGAATGCCCTTTTCTTCACAAGCTTTGGGGGCGCCTTCCGAGTCAGCGTGTTGGCTGATAAGAGCACATCCGGAATCGATGAGTTTTAAGGCCGATTCGCGTTCTAAGGCGATATCAAACCAAGAGTTGGTGTAAACCACTTTCATAGTAGCCGAGGGGCAGATGTAGCGAGCGCCGAGGAAGAAGGAAGTCATACCCGAAACAACTTCGGCGTAGTTGAAAGCACCAACGTAACCGATAACTGCTTGTTTTTCGGTGATTTTCTTTTCCTTAATCATTTCGTTCAGTTTCATACCCGCGGCAACACCGGCGAGGAAGCGGCCTTCGTAAATCGAAGCGAAAGCGTTGTGATAGTTTTTCAAACCGGCGTTTTGCGATTTGGTGCCGGTGGCATGACAGAATTCTACTTCGGGGAATTCTTGAGCGGCTTGAATCATATAGGTTTCGTGACCGAAGGAATCGGCGAAAATAACGTCACAGCCCTCGTCCACCAGTTCGGCGGCGGTGTTGTAGCAGGCTTCGTCTTCGGGAATGTTGGTTTTAATTAAAACTTGGTCGTCCGAAAGGCCCATTTCTTCTTGAGCGGCTTTTATGGCTTGAATGAAGTTGTTGTCGTAGGTCGAGTTTTCGTCGTGCAGGCAGATAAGACCGATTTTGAAGTCGGTGGAAGCGGTACTGCCGCAACCGGCGAATACGCCCAGCACCATAACCAGTGCCAACGCAAGAGCAAGAAGTTTTTTCATTTTGTGGTTCCTCCAATTTTATAAATCTTTTGATAAATGGTTTGGGACGATAGGGTTCGCAAAACCGTCCACAAGCATTTACATAATTTATTATAAGCCTTCCATCTTTTTTTTTCAAGTGTTCTATCTGTCAAAATCACACGATAGATTTTATAGAATTTGTCAAAACCCATACATTGCTTTTTCGGCTTAAAACCATAACCGTTTCAATGGGCCCAAGCGAGAAAAACCTTTTAAATTTTACAAAATCAAACCGAATAACCCTTGCGAAAAGAACTGCATTGTGGTATGATAATATAGATTTGTTATGTAGGAATCGAAAAGGAGGAAACGCAATGCCGGATAATCGACCAATCGGAGTCTTCGATTCGGGACTTGGCGGCCTAACGGTGGTTAAAGAATTGAAACGACTGTTACCCAAAGAAGATATTGTCTATTTTGGAGATACCGGTCGCGTGCCCTACGGAACACGAAGTAACGACATTGTTACCCGTTATGCCCGTGAGGACGAAGCTTTTTTGCTCAGTCAAAAGGTAAAAATGATTGTGGCTGCTTGCGGCACCGTTTCCTCGGTGGCTTATCAAACAGGTGAAACTTTACCGGTTCCTTTTCTCGGTGTGGTAGAGCCGGCGGCGCAGGCGGCCGCTGTGGCCACCCAAAATGGGCGTATCGGGGTGATTGGTACGCCGGTAACGGTGCAAAGCCGTTCTCACGCGCGGGCCATTTTAAAGAAACTGCCCGATGCTGTGATTGTACTCAACGCCTGTCCTCTTTTTGTCCCCTTGGTAGAAGAAGGGTGGATTTCGCCGGATGACCCTGTGGTTCGGCAGATTGCTGCCCGCTATTTAGAACCGATGGTTGAAGCCAAGGTGGATACTATGATTATGGGGTGCACCCATTACCCCGCCTTGCGGCCGATTTTCGCCGACGTGTTGGGGAAGGATGTTACCTTAATCGACCCCGGCACCGCCACGGCTATGCAGGTCAAGCAACTGTTAAAAGAGCAGGATGCCTTGTCCGAACAGGGCGGTGCGTGTCATTATTTCGTCAGTGATCGGCCAAAAACATTCTCTGCCATTGCCAAAACTTTGCTGGGGGAAGAGATTGCTGACAAAGTATCCGAAGTAGATATTTTTGATAAGGGGAAGATATGAAGGAAGTTATGATAACCGTTTCGACGGTACAAACCGACGACACCCAAAGCGACAGGATGGAATTAACGGTCGAGGGACGGTACGCGGAAAAAGATGGCGTCTATCTCATTCAGTATGTAGATGCGATGCTGACCGGCGTTGATCAGCCGGTTAAAACCACCTTGAAAATCACGGCCGATGATGTGGTGACAGTGACGCGAAGCGGACCCTTTCAAAACCGCTTTACACTGGAAGAGGGAAAACGGTGTAACAGTTTGTACGCTACCCCTTACGGCACCATAAATATGGGATTTTTTGCCGAAGCGGTGCAAAACCGATTGGGAGAAAACGGTGGCCAACTGAAATTGGTTTATGCCGTGGATATCAATCATCAACAACTCAATCGAAACGAAATGACGGTGCAAGTGGCACCGCGAATATAAAGGAAGTGGAAGAAAATGTCTGCAACACAAAACAGAGGAAGAGCAGAAATTAAAGAAAGCATTCAAAAAGCTGCAATTCGGTGTGCCGAACAAGGGCTGTTTGAAAGGGCTGATTTACCGGATTTTCATATTGAAATTCCCAGCGACCGCGCCCACGGAGATTTCGCAGTGAACGCTGCAATGGTATGGGCGAAAACGCTTCACAAAGCGCCGCGCGCCATTGCCGAGCTGTTGGTGGAACAAATGGAGTTCGACGGGTATATTCAACGCGCCGAAATTGCCGGCCCCGGCTTTATCAATTTTACCCTTTCGGATCGCTTTTACAGCGATATTGTTTTAGAGGTATTGCAAAGCGGGGAAAACTACGGTCGTAGCGATTACGGCCAAGGCAAACGCGTTTTGGTGGAATTTGTTTCAGCCAACCCCACCGGCCCGATGCATATTGGGAATGCCCGTGGCGGTGCGCTGGGGGATTCGATTGCGGCGGCTTACGATTGGGCAGGCTATGAGGTCAAGCGGGAGTTTTACGTCAACGATGCAGGCAACCAGATTAACAAGTTTAAACTCTCGCTCGAAGCGCGGTATTTGCAACTTTTTGATGAGAGCGTTGAAATTCCCGAAGATGCCTATCTCGGCGAGGATATTGTTAACCACGCCAAGGATTTTGCGGCCCTTTACGGTGATAAATACGTCAACGCTCCGGTCGAGGAACGTCAAAACGCCTTGTGCGATTTTGCGCTTCCGAAAAACATTGCCAAACTGAAGACCGACTTGGAAAAATATCGCATTCAGTATGATCGCTGGTATTTGGAAAGTGACCTGCATAACAGCGGCGCCGTGCAGGATATCATTGAAAAATTAAAAGATTCGGGCTATACCTACGAGCAAGAGGGTGCTTTATGGCTGAAATCGACCGATTTTGGCGATGAGAAAGACCGCGTTTTGATGCGGGCCAACGGCGTACCGACCTATTTGGTTCCGGATATTGCTTATCATTACGATAAATTGGTCACCCGCGGATTTGATTTGGCTATTGACGTTTTAGGGGCCGATCATCACGGATATATTGCCCGTATGATGGCCGCTTTAACTGCCCTTGGGGTACCGGCCGAGCGTTTAAAAATTGTAATTATGCAGATGGTACGCTTGGTGAAAAACGGCGAAACTTACAAACTTTCCAAACGTTCGGGTAAGGCCGTGACCTTGGAAACCTTATTGGACGAAGTGCCGATTGATGCCGCCCGTTATGTTTTCAACTCGAAAGAACCCAATACCCATTTGGAGTTTGATTTGGATTTGGCAGTCGAGCAGTCCAGCCAAAACCCTGTTTATTATGTGCAGTATGCCCACGCGCGCATTTGCAGCATTTTGCGGAATTTGACCGGTGAAGGCATTCAACCGCAAGACTGCCAAGCTGCCGATTTGGATTGTCTTCAAAAACCCGAAGAGCGGGAACTTATTCGCCACTTGTCGGCCTTGCCCAACACCATTGTGGCGGCAGCCGAGGGGTTTGACCCTGCCCTTATCACCCGCTATGCCTACGATTTGGCCACCTTGTTTCATCGTTTCTACAATGCTTGCCGTGTGAAAGGCGAATCTCAAAAACTACTCCAAGCACGCCTGAACCTTTGCTTGGCGGCTAAAACGGTTATCTCAAATGTGCTTCGTATGTTGAAAATCGATGCTCCTTGTGAAATGTAACGGGGAAAAGCCTGAAAATGTTTCCTCGGCGGTTTCGGTTTGTTTGAGAGAAACAAAATATTGTTGCCAAATGAGGTTGAAAATTCATCCTTTTTGGCATACACTATAACCGTAAAAGATAATAATAAAAACCAAAGGAAGTCTTTGTTTTATGAAACGCTTTATTTATGCGGATAATGCAGCAACTACCTCTCTTTCCCCTGCAGTGTTGCAAGAGATGATGCCGTATCTTACTACCGAATACGGAAATGCCTCCAGCCTATATGCCTTTGGTGGACGAGCCAAAGCGGCGGTGACAAAAGCCCGTGAAAAAGTGGCTGCTGCCATTGGTGCCTTTTCCAACGAAATTTATTTCACTGCCGGCGGCAGTGAGGCGGATAATTGGGCCATCAAAGGAGTGGCCGATCGGTTAGCCAAGAAAGGGAAAAAGCATATTATTTCTTCAGCATTTGAGCATCATGCCGTTTTACACTGTCTGGAAAAATTGGAAAAAGAGGGGTTTGAGATCACTCTGCTTCCCGTGCATGAGGATGGTTTGGTTCGTCCGGAAGAACTGAGGGCCGCCCTACGGGAGGACACCGCTCTGGTGACCATTATGTACGCCAATAACGAAATCGGCACCATACAACCGATTGACGAAATCGGGGCCATTTGCAAAGAATACGGTGTTTTATTCCACACCGATGCTGTGCAGGCGGTTGGCAATCTTCCGATTGATGTGAAAGCTCAACATATCGATTTACTTTCGATGTCGGCTCATAAATTTCACGGCCCCAAAGGGGTGGGTGCTTTGTATGTGCGCCGTGGCGTTCTGCTTTCTAATTTAGTGGACGGTGGCGCTCAAGAACGCGGCAAGCGTGCCGGTACCGAAAACACCGCCGGCATTGTCGGTATGGGAGCGGCGTTGGAGCAAGCCGTTGCCACGATGCAAGCCCGCAATGAAAAACTGGCTCAAATGCGTGATTATATTATGGAAAAAGTCTTGGAGATTCCGCGCACCCGCATTAACGGGCACCGCACTCGCCGGTTGGCCGGCAATGTCAGCATCTGCTTTGAGGGAGTGGAGGGGGAATCTTTGCTGTTAATGCTGGATTTAAAAGGTATTTGCGCCTCTTCCGGTTCGGCCTGCACCTCCGGTTCGTTGGACCCCAGCCACGTACTCTTAGCCATTGGCCTGAAACACGAGGTGGCACACGGCTCCCTTCGACTTAGTTTTAGCGATGAAAACACATCGGACGATGCGAAAGAAATCGTCACTGTTTTGCCTGAAATCATCGAGCGGCTTCGTGCGATGTCTCCCCTTTGGGACCGCATTGTGCGGGAAGAAAACAACAAAATAGAAGAATAAGGAGGAAACTTTATGTATACCGAACAAGTGATGGAACACTTTACCAATCCTCGCAACGTGGGAGAAATTCCCGATGCGGACGGTGTAGGTGAAGTTGGGAACGCTAAATGCGGTGATATTATGAAAATCTTTTTAAAGATTGAAAATGGTATTATCGTTGATGTGAAATTCAAAACCTATGGTTGCGCATCGGCCATTGCTACCAGTTCAATTGCTACTGAAATGATTAAGGGACACTCGATTGAAGAGGCGGTTGCCCTTTCTAACAAGGCGGTGGTGGAGGCGCTTGGCGGTCTGCCGACGCACAAAATCCATTGCTCGGTGTTGGCCGAACAGGCCGTTAAAGCTGCCCTTTGGAATTATTACGAAAAACAAGGGATCGACCCGATGCCGATTTTGGGGGATTGTTGCCACGATTGTCACGACTGCGAAAGTTGTCACTAAAGGGGTAAAACCAACCCTATGCAGTTTCGGAAGATGCTTATTACCGCAAAGACATAACGGGTAAGGAGAAACCGGGCTGCACTGTTTTATTGGGACGGTACAAAAAAACGATTCTTGATAGGTAAAATACGAATACAATATGCATTGAAAGTCTTGGTCACTGTGGAGCTGCAACTCGGCGGTGACCTTTTCGTTTTTCTCTTTTGTACGCACGAATATGTCAATAACTTCTTGGCACAACAAAACCCCCTAGGTAGTTGCTTTTCATTCTACCATAGGGGGCTGTCTTTTAATTCTCTATTTTTGTCTTTTGTCGGATTTGCGGAATCCTCTTTTTTTATTGCACTTTTTTATTGCACTTTACTCGTCGAAGGCTTCTTTGGTGGCGAAATCATCGTCACAATCGCAGTCGCACTCGATATAATTGGTATTCTTTTTAATGTTCAAATAGCGGTTGACAAACACGGCCACGCCGGCGGCAATCGAGGTTACGGCAACCAAGGCGGTAAAAATCCACATCAAATGGCGAAATTTCATAAAAAAGCAACTCCTCGTTTTCAAAAAATAAAAAATAAAAAACACAAACTCTTTTCTTTTATTATAACCGTTTTTTTGATTTTGTCAATCGTTTAAAAAGAACAGATGAAATCAAGCGAGAAAAATTTTGATTTTCTTTTGCAAATGGGGAAAATGGGGGGAAAACGATTGACAGAAAATAAAAGATAAAGTATAATAAAAATGTGTTTGTAAAAAATTATGAGGCGGTTTTAAGAGCTTTTTCAAAGGCTTTTTGCCGTTTGTTTGAGGAGGAAATTAATAATGAAAGATGCAACCAAATGTCTACGTGCCGGTTATCAACCCGAAAATGGTGGCCCCGGCGTTATGCCCATTGTGCAAAGCACCACCTACGTGTTCAACACCACCAAAGAGGTGGGCGATTTGTTCGATATGCCGACAGCACATATGTATTCCCGTTTCTCCAACCCCACCACCGCTACGGTTGAGGCTAAAATTGCCGAACTTGAGGGCGGCGTTGGTGCTATGTGCACTTCCTCGGGGCAGGCGGCTTCGTTGCTTTCGATTTTAAATCTTTGCTCAGCCGGCGATAGTTTTCTTTGTTGTTCTGCCATTTACGGTGGCACCGTTAATCTTTTTTCGGTTACCTTAAAACGCTTTGGCATAGAGTGTATTTTCTTTGATCAAGACCAGGATGACGCGTCAATCGAAGCATTAATCAAGCCCAATACCCGTGCCGTTTTCGGCGAAACCTTAGCCAACCCGAAATTGGCTGTATTGGACATCGAACGGATCGCTGCTTTGGCACATCGTCACGGTTTGCCGCTGATTGTTGACAACACCTTTCCCACACCCATTCTCTGCAAACCGATTTCCTTCGGGGCGGATATTGTGGTGCATGCTACAACCAAATATATGGACGGACACGCCCTACAGGTTGGCGGCGTGATTGTGGATAGCGGTAATTTTAATTGGGAAAACGGAAAATATCCGGAATTATGCACCCCTGACGAATCCTACCACGGGGTGGTTTATACCCGTGATTTTGGCCGTGCTGCCTACATTGCAAAAGCTAGAATGCAGCTAATGCGCGACTTTGGTTGCTACCCATCGGCTCATTCTTCTTTCCTTTTGAATTTAGGGCTCGAAACCTTGGATATTCGGATGAAGCAGTATTGTGAAAATGCCAAAAAAGTGGCCGAATTCTTCCTTTCCAGCGGCTATTTTGAAGAGGTTTCCTACCCCGGTTTGGAACAGGATAAATATCGTACCTTGGCCAAAAAATATCTCCCGAACGGGACTGCCGGTGTCATTTCGATGACCATTAAAGGCGGCCGAAAAAACGCTATCGCTTTTATGGATGGACTAAAAATGGCCTGCAATGAAGTACATGTAGCCGATATTCGTACCTGCGTATTGCATCCCGCCAGTGCTACCCACCGCCAGCTCACGGATGAACAGTTGGTGGCGGCCGGTATTAATCCGGGTTTGATTCGGTTCTCGGTAGGCTTGGAAGATGTAGAAGATATTATTGAAGACATCAAAGGCGCCTTATCTGCGGTGGATGCTGCCAACTAAATTTCTTTTTTAACCAACTTCAATAACGGAAAGGAGAATTTTCGTGCCCAAAAAAGAAAAGCCTCTTCGTCCCAAAGGGCGCATCGGCGGTGGGGTAAGATTACCGCATCGAAAAACAACAGCCGAAATGCAAAGCGAGATATTTCCCACTCCCAAACAGGTGGTGATTCCGATGCTGCAACACATCGGCGTTCCCTGTGAACCGATCGTTAAGGTGGGGGATCCTGTTGCCGTGGGCACGATTATTGGAGAGAGTAAGGCCTTTGTCAGTGCTCCAATACACGCTTCGGTATCGGGTAAAGTAACTGCCTTGACCACCATTCGTCTGCCGGCCGGAAATGAAGTTGCGGCTGTGGTGATTGATTCGGATGGAAAAATGACGGTTGACCCTTCGGTGCAACCTCACGCGGTTCAAACGGCTCAAGAGCTCTGCGAAGCGGTGCGCAACAGCGGTTTGGTCGGTCTTGGTGGCGCCGGTTTTCCGGCTCACGTTAAATTGACTCCTTCTTCCAAAACTCCTTTGGATACTTTAATTATCAACGCGGCCGAATGTGAACCCTATTTGACGGCTGATTATCGCGAATGTATGGAACACCCGGAAGATATTTTGGGCGGGATATATTTGGTGAAGCGCTTATTGGGGTTAAAAGAGGTCATTCTTTGTGTGGAGGACAATAAACCCAAAGCCATTGAAACCTTGATGAAGATTGCAGCCGACCGACAGGATACCGACGATACTGTGCGGGTGATGAAACTCAAATCTTCCTATCCGCAAGGGGCCGAAAAGGTAATCATTTATACCGCTACCAAGCGTAAAGTTCCACTGGGGAAATTGCCGGCCGATGTGGGTTGTATTGTGGTGAATGTTACCAGTATTGCATTCCTCTATCGGTATATTACCACGGGTATGCCATTGACAACCAAGCGTATTACGGTAGATGGTAATGCTGTGAGTGAACCAAAGAATCTGTTGGTTCCCA
Organism: Acutalibacteraceae bacterium; assembly: GCA_045577695.1. Classification (GTDB taxonomy): domain Bacteria; phylum Bacillota; class Clostridia; order Oscillospirales; family Acutalibacteraceae; genus UMGS1279. The sequence continues at coordinate 75,521 of JAZNIW010000029.1, forward strand.
TTGGTACCCCCATTGCCGAGGTCTTGGCCTATTGCAAGGCCGATAAGGCAGAAAAGGTGTTAATGGGTGGCCCGATGATGGGGCTTGCGTTATATGATACTTCTCTACCGATTATAAAACAAAATAACGGCATTTTGGCTTTTTGCGGCAAGGAAGCCGCCATCAAACCGGAAACAGCCTGCATTCGTTGTGGCCGCTGTATGCGAGGTTGTCCGATGCAGTTGCTTCCCCAAACGGTTGCCGATAATCTGGAAACCGGCGATGCCCAAACCTTCCAAAAACAGAATGTGATGTATTGTATGGAATGTGGCAGTTGTAGTTATGTTTGTCCGGCCGCTCGCCCCTTAACGGCAGCGATGCGCTTAGCCAAAACCGAAGTGAGAAAGGCGGGTCAAAAAAATGGGTAAAATGAAAGTTTCCTCTTCTCCGCACTTTTTTCATACGGAATCCACCACCGGCATTATGTTAGATGTCTTGGTTGCTTTGCTTCCGGCAACGGTTGGCGGTATTTGCTTTTTTGGCTTTCCGGCCTTACTGCTCATTGCCGTTTGTGTTACCTCAGCAGTGTTGGCGGAATATCTTTGGTGCAAGGCCATTCGAAAGGAGCCGACGATTCGCGATTTAAGCGCTGTAGTTACCGGCCTTCTCTTGGCTATGAATTTGCCCTCTCGTCTTCCCCTTTGGATGGCGGCGCTGGGCAGTGTGATCGCCATTGTGGTGGTAAAGCAAATGTTTGGTGGATTGGGACAAAATTTCGCCAATCCGGCCATTACAGCTCGCATTGTTTTGATGGTATCTTTTCCCACCGCGATGACCACCTTTACCGTTCCTTTTTCGGATGTGGTTTCCTCGGCTACCCCGCTTTCGGGGACAGAGGAAATTCCCACCGGACTGACCTCCTTATTGCTGGGCAATTACGCCGGTTGTCTGGGTGAAACCTCGGCCTTGCTTTTGTTGGCCGGAGGACTTTACTTACTGATTCGAAAAGTGATTACCCCTGAAATCCCGTTGGCTTTTTTGGCTTCCGCGGCCGCACTTGCGGCTCTGCTTGGGGATAACCCGCTTCGCACTTTGCTTAGCGGCGGATTGATGCTTGCTGCGTTTTTTATGGCAACCGATTATGTTACCTCGCCGTCTACACGCCTCGGAAAAATTATCTTTGGAATCGGGTGTGGAGTGATTACGGTAGTAATTCGCCATTTCGGCAATCTGCCGGAAGGGGTTTCTTTCTCCATTTTAATGATGAATATCCTCACGCCGCATATTGAACGGTTGACCCGGCCCAAACCTTTTGGAAGGGGGAACAAAGCCAATGAATAAAAATGTTTTCTCTTTTTTAAAGCCCATTGTGGTAATTACGGTCATTGCCGCTGTGATGGCGGGGTTGTTGGGTGGCACCAATCTGCTGACTAAAAATCAGATTTCGGCTTTGGCTCTGCAACAAGAAAAAGAGGCCGTTTCCAAGGTGCTACAGGCCGATTCCTACCAAAATGACGAAATGACATATCAAGGCATTTCGTATCCGTATTATATTGCCTCAACAAAGGGAGAAACGGTGGGCTATGCATTCACCGTTTCCAAAAGCGGTTATGGTGGTTTGGTTACGGTGGTGGTCGGCATTTTGGCGGACGGCAAAATTTCAGCCGTCGAAGTAACCGATGTTTCGAATGAAACGCCGGGACTGGGCCAAAACGCTAAAAACCAAGAATTTCGTACGCAGTTTTCGGGAAAACGCGTTCGCCTCTCGGTGGTGAAAAATAGTGCCGGCGAAACCGAAGTGAATGCCGTCACCGGTGCCACCATTACCTCGGGCGCCGTGACCGATGCGGTAAATCTGGCGCGTGAATTGTTTGAATCGTTGCAAGATGGGGGGATAAATAATGAAGAAAAATAGTGCATTTAGCACCTTTTCCAAAGGCATTTTAATCGAAAACCCCGTTTTGCGATTGGTGCTGGGTACCTGTCCTACCTTGGCGGTCACCACTTCGGCCATCAACGGCATTGGTATGGGATTGTCGGCCACCTTTGTTTTGGTGTGTTCGGGGGCGGCGGTTTCGTTGTTACGCAACGCTATCCCGTCCAAGGTGCGAATCCCCGCTTATATTACCATCATTGCCGGTTTTGTTACTATTGTGCAAATGTTGGTCAAAGCTTTTTTGCCGGAAATCGACCGTGCGCTGGGTATTTTTTTACCCCTGATTGTTGTCAATTGTATCATTTTGGCACGCGCCGAAATGTTTGCCGCTAAAAACTCTGTGCTGCCTTCGGTGTTGGACGGTCTTGGTATGGGTATCGGCTTCACCGCTACCTTGACGGCAATGGGAATCATTCGTGAATTGCTGGGTGCCGGCACTTTCTTTTCCATCCCGATTACCAAAGGGGTTATTGAACCAATGCTGGTGATGATCCTTCCACCCGGCGGCTTCTTTGTCTTTGGTATTTTGGTCGCTCTTTCAAACGCTTTGGCTCAAAAGACCGGCGGGAAAAAGGTGAACTCGCTTGGTTGTGGCGACTGCGCCGCCTGTGGCGGTTGTGCGATGGCCGAAGAGCAAGCGGGAAAGGAGGCCGAATAATATGCCTGAACAAGGTCTTTTTTCGATGATTATTTCCGTTCTTTTGTCCGGCATTTTAACCGATAATATGGTCCTTTCTAAATTTCTCGGCATCTGCCCGTTTCTCGGTGTTTCCAAAAAAATCAACACCGCCTTTGCTATGAGTTTGGCCGTTACATTGGTTATGTTGCTTTCCTCGGCTGTCACCTATCCGCTCTATGTCTTTTTGTTAATTCCCAACGAATTGGAATATTTGCAAACAATCGCCTTTATTTTGGTGATTGCCGCCTTGGTGCAGTTACTGGAAGTGTTGATGAAACGTTTTATGCCGCCATTGTATAAAGCACTCGGTATTTATCTGCCGCTTATCACCACCAACTGTGCTGTGTTGGGTATCACGTTGCTTCATTTTACCAACCAAACCATTGCCTCCTACGCGAATTCGGTGGGGGGATATCAAAGCGGGAAGGTTTTTTTGGTGTGTATGATGAACGCGCTCGGTGCCGGCCTGGGATTTATGGTAGCCATGTTGCTCTTTGCCGGTGTGCGTAGCCGTTTAGAAAACTGTCGCGTACCGAAATTTTTAGAGGGACTTCCCATTACCTTAATTGCCGCCTCTATCGTAGCCCTTTCTTTCTTGGGCTTCGCCGGTGTGGCCTAGAAAGGGGTGTGTGATTGTATGACATCAATTCTTCTGTCTGTTGCCATCGTTGGGGGTATCGGCTTGTTGGCCGGTACTTTGCTGGCTGTGGTTTCGGCACTTTGTAAAGGGGAGGAGGAAAATCCCCTCCTGCAAGAAATTCGTGATGCTCTACCGGGCGCGAATTGTGGAGTCTGTGGCTTTGCCGGTTGTGATTCCTATGCCGAAGCCGTGGCGAACGGTTTGGCTGAGCCGAATTTGTGTGCGCCCGGCGGTGTCGGGGCTGCCGCTTCTTTGTCTGTATTATTAGGGATTAAAGTAGAAGCGGTGGAAAAAACGGCCGTGGTGCGTTGCGCCGGTTGCAACGGCAACGTTGACACCAAGTTTGATTATTCCGGCCCTTCCTCCTGCAAGGCGGCCGCTGCCCTTGGCGGTGGATTTTCGGATTGTGAGTACGGTTGCTTGGGATTAGGTGACTGTGTTAAAGTCTGCCCCTTCAAAGCTCTTTCGGTGGTCGATGGCTTGGCCGTAGTGGATGTTTTAAAATGTACCGGTTGCGGTAAGTGTACCAAGGTTTGCCCCAAGGAAATATTAACGCTGCAAACGAAAACCAAAACAGCCGTGGTTCCCTGCCGCAATCTACAAAAAGGAGCGATTGCTCGCAAAATCTGCAAGACGGCATGCATTGGTTGCGGTGCCTGCAAACGCGTTTGCGAACAAAATGCTGTTACGGTAGAAAACTTTTTGGCTACGATTGACCCGCAAAAGTGCATCGCCTGCGGAAAATGCGTTTCGGCCTGTCCGCAAAAAATCATTATTCTCTAGCGGTAATACATAACACACATAAAAAAGTGGAATGTCGCGGTTGCGACATTCCACTTTTTTGTTTCTATTTCCGGCTTGGTTTAGTACATTCCACCGGCCGCCGAAGCGGCGGCAGCGGCTGCGGCCGAAGCGGCAGCATCTTCTTTGGAGTCGGCCACCAAGGATTCGGTGGTCAAAACCATCGCGGCAACTGAAGCGGCATTTTGCAGAGCCGAACGGGTTACCTTGGTGGGATCAACAATGCCGAGTTCCATCATATCGCCATAGGTTTCGTTGTAGAAATCAAATCCGAAGTTTTTCGCATCGGCCGAAATAATCTTATCTACAATAATCGAACCTTCTAATCCGGCATTGGCAGCGATTTGACGAATGGGGGCTTCCAAGGCTTTCAAAACAATCGAAACACCGGTTTTTTCGTCCCCTTCTAAGGTTTCCATCAGGGCTTTTACGGTCGGAATGGCGCTGACCAGCGCAACCCCGCCGCCGGCAACAATACCTTCTTCTACGGCGGCTTTTGTGGCCGAAAGGGCATCTTCAATGCGGAGTTTTTTCTCCTTCATTTCAATTTCGGTGGCGGCACCGACCTTCAGCACGGCAACCCCGCCGGCCAGTTTGGCCAAGCGCTCTTGCAATTTTTCACGGTCGAATTCCGAGGTAGTGGCTTCCAGCTGGCTCTTGATTTGAGCCACACGGGCGGCGATTTCATTTTTGTCGCCGGCGCCGTCAACAATAATGGTATTTTCCTTGCCGATTTTAACTTGTGCAGCGCGACCGAGTTGGTCAACGGTGGTATCTTTCAGCTCAAGACCCAATTCTTCCGTAATGACTTCACCACCGGTTAAAATGGCAATATCGCGCAACATTTCTTTGCGGCGGTCACCAAAGCCGGGGGCTTTGACACCCACACAGATAAAGGTGCCACGCAGTTTGTTGACAATTAAGGTTGAAAGGGCCTCACCCTCGATATCCTCGGCCACAATCACCAACTTTTTGCCCGATTGTACAATCTGTTCGAGCAGAGGCAAAATCTCTTGGATGTTGGAGATTTTCTTGTCGGTAATCAGCAGGTAGGCATCGTCAATCACAGCCTCCATTTTATCGGTATCGGTGGCCATATAGGGGGTGATGTACCCGCGATCAAATTGCATTCCTTCTACTACTTCGGTATAGGTTTCAGCCGTTTTGGATTCTTCAACGGTAATGACGCCGTCGGCCGATACTTTTTCCATCGCCTCGGCAATTAGGCGTCCAATGGTTTCGTCGCCGGCCGAAATGGTGGCAACACGGGCAATATCTTCACTGCCGCTCACTTTTTGAGAATTGCCGACAATACTATCCACCGTGGTGGAAACGGCCTTGGCAATGCCTTTTTTCACTACCATTGGGTTGGCACCGGCGGCTACGTTTTTCATCCCCTCGCAAATCAAGGCTTGCGCCAATACGGTAGCAGTGGTGGTACCGTCACCGGCAATGTCGTTGGTTTTGGTGGCAACTTCTTTTACCAGTTGGGCACCCATATTTTCAAAAGGATTCTCTAACTCGATTTCTTTGGCGATGGTTACCCCGTCGTTGGTGATGAGGGGGGCGCCGAATTTTTTATCCAATACCACATTGCGTCCTTTGGGACCGATGGTTACTTTTACGGCGTTGGCCAGTTGGTCTACGCCGGCCTGCAAGGATTTGCGGGCTTCTTCTCCAAATAGAATTTCTTTTGCCATAACGCTCTCTCCTTATTCGATGGTGGCCAAAATGTCAGATTGGCGAACGATGGAATATTCTTCCCCGTCAATCTTTACTTCGGTGCCGGAATATTTGCTGGTGATCACTTTATCGCCAACCTTTACATACATTTTAACTTCGGTGCCGTCTACCATACCGCCGGGACCCACCGCAACTACTTCTGCGATTTGCGGTTTCTCCTGCGCCGCGGCCGTTAAAATAATGCCGCTTTTGGTGGTTTCCTCTGCCGGCGCCGCTTTTGTTACTACGCGGTCTGCCAAAGGTTTAATGGTCATAATGAAAACCTCCTAAAAAGATTATATAAGGATGAATTAGCACTCGAATAGTTTGAGTGCTAATTCTTATTTTAACCATTTTATGTAAAAAATCAAGTCCTTATTTTAACTTTTTTAAAAATTAAAATTTATTTCACAATTTCAGAATTTCAGAACTTTTCAGAAAAATAAGATTTTGTTGGGGGGAGAACTCGATTAAATTTTGAATTGTAAACAGGATATAATGAAAAAAGCAAGGGGGCGACGGTATGCGGCTTTGGACGGTATGCGGCTTTGTATGATTGAGTTATGCAGTGGTCAGTGGTGGCGGCAAACATTTTCATTTTTATTCGGAAACCGGCACAGAAGAATATTTGGTTGTACTGTTTCGAAGTGCGTGTACCGTATATACTGCTGCCGGATATCAGCGAGCAAAAGAGGGGGATTTTGCATTGTTTAACCGCCGACTTCGGCAAGAATATTTTGCGATAAAATTGCCTTTTCTATGCTTTCCTATCATTATATATGGTTTATTCCAAAAACAGAACGGGAGGAAGTCCTTCTTTTTTTGCGTTAAGGTACATCGGTATTTTGAAGGTAGTTTTTGTTGGAATTATGAAAAAATGGAGGATTGCACAAAAAACTTCGCACTAAGACCGATAGAGTCAAAAATGAAGATTGATGGAAATAAAGGTTGATTTTTAGGGATTTGTGAGATATAATGAATGTGTATATTTTTAGAATAAGGAGTAAGGACTATGTATGAAAATTTGATGGATACTATTGGGTTTGTTGCCGCGACTGATTCCGAGGTTGGCAATGCTATGAAGGACGAGTTGGCTCGCCAGCAACGTAATATTGAGTTGATTGCTTCAGAAAACTTTGTTTCTCCGGCTGTAATGGCGGCTATGGGTTCGGTATTGACCAACAAATACGCTGAGGGTTATCCCGGCAAGCGTTATTATGGCGGTTGCTACTGTGTTGACGTTGTAGAGGAGTTGGCCAGAGAGCGCGCCAAAAAGTTATTTGGTGCGGAGCACGCCAATGTACAACCCCACTCGGGGGCAAACGCCAATATGGCGGCTTATGCAGCACTTATCAATATTGGGGATACCGTTATGGGTATGAGTTTGGCACATGGCGGCCATTTGACCCACGGTTCACCGGTCAATGCCTCGGGCAAACAGTACAACTTTGTTTCTTACGGTGTGGCGGATGACGGTTATATCGATTATGAGGATATGCGACGCATTGCCAAAGAATCAAAACCCAAATTGATTGTGGCCGGTGCGTCGGCCTACCCGCGTGCCATCCGATTTGATATCATTGCCGATATTGCCAAAGAGGTAGGCGCTTTGTTTATGGTGGATATGGCGCACATTGCCGGTTTAGTAGCGGCCGGATTGCATCAAAGCCCGGTACCCTATGCCGATGTTGTAACTACCACTACCCACAAAACCTTACGCGGTCCCCGTGGCGGACTTATTCTCTGCAAGCAAGAGTTTGCTGCGGCTGTGGACAAGGCCGTTTTCCCCGGCAGTCAAGGCGGCCCGCTGGAACACGTGATCGCCGCCAAAGCCGTCTGCTTTGGAGAGGCCTTGACCGACGAATTTAAGGATTACCAAAAACGCATTGTTGAAAACGCTTCCGCTATGGCCGAACGGTTTACCGAAAATGGCATCCATATGGTTTCGGGCGGTACCGATAATCATATGTTGTTATTGGATTTGGTTGACACCGGCATCACCGGTAAGGAATTAGAGCACCGATTGGACGAAGTATATATTACCGCCAATAAAAATGCTATTCCCAATGACCCGCAAAAGCCTTTCGTTACCAGTGGCCTGCGCATTGGCACACCGGCCGCTACCACTCGTGGTATGGGGGTAGAGGAAATGAAAAAAATCGCAGACTTCATTACTCTTGCCATTCGCGATTTTGAGAATAATGCGAAGGCCATCCGTGCCGGTGTTGCGGCTATTTGTGAACAGTTTCCGCTTTATCGCTAAAAGCGTAAAATAATGTCAAAGGGGGTTGGGATATTGTGAAAACACCGCTCGCTGATCGTATTCGCCCGCGTGAACTGGATCAGGTTGTCGGCCAGCATCACTTGTTGGATGAGGGAAAGGTGTTGCGCCGCATTGTGGAAAGCGGTCAGATTCCCAACCTCATTTTTTACGGGCCTTCGGGGGTAGGAAAAACCACAGTGGCCAATATCCTCGCGAAAAAAAGCGGCAAAACCCTTTATCGGTTGAATGCCACGACGGCCTCCACTTCGGATTTAAAAGAAATTATTTCTCGTCGCTCGGATTTTGAAAACCAAAACGGTATTTTGCTGTATTTGGATGAGATTCAGTATTTCAACAAAAAGCAGCAACAAACCTTGTTGGAGTATATCGAAACCGGTGATATTACACTGATTGCCTCGACCACCGAAAACCCGCATTTTTATGTTTACAACGCCATTTTAAGTCGTTCTACGGTTTTTGAATTCAAGAGTTTAGAGCCGGTTGATATTGAAACGTTTATTGCATATGCTTTTGACTTTTTAGCAGAGGAACAAGCAGCCACCGTCACGTTGGAACCCGATGTGTTAAAGATTGTTTCTTTTGGCTCGGGGGGTGATTTGCGCAAGGCATTAAACACCGTAGAACTGTTATTTTTAACGGCTGAATCGACCAAGAATGACCAAACAAGCCTCATCATCACCGCCGATACGGCCCGCACCCTAACCGCCCAAAGCGGCACGCGATATGACCGCGAAGGGGATGACCATTACGACGTCATCTCGGCCTATCAAAAGTCCATGCGGGGCAGCGACCCCGATGCGGCGCTTTTTTATTTGGCGCGACTGCTCGCGGTGGGCGATTTGCCTTCGGCTTGTCGGCGATTGTTGGTAACGGCGGCCGAAGATGTTGGTTTGGCTTACCCCGGCATTATGCCGATTGTCAAATCCTATGTCGATACGGCTTTGATGGTTGGTTTGCCCGAGGCCAAAATTCCCTTGGCCGATGCGGTGGTGTTGGTCGCATTATCGCCCAAATCCACCTCGGCGCACGATGGGGTGTTTGAGGCCTTGGCCGATGTCGAGCGAGGATTGGGAAATCGGGTGCCGCGCCAACTGCAAAACAAGCATTTTGATGGTGCGGATGCTGCCCAAAAAGGTCAGTTTTACCAATATCCTCACGACCACCCAAACCACTACGTGAAGCAACAGTATTTGCCTGATGATGTAAAGAACAAAATCTATTACCGTTACGGCGATAATAAGACCGAGCAGGCTTACCAATCCTACTGGGAGAAAATTAAGAAAAGATAAGAATCCCCCCGATTTTTTTGGTTGATTTCACTGAAAAAATCGGGGACTTTTTGTTTGTGTTTTTTCTTTAGAAAATTCACAGATATTTTACTTTTTTTTGGTTTTTACTCTTTCTTTTTTGTTTCAATTATGATACAATAAATTGAATAATTAGATATATTTCCCGCCCGTTGACAAAAATGCTGTTTTCGGCGGAAAAGGAATCCAATCTGATTTCAGCGAAACCAAACAACAAACGCCAAGGAGGTGCGTGGGATGTTCGTGTTACAAAGGTTAAGGCGCGGTTTGGCTGTGTTGCTTTGCCTGATAATACCCTTTTGTTTTACGGGGTGCAGTAATGAGTTCAAAATGACCACGGCCGATTTTTTAAAGCCGCCTCGTGCCGCGGGAGAAATGTATGACATTGATCAAGCCTTGCAAGATGCAGTAGCGGAAAAATACACTCTCAAATATCCCACCGCCGGCAAATATCGGTCGGCCTATATTTTGGCTGATTTAACCGGCACCGGAACCGAGGGGTTTGCCTTGGCTTTTTATAGTGTGTTAAACAGCGAAAACGTGGTTACGATGCATTTGAATTTGATGAAACGAACCGGACAAAAATGGAGTTCCATCGGCGACATTTCGGTGGCCGCTGTTTCGGTTGAAAAGGTAGAAATTTGCGATTTGGACGGAGACGGTATGCAGGAGATTGTCGTGGGTTGGAACATCTACGGCGTCGACAAAAAGGTCATCGTCTATTCCCTCAAGGGATTAACCCTCACACCTCGGATACAAGAACCCTACACCGATTTTATCTGTTGCGACCTGCGTGGGCAAGGAAAAAAGGATTTGTTTCTACTGCATCACGATGTCGAAAGCCTTACCGCTTCGGCTAAACTATACACCCTGTTAAAAGATGGTGTGCACGAATCCGGTCGCTGCGCTTTGGACGGTGCGGTTACCGCCTTTGCCGAACCGGCATACAGTCATCTTTTGAGCGGAAAAGCCGCCGTGTATATCGACGCGCAAAAGGGCAACGGAATGCAAACCGAAATCATCTTTTATCAAAACAAAACTTTGCAGGCCCCGCTGTCGGGCAATCCGCAAACGGTTTCCCCTACCTATAGAGAAAGCACCATCGCCTGTATGGATATCAATGGGGACGGTTGTCTGGATATCCCACGGCCCCAAACTTTTCCTGTGTCGTCGAAGCTGGATGAGTTGGCGGAGCAAGAGAATCTAGCCCCCATAACCGGTTGGTACGCGTATGACGGCAAGGCCTTTTCGGTTGTCACCTTGGCAATGATGAATTATGCCGACGGGTATTATATGGAAATTCCAAATCGTTGGAGTCATCGCGTTATCATTGAGATGGATATGGATAACAGAGAGCGCACGGTATACCTCTTGGATGCCGAACAACAAGAGGTGGTCAGCGAACTGGTTCGTCTGCGTACTGTGGCCGAAAATGAATGGGAAAAATCCAACAACGGATTGACCGGTTATCGCGAAATCACCCGTCACGAAGGGCTGGTTTATATTGCAATGTTTAGCAACTATGCAGGCGAAGAAGCCGTAACACCGGCCGCCTTTGAAAAAATGGTTCACTTAATTAGCTGACCAAAACCGCTGAAAAAACAACAGAAACGGAGCGAATCGATTTATGAAAAAACTTTTGGTAGTAGAAGATGAAATTGCTATTCGAGAGTTTGAAGTTATCAATTTAAAACGAGCCGGTTACGACATTTCCGAAGCCGGTTCGGGTGAAGAAGCTCTTGCCATTTACGAAGAACACAACGGCGATTTTGATATTGCCTTGTTGGATATTTCTATGCCGGGAATGGATGGTCTTACTCTCTGCAAAGAATTACGCGAGCGTTCGCCGGCACTGGGCATTATTATGCTCACGGCGCGCTCTCAAGAGATAGATAAAATTCGGGGGTTGATGCTGGGCGCCGATGACTATATCACCAAGCCCTTCAGCCCTTCGGAACTGTTGGCTCGAGTGGATTCTCTCTATCGTCGGGTTGAGTACAACCGAGGGGTGCCCCAAAAACCGACGGGGGACGAAATTGTATTGGGCGATTTTGTCTTAAATACTCGCCGCCGCACATTAAGTAAACGGGGAAAAAACATTGAACTCACGCAAGTGGAATTTCAAATCGTGGAATATTTCTTCACCAACCCTGATACCGCTTTGGATCGCACCGACATTTTAAATCGTGTTTGGGGTTCGGCTTATTTTGGGGAAGAAAAAATTGTCGATGTCAACATTCGTCGGTTGCGTATTAAAATTGAGGATGACCCATCGAATCCCAAGCATATGGTTACGGTATGGGGTATGGGATATAAATGGAATAGTGCGGAATAATCTGCCGCAAAGATAATGCAGAAAGGGGACGATATGGGAATGCGGTTGTCGTATTTTAAATCCGGCAGCATCACAAAGCGCTGGTTACTCAATGTGCTTTCGTTGGTGGCGGTTATCGTCGCCGTGGTTGAGGTTGCGATTTGCATTTTCATCCATTCGTATTATTATAACACGGCACGTGCCAGCGCAAACGAACTCTGTCAGGGGTTTTCTTTATTGGCCACTGTTTCCAAAAGTGAATTTCGTTCGGCAGCCAGACAGTATATTGAAAATTTTGAATACAAAGACCGCGTTGAGGTGCAGATTATTGACAGTGACGGCATTGCTGTTATCACATCAAACGGATTTGAACCGGGACAGTCGGCCGAAATGCCGGACTATCTCAGTGCGAAAAATTCCGATTCAGCTACCGCCGTTTGGACGGGACGCTCCGCACGGGGCGAATCGGTGATGGCGCAAACCACCATTTTGGGGGATTATGGCACCGGTTCCAACGGGGCGGTACGCTGGATTATCTCGCTCGAAGGGGTTAACCGCCACATTTTTTGGCTAATTATTGTCTGCTTATTGATTGGCTTTGGTATTGTATCCTTTACTTTTTTGTCGGGTATGTATTTTATTAAGTCGATTGTGCAGCCGGTGCGCGATGTGAGCAATGTGGCCCGCAAAATTGCTATGGGCGAGTTCAAATCCCGTTTGGAAGTTAAGGAGAATAAACAAAAGGATGAAATCGGAGAACTCTGCGATGCCATTAACTATATGGCCAGCGAACTTGGGCAAGCCGATAATATGAAGAATGCATTTATTTCCTCGGTTTCACACGAATTGCGCACGCCACTGACTGCTATTCGCGGTTGGGGCGAAACGGCCAAAATGTCGGTTGGAAACGATGATGAATTGGTCGCCAAAGGGCTGGACGTTATTTTAACTGAGGCCGATCGCCTTTCGGGATTAGTGGAAGATTTATTGGATTTCTCTCGTATGCAGTCGGGCCGACTTTCGGTCAATGTGCGATTGATTCATCCGACACAGGTACTGCGGGAAGCGGTTGATATGTATGTTGAAATCGCCAAGCAGCAAGGCATTCAAATGGCCTTCGTTTGCCCCGAAACGTTGCCACAGGTGATGGGGGACCCCGACCGCCTAAAACAAGTGTTTATTAACATCATTGATAATGCCGTAAAATATTCCAACGAGGGCGGCCATGTTTTGGTGGATGGCCATGAGGAGGACGGCTGTATTTATGTGCGGGTTTCGGATACCGGCGTTGGTATACCGGAGCAGGACATTGACCGCGTGAAAGAAAAATTCTTCAAATCCAACACCACGGTGCGTGGTTCCGGTATCGGGCTGGCCGTGGCCGATGAGATTATTAAACAGCACAACGGATTGCTTTTCTTAGAAAGCAAAGAAGGGGTGGGAACAACCGTAACGGCGGTATTGCCGGTGGCCACCCCTGAAGAATTGGCCGAGGCCGAAGCCGAGTTGACAACCGAAGCGGTTGAATACCCGCCGGAGGAATCTTTCGTATCCGAAACCGGTTCGGATGTGGTAGCTTGGCCCGAAGGGGAAGAAGGAGAAACCGAATGAAAAAAGTAAATATTGGGGGGCAAGCCCTGATTGAAGGAATTATGATGAAGGGCCCTGAAAAAACTGCCCTTGCGGTGCGCACCCCCGACCGTAGCATCTCGGTGGAATATATGCATCAAAAACATCTGCGCGATCGTTATCCCATTTTTGGATGGCCGGTCATTCGCGGTGTGGTCAATTTTGTGGAATCTATGCTGGAGGGATATCGGGCCCTAATGATTTCGGCCGATAAATCCGGATTTACCGATTTGGAAAACGAAGTTTCCAATGCACATCAAGCTTCGCCGCCATCGGAGAAAAAGCATCAAGCCGTTATCAATGTGGTGATGATATGCGGTGCGGTTTTGGGGGTTGCCCTTTCCATTTTTTTATTCACCTATCTGCCGGCATTGTTGTTTGACGGGGTGATGTGGGCCAGCGGCGGCGCCCTGCCCGGTGGAATTCGTCCCTTATTTGAGGGGGTATTAAAAATCTCTCTCTTCTTATTGTATGTTGCCTTGGTTTCAAAAACCAAGGATATACGCCGCGTGTTTATGTATCACGGGGCCGAGCACAAATCTATTTTCTGTTTGGAAAAAGGATTGGAATTAACGGTTGATAATGTAAAAAAACAAAGTCGCTTTCATCCGCGGTGCGGCACTTCTTTTATGATTTTAATGCTGGTGGTTGGTATTTTGGTTGGCTTTTTACTCATCACCTTATTCCCCGCTTTGAAGGCGATGCGATGGCTTTGGGTTGCCATAAAAATTTTGATGATTCCCCTCATCTGCGGTCTCGGGTATGAAATCATTCGTTTTTGTGGGCGTTACGATAACCTGCTTACCCGTGTAATTGCCGCCCCCGGCCTTTGGATGCAACGCCTGACTACCGAAGAGCCCGAGGAGGATATGATAGAGGTAGCGATTACGGCACTGAAGGCTGTGTTGCCCGAAGAGGGCTTGCCGGAAGAGAATTCTTGCGGTTGTTTGTTGGAGTAAGCACCTATGACCGGAAGAGAAGCGAAAGGAATGTTGGTAAGAGCCTTGGAAAAATGCAGTGATTCTCCCGATTTTGAGGCGGCTGAATTGCTTTGCGCCGCCACCCACCTCAAAAAGAACGAGTGGATTATACGGCCGGAGAACTCCCTTTCAAAATCGGAGGAAAAGACTCTGCAACGATGGGTGAAACGGCGCCAAAAAGGGGAGCCGTTGCAATATATTTTAGGGGAATGGGAGTTTTATTCTCTTCCCCTTTCGGTGGGGAAAGGGGTTCTGATTCCCCGGGCCGATAGCGAATTGCTGGTTGACCTTGCGTTGGAAGAACTGGGAGCGCTCACTTCGGCCACCGTGTTAGACTTGTGTGCCGGCAGCGGTGCCATCGGTATTGCGGTCTCTCACCATTTTCCGCAAGCAAGTGTATTTTTGGTGGAAAAAAGTGGTCGGGCCTTCTCCTATTTAAAGAAAAATATTGCAAGAAACAAGGTTTCGGCCTTGCCGGTGCGAGCCGACATTTTTCGGTATCAACCGCCGCAAAAGGTTGATTTGATTTTGTGCAACCCGCCTTATATTGAAAAGGGCGAGAAAAAAAGTCTCAGCCGCGAGGTTAAAAAGGAACCGGCTTTGGCATTATTTGGCGGTCGTGACGGTATGAAGTTCTATCGTTTTTTATCCCTAGCGGCACCGCGTTGGCTCAAAAAGAACGGAAAACTGTTATTGGAAATTGGGTGGACACAAGCAGAGGCGGTTGCTTCACTTCTGCAGCAAGCCGGCTTCACTTCGGTTGAAGTTTTTGACGATTTGGCCGGTCGACCCCGTGCGATTTCGGCCGTGTGGCCTTTTTCTTAAATGGTTTGATAAATTCGAAAGGATTGTGACATATGGCAGTAAAAAAATCAAAAATCACAGAAGCGATAAGTGATAAAGAAAAAGCATTAAAAACGGCACTAGACCAATTGGAGAAGACTTTTGGCAAGGGTACCGTTATGCGTCTTGGCGAAAACGTTGGAATGAATGTGGAGCATATTTCCACCGGTTCCCTTTCGTTGGATATGGCGTTGGGAATCGGTGGGTTACCCAAGGGGCGTATTGTTGAAATGTACGGGCCCGAATCGTCGGGTAAAACCACCTTGGCACTTCACGCAGTGGCCGAAGCACAAAAGGCCGGCGGACAGGCTGCCTTTATCGACGTGGAACACGCTTTAGACCCTGTGTATGCCGCTAATTTAGGGGTGGATATCAATCAACTGTTGGTCTCCCAACCCGATACCGGCGAGCAGGCTTTGGAAATCACCGAAGCCTTGGTGCGTTCGGGCGCCATTGATATCATTGTTATCGACTCCGTGGCCGCCTTGGTTCCCAAGGCTGAAATTGAAGGCGATATGGGAGATGCCCATGTTGGTTTGCAAGCCCGTTTAATGTCGCAATCGTTGCGCAAGTTGGCCGGTGCGATTTCGAAATACAACTGTATTGCCATTTTCATCAACCAATTACGCGAAAAAATCGGCGTCTTTTACGGTCCAAATGAAACTACCACCGGCGGTCGAGCCTTGAAATTCTACGCCAGTGTCCGGCTGGACATCCGCCGAGCCGAAACCATTAAAAATGGTAGCGAGATGATTGGTTCGCGCACCAAGGTTAAAGTGGTGAAAAACAAGGTGGCGCCCCCCTTTAAAACGGCCGAATTTGACATTATGTACGGCAAGGGCATCTCGAAAGAAGGCGAACTGATTGATATGGCAGTCGAATGCGGCATTATCAAGCGTTCGGGTGCTTGGTTCTATTATGGAGAACTTCGTATGGCACAAGGCCGCGATAACGCCAAAATGTATTTGACCGAGAATCCCGCCGTTTTTGAAGAGATTCAACAAAAAGTGACCGAGGCCATCCAACACAAAGGAGAGGATGAGCCAATGGTAATTTCGTCAGCGGCACCGGTGGCCGAAGAAACCAAAACACCCTCTGCTCGCATCAGCATTGATGTTGCGGTAGACGACTGATGCGCATCGAAAAAATTTCGCCACGAAGAAAAAACCTTGCGGCGATAAAATTCTCTCCTTCACCTAAACTTGACCTATCCGGTGCCTTGTATGAGGGAGAAAATTTGCTCATCGATCGTGAAATCCTTGCGCGCCTTTCGCTTTGCGAAGGGGAGGAATTAAGCGAAACGGAAGTGCAACAGTTGGTGGTGACCAGCGAATGTTATCGTGCGAAACAAAGGGCGGTATGGTACCTCTCTTCGGCTGATATGTCGGAGAAGGGATTGTACCAAAAACTTTGCCGCACTTTTACGCCGGCGGCTGCTGCTTTTGCCGTGGAACAGATGATAAAAAAAGGCTATTTAAAAGAATTAAATTTTGCCCGACGTCTGCTCCGGCAGGGAAAGGATAAGAACCTCTCTAAACGGGCAATAAAGAACAAACTTTTTGAAAAGGGTATTTCGCCCGAGGTTATCCAAGAGGTATTGGAAGAGTGGAACGAGGGAGATGTTTCTTCCCTTTGCCAACTGTTGGAGACCAAATACGCTACCCGACTTTCGGGGGAAGATTTTCCCAAAACAGTAGCGGCTTTACAACGGCGCGGGTTTTCGTATGCCGATATTAAAACAGCCCTTATACGGTTGCATCAGGGCGAGGAGTTATGGTAAATATGAGCAAAAAAGTTGGGATGATTTCGCTCGGGTGCCCGAAAAATCAGGTCGATGCCGAACGACTTTTGGCCGATTTTCAAAAGGCGGGGTATGAAATCGTTAGCGAGGAAGAACAAGCCGATGTAATTGTGGTAAACACCTGCGGTTTTATTGAATCGGCTAAGGCCGAATCCATTGAAAACATTATGGAAGCGGCCTTGTATAAGGAATCCGGAAAGTGCAAGGTATTGGCCGTCACGGGTTGTTTGGCGGAACGCTATCAACATCAAATTTTGGAAGAAATCCCTGAGGTCGATTGTGTTTTGGGCATCGGGGCAAATGGCGAAATGATTTCGTTGGTAGAAGAAGCTTTAGCGGGTCAAAAAGCATATTCGTTTCCGCCCAAAGAACAACTTTCTCTTTGCGGTGAGCGGATTTTGACCACTCCGCCCTATACCGCCTATTTAAAGATTGCAGAGGGGTGCAATAACCGTTGCACCTATTGTGCCATTCCCGATATCCGGGGAAACTTTCGCAGTCTGCCGTTGGAAGATTGCTTGCGTGAAGCCGAAGAATTGGCCGCTCGTGGCGTGAAAGAATTGGTGGTAGTGGCACAAGACACCACTAACTATGGCGTCGATTTATATGGCAAACCGATGCTTGCAACCCTGCTTCGAGAACTTTGTAAAATTGAGGGGTTACATTGGATTCGAACCTTGTATACCTATCCCGATAAAATCACCGATGAATTGATTACTGCAATCTCAGAAGAGGAAAAATTACTTCCTTATCTGGATGTTCCCATTCAGCACGCCAGCGATACCGTGTTAAAGCGGATGAATCGCCATACCACCCGTGCTGAAATGGTGGATTTGTTCCGTCGGATTCGCATTGCATTGCCCGATGTGACTCTTCGCACCACACTCATCACCGGTTTTCCGGGTGAGCGGGAAGAGGATTTTGTTTCGCTTTGCGAATTTGTCAAGGAAATCCGGTTCGACCGGTTGGGTTGTTTTCCTTATTCAGCCGAGGAGGGGACGCCCGCTGCCTCCTTTGAAAATCCGGTGCCGGAACAACTGCGGCAAGACCGCAGTGAGATTATTATGAACGATCAAATGACCATCGCCGCGGAGAAAAACAGGGAAAAAATCGGGCGCACCTATGAAGTGCTGGTCGAGGGATACGATTCTTACATTAAGTGTTATTTTGGCCGAAGCGCGGCCGACGCTCCTGATATTGACGGCAAGGTGTTTTTTACCGCACCTGCCGCCTTGTCGGTTGGGTCTTTTGTTTCGGTTCTCATAAACGATGTGATCGAATATGATTTACTTGGAGAATGTGTGGAGGAAGAAGTATGAACTTACCGAACAAGTTAACGATTGTCCGATTGATAATGACCCCTTTTTTTCTGCTGGCTTTGCTTTGGCCGTTTCCGCATCACGATTTGGTGGCCCTTTTGCTCTTTGTGTTGGCCAGCATTACCGATTATATCGACGGGTACTTGGCGCGAAGCCGCCATCAAGTGACAGACTTCGGCAAATTTTTAGATCCCTTGGCCGATAAAATGCTTACCACTGCCGCTTTTTTGGGCTTTATTGCGCGGGATATTGGTACAGGTATTGTTTGGATTACCTTTATCGTTTTAATTCGTGAATTTTTAATCACCTCTTTGCGTTTGGTTTCGGTTGGCAAGGGAAATGTTATTGCTGCGAATATGTGGGGCAAGGCCAAAACGGTCAGTCAGATGGTAGCTATTATTCTGGCAATTTTCGGACAGTATATCGTTGGCCAAATCGGTGGAAAGACCAACGAGTTTGCGGTTTGGGTAGCAATCGTTACCGATGTTTCCCTTTGGATTTCGACCGTTTTCGCCGTCGTTTCAGGGCTGATTTATGTGCGAGAGAACAAGGGATTTATTGACCCCTCAAAAAAAGGGTAGACAAATGCAAAATGTTCGCGTATAATAAATGTATAAGGAAAAATGCGTAGCGGGAGAAGTATCTGCCCAATCGCCGCCGTCAGGGAACCGACCTCGTAGACTGAAAGGGTTGGTCGGTCGGTGGGAATGAGAATGCACCCGTCAGCACAAAACCCCAACGGCTTTTCGGCTCAGTATGGTTTTGCGGTTGCCCCGTTATCGGCCTCGAAATCATTGAATTTCGGTAAGTAATAAAACGGAGTGGAACCGTGGTATTGTACCGCCTCCTGCATTGGCTTTTGTTGGAAAGTCGACGCAAGAGGCTTTTATTTTTTTGTTTGGAGGGAAAATCAGTGTTTGACAGAATTCGCGAGGACATTGCGGCGGTGAAAGAGCGCGACCCCGCCGCGCGCAGTTCACTGGAGATTTTCTTTTTGTATCCCGGCGTGCGTGCCATTCGTATGCATCGTCGTGCCAATTGGTTTTACCGTCATCATATGAAGTTTATCGCCCGTTGGATTTCGCAACGTGCCGTGCGCAAAACCGGCATCGAAATTCATCCGGCCGCCAAACTGGGCCGTCGGTTGGTGATTGACCACGGGGTGGGCGTGGTGATTGGAGAAACAGCCGAAATTGGTAACGACGTGTTGATTTACCAAGGAGTAACGCTGGGTGGCACCGGAAAGGATGTTGGCAAACGTCACCCCACTATCGGCAATAATGTTATGATTAGTTCGGGTGCGAAAATTTTAGGGCCTTTCAAAGTTGGGGACAATGCCCGCATTGCCTCGGGCGCCATTGTCTTGGAAGAGGTTCCGCCCGATTGCACCGCTGCCGGTGTACCGGCCCGTATTGTTCGCCGCAACGGGGCAAAGGTCGCCCCGCTTGACCAGGTGCATATCCCCGACCCCGTTTCGCAACAACTCTGCTTGCTGAACCACCGTATCGATGTACTGGAAAAAGCATTGAAAGAGGCCGACCCTGTGACGTTTAAAAAACTTTCGATTCCAACCGATTGCAAGGAAGCAAAAAACGCAGAAAGAAAGGAATAAAAAAGATGCAAATCTTTAATACGATGACTCGCCAAAAACAAGAACTCACACCGGCTAATGGCAAAGAGTTTAAAATCTATGCCTGCGGCCCCACCGTATATAACTATATCCATATTGGTAACGCTCGCCCGCTTTGCGTATTTGACGTATTGCGCCGCTACTTGGAGTATCGCGGATACCCCGTAAACTTTGTGCAGAACTTTACCGATATTGATGATAAACTTATTAAAAAAGCAAACGAAGAAGGCACCACTGTCGCTGAGGTTGCCAAACGTTACATTGCCGAATTTTGGATCGATGCCAAGGGACTGAATGTACGTGAGGCCACTACTCATCCCAAAGCCACCGAAAATATCGATGCCATTTTGGATATTATTTCCCGCTTGGTTGAAAAGGGATTTGCCTACGAATCCAATGGTGACGTTTATTTCCGCGCCAACCGTTTCGATTCCTACGGTAAACTTTCCCATCAACCGTTGGAAGATTTGGAAGCCGGTGCACGCATTGATATTTCGGAGCAGAAAGAAAACCCAATGGATTTTTGCTTGTGGAAATCGGCCAAAGAGGGTGAACCTTTTTGGCCCTCTCCCTTTGGCAATGGCCGACCCGGTTGGCACATTGAATGTTCGGCTATGGCCGGGAAATATCTCGGCAGCACCATTGATATTCACTGTGGCGGGCAGGATTTAATTTTCCCCCATCACGAAAATGAGATTGCGCAGTCGGAGTGCGCCAACGGTTGCACCTTTGCCCGCTATTGGATGCATAACGGCTATATCAATGTTGATAACCGCAAAATGTCCAAATCGCTCGGAAATTTCTTTACGGTACGTGAAGTGGCCGAACAATTCGGGTATGAGCCGATTCGGTATATTATGATTTCATCCCATTATCGCAGCCCCATCAATTATAGCACCGATATTTTAACGCAATCCAAAAACGCCTTAGAAAGGCTGTACACCTGTTTGGAGAATATGAATTTCGCCCTAAAAAATGCTCAAGATGGTGGTGAAGCCCCGAGCTTTTTGGCCACCCACAAGGCAGAATTCATTCGCGCGATGGAGGATGATCTAAACACCGCCGATGCATTGGCTGCCGTATTCAACTTAGTAAAAGACATTAACATTTTGCTTGGACAAAACCCGAACAAGCAGACGGTGAAATGTTGCCTTGCTCTTTTTAACGAACTGACCGAAGTGTTAGGCCTTGTGTATCACCGTGAGGAAGATATATTGGATAGCGAGATTGAGGCGTTGATAGAAGAACGTCAAAATGCCCGCAAAAATAAGGACTTTGCCCTGGCCGATGGTATTCGCGACCAATTACGCGAAAAAGGCATTTTGTTGGAAGATTCGCCGGCCGGCGTAAAATGGCGCCGCGTGGAACAATAATATGAAGGAAAAGCCTTATAATGTTGGCGAAAATATTTCGCTACAACCGCTGGGTAACGGCGTGGAGATTTATGTATCTAAAAATCACACCTTCGGCACCGATGCCTTATTGCTTAGCCACTTCGCTGCCCCGAAAAAAAGTGACCGTGCCGTTGACCTCGGTACGGGGTGTGGAATCATTCCTTTTCTTTGGATGAGAGATGGCGCCCTTTCTTCGGTGGCGGGGTTGGAAATTTCAAGCGAGGCGGTTGCTTTGGCAAAAGAATCGCTTAAAAAAAATAGCAGCTTTGGGGGGTTGACCTTTTATCAGGGAGATATCAAAGACCCTTTTGCTTCTTTGTCAAAAGCACATTACACCTTGGTAACCTGCAATCCTCCCTATAAGGCAGAGGGAGCGGGTATTGTCAGTTCTTCGGTTGCCGATAAGGCGGCACGGCACGAAACGGTCTGTTCTTTGGAACAAGTGATTTCGGCAGCGGCCGGCTTGTTGCAGTTTGGCGGACGATTTTGTCTTTGTCAACGGCCGGAAAGATTAGGCGAAATATTTTCGCTAATGACCTATAACAATATACAACCAAAACGATTGCGTTTGGTTTGTCGCCGTGTTGGAGATGAACCGTGGTTGGTGTTGGTAGAGGGGCGGCTTGGCGGTGGAAAAGGGCTTCGTATTTTGCCGAACCTATATTGCTACCAAGGGGAACAAATATCCAAAGAGCTGCTTCAAATCGAAGGGGATTACGCCAGCGGCTCGGCTTTTTTTAAAACCGGAAGTGAGTAGGAAAAACCATATGGAAAGAAAAACAAACAACACCAAAATCTTGGTGGGTATGAGCGGCGGGGTTGACAGTTCGGTTTCGGCCGCCCTTTTAAAAAAAGCGGGGTATGCCGTTTCGGGTGTAACCTTGCGGTTATATGAGCCGGAAACTACCATCGAATCCGACCAAACCTGTGGTACTATGCAGGATGTGTTGGATGCTCGTCGGGTTTGTGATGCGTTGCAGATCGACCACTATGTGTTGGATTTGCGGGATTCTTTTCGCAACTACGTGATGGATAAATTTATTGCCGAATACCAAAGTGGCCGCACTCCGAATCCTTGTATTGATTGCAATCGCTTTATCAAATTCGGGGAAATGGCAGAACAAGCATACTCCCTTGGAATGGAAGCAATCGCCACCGGCCATTATGCCCAAATTCAGCAACAAAACGGGCGATACTTGTTGCAAAAACCGCGGGATTTATCCAAGGATCAAACCTATGTCCTCTATTCTCTTACCCAAAAGCAACTTTCTAAGACCTTCTTTCCCTTAGGGGGGCTTACTAAGAACGAGGTGCGGGAATTTGCTGCGGAGCATGGCTTTGTCAATGCAAATAAAAAGGACAGTCAGGATATTTGCTTTGTGCCGGATGGTGACTATGTTGATTTCATCGCCCGCACCCTCGGCGTTTCATTTGACGAGGGTGATTTTGTGGATTCGAACCAAAAGATTATCGGCCGCCACAAGGGTATGATTCGCTACACCATCGGGCAAAGAAAAGGCTTGGGAATGGGGTTTGGCCGTCCGATGTATGTCGTGGGGAAAGAACCATTTTCCAACCGTGTGATTTTGGGTGAGGAAAAGGATTTGTACCAAACCCGTGTTTTGGTAAAGGATATGAACTATATCGCTTTTGACCGATTGGAAGGCCCCCTTTCCTGCCTCGGGAAATTACGCTACCGTCAAAGTGAGCAACCCTGTCGGTTAATCCCCTTGGATGAAACTATCGTATTGGCAGAATTTGATACGCCGCAACGTGCCGTCACGGCCGGACAAGCTGCCGTGTTTTACGATGGCAATACCGTTATTGGCGGCGGAACCATTTGGGAGGAATAGAATGGAAAATCGTTGGAATCGTACCATCAAGGCCTTGGAGCAAAACCATATGAAGGTGTATCCCGTTGTAAAAAAAGAAGAGATATTACCCTTATTACAAACCTTGGTGCCCAAAGGAGCAACGGTGGGGGTTGGTGGCTCCGAAACCCTACAAGAAACCGGCGTATTACAGTGGGTGCAAAGTGGCGCGGTCGATTTTTTCAACCGTTATGACCCCACCCTTTCTCGCACAGAAGTGTTGGATGTAATGCGCGCTTCCCTTTCGGCAGATTATTTTTTAACCTCTTCCAATGCGATTTTAGAAACCGGCGAACTATATAATGTTGACGGCACCGGTAACCGCGTGGCCGCCCTTTGCTTTGGGCCAAAAAAGGTGATTGTCATTGCCGGTGCCAATAAAATCGTACCGGATATCAACGCCGCGGTCTTGCGGGTCAAGCGAACAGCCGCCCCCAAAAATACCGTCCGGCTTCATTGCGCCACCCCTTGCGCAAAAACGGGCGCATGCATTTCCCTCACCCATAAGCAGGCCGCCCTTTGTGACGGCTGTCAATCGGAGGAGCGGATTTGTGTCAGTTATGTTGTTACGGGACGGCAACGGGAAAAAGACCGCATTTCGGTTATTTTATGTAAAGAAAATATCGGGTATTAAGAATTTGGCACCTTCATATACATTAGTGATGTATAAGGGAGGTGCCTTTTTATGAGAAAAAGAAAAAAAGCCGCGTGGCGTCTGGCAGTTTTGGGGTTGGTGGCAGGAGTTTTCTCGTCCCTTTGTATGGCGAAAGCCGCCCCCATTTGTGAGTATTACAGCACCGATATCTTAACGGATATTCCGGCCGTTTCGACGGCGGTAGCTCCATCAGGAAAATTAGATATTCAGGCCAAAAGTGTCGTTTTAATGGAGCCGCATACCGGTCGGGTACTGTATGCCGAGCACGAAAACGAAATCGTCGCGCCGGCTTCGATTACCAAAATTATGTCTCTGCTTTTGGTGATGGAAGCCATTGAAAACGAACAACTGACCTATGATACCAAGGTATCGACCAGCGAACACGCCGCTTCTATGGGGGGGTCGCAAATCTGGTTGGAGGTTGGCGAGAAGATGACGGTGGATGAGCTGTTGCGCGCTTCGGTGATTGCTTCGGCCAACGATGCTACCGTGGCTTTGGCCGAAGCCGTTGCCGGCAGTGAGGAAACTTTTGTGGCCCGTATGAATCAGCGGGCCGCTGAACTTGGGATGAAAAACACCCATTTTGTCAATGCGTGCGGGTTGGATGTTGACGACCACCGGACTACTGCTTTGGATGTAGCGAAAATGGCATCGGCGCTGATTCAAAAAGAGGGAATTAAAAAGTATTCCACTGTTTGGATGGATGCCCTGCGCAACGGGAAAAGTGAGTTGGTTAATACCAATAAGTTGGTGCGGTATTATGATGGTGCCACGGGACTAAAAACCGGCACCACCTCCAAAGCCGGCTATTGTGTGGCTGCCACGGCCGAAAGGGACGGAATGGAGTTGGTGGCGGTGGTAATGGGGGGAGCAACAAGCAGCGATCGGTTTGCGGGGGCTAAAAAACTTCTTGATTACGGCTTTGCCAACTGGTCTTTTGTTTCCCTTTCGGCCGATTTGAGGCAATGTAAATCTCTTGCCGTGAAAAAGGGGATGGCGGGCTCTCTTACGATAGAATCCATCGGTACCTTAGATGTGTTGCTCTCCAAAGGACAACAGGATAAGATCAAGCAAGTGGTGGAATTGCCAAGCGAAGTGATGGCACCGGTATTAACCGGTGACACCTTGGGGCGAGTGTGCTTTTCTTTGGGTGAGGAAGAGTTGGGGGAATTGCCGGTTACGGCAGCTAACACGGTGGAAAAAGCCACCTTTTTTAACACCTTTTCTTTGCTGCTTGCGGCAGCACTCTGTCCATAACAAAATTCCCTTTTGGGGAACTTTTCGTCGCTTTTCATCGGTTTTTGCGGGGAATGTAAAAAAAATTTTAAAAACCACATTTTGGGATTGAAAAAACAAGACCTATATTGTATAATAAAGAAAAGATATAAGAAAGAGGGAATGAAGATGGCTTTATCCTTTACCGAAAGTTATGCAAAACAATTTCTCTGTGAAAATGACCTTGTCGGTTTAACCTCACAGGTGAAAGATGCGCATGATCGATTGCACTCCAAAACCGGCCTTGGAAATGATTTCCTTGGTTGGGTAAATCTTCCCGAATCTTACGATAAAGAAGAATTTGCACGCATTGAGAAGGCTGCCGAAAAAATCAAGAGCGACAGCGACGTGCTCATCGTCATCGGCATTGGCGGCTCTTATCTTGGGGCCCGTGCTGCCATTGAATTTTTAAAATCCCCCTATTATAATTCACTGCGGGAAGGCACGCCGGAAATTTATTTTGCCGGCAACAGCATCAGCGGTTCTTCCCTGAACGAGTTACTTCGCATTTGTGAGGGCAAACGCGTTTCGGTAAATATCATTTCCAAATCCGGCACCACAACCGAACCGGCAATTGCTTTTCGCGTGTTCCGTGAATATTTAGAGCAACATTACGGTGAACAAGAGGCCGCCTCTCGCATTTATTGTACCACCGATAAGGCCCGCGGAACCTTAAAAGCCTTGGCCGATCAAAAAGGTTACGAATGTTTTGTTATTCCGGACGACGTCGGCGGGCGTTTCTCGGTATTAACCGCCGTTGGGTTACTCCCCATTGCCGTTTCGGGCGCCGATATTTCGGCCTTGATGAAGGGTGCCGCCGCAGCAGCGAAGGAATATGCCGAATGCGACTTGACTGCGAACGATTGCTACCGTTATGCGGCTCTGCGCAACGCTTTCTATCGCAAAGGCAAAGAAATTGAACTCTTGGTTTCTTACGAACCTCGCTTTACTATGATGGCGGAATGGTTCAAACAACTCTTCGGCGAAAGCGAAGGAAAGGACCAAAAAGGGCTGTTTCCCGCCTCGGTTACCTTCTCTACCGATTTGCATTCGATGGGGCAGTATATTCAAGATGGCCGCCGTATTTTATTTGAAACGGTGGTTACTATTGGAGATTGCGGCAGTGATACCGTGATTAAACCTGACGAAACCGATGGTGACGGACTCAACTTTTTAAGCGGGAAGCCGATGTCCTATGTTAACCAAAAAGCTTTTGAGGGAACCGTGTTGGCCCACAGTGACGGCAATGTGCCCAATTTAGTGATTTCGGTTGACAAAGCCGATGAAGAAAACCTCGGTCGGTTGATTTACTTCTTTGAAAAAGCCTGCGCTATTTCGGGATATATGCTGGGGGTCAATCCCTTCGACCAACCCGGCGTAGAAAGTTATAAAAAGAATATGTTTGCCCTGCTTGGAAAACCCGGCTATGAAAATGAAAAGGCCGCATTGGAAGCCAGATTGGGGAAATAAAAAGGCAACTCCCGCCTTTGGGCGGTTGAAAAATATAAAGGAGTGAGCGAATAATGATTCAGCTTATTATCGGAAACAAAGGTTCCGGCAAAACAAAAAAATTGATTGATTTGGTCAACCATGCAACTGATGTCAGCAAAGGTAACGTTGTCTGCGTGGAAAAGGGTGACACTTTGACATATAGCATTACCCATAAAGCCCGCTTGGTGGATGCCGAAAGTTACGGTATTAGCGGCTACGGCGAATTGTATGCACTGCTTTGCGGTCTGCAATCGGCCAACCACGATGTGACCGACATTTTCGTCGATGCCACCTTGCGTCTTGGAAGCCGTGATTACGATGAATTGGCCGCTTTTTTAGATCGCCTTTCGGTGGTAGCAGAAGAAAGCAATACCAAATTCACCTTCACCGTTTCTTGCGCAGAGGAAGATTTGCCGGCTCACATTTTTGATATCGCCCAAAAAATTTAAGGGAAACATTTTTTTATGGTCGCTTCTTTGGTTTTTCACCATCGGAGCGGCCAATTTCTTTTTGACGGCGAAAAATTTCCAGTGTACCGTATAAAATCAAGATTGCGCCAAAAATTTTGCGAAGCCAATCGGGGGAGAGAAAGGAAACCAAAATACTGGTTAAGAGCGCACCCAGTGTTCCACCGAGAATCAGAGGAAATATCTTTTTCCACCGAATGATTTTTTGTTTGTGATAAATGGCTACCGCCAAGGCCGCTGTCGGCAAAAAAAACAAGAGGTTAATGCCCTGAGCATTGCGTTGCGCCGCTCCGGTAAACAGGGTGAGATAAATCAGTAAAACACCGCCGCCTCCGAGCCCCATACTGCCGGCGACACCGGCCAGAAAACTGGCCAGCAGAGACCATATTGCGTTCATTTTAGTAACCTCCAACCGGCCCATATGACAAACAGGCCGAAGATTCGCTTTAGCCATTTCGGTGATATCTTTTGTATGATTTTGGTACCAAGGAAGGCACCGAGAAATCCACCAAGCAGGTAGGGAAACACCTCGGTTAGCTTCATATGCCCTTGCCAAAGATAAGAAGCAGCACTGACGACGGTGATGGGAAAAATCACGGCAACCGCGTTGGAGTGGGCTTCTTTGCGGGGGAGCCCGAGTTTCATCAAAAGAGGCACACAAACCATCCCGCCGCCGGCCCCAAAAAAGCCATTCACGGCGCCAATAAGACTGCCGTAGGCCATTCGAAGGGGAAAAGATTTTTCTTTTTTCAAAAAAACACCTTCTTTTTTTAACTTAGGTATAGTATTTCCCCGAAAAAAAGTGTATAATGAAAAAAATATTCAAAAAAGGAAGAGGGTTGATGATATGCCGATAAAAATTCGCAATGACCTGCCGGCCAGAGCTATTTTGGAAAGCGAACACATTTTTGTGATGACCGAAACTCGCGCATTGCATCAGGATATTCGTCCTTTGAAAATATTGATACTTAATTTAATGCCCAATAAAATTGAAACCGAAACGCAATTGCTTCGTTGTCTTTCCAATACCCCTTTGCAAATTGAAGTCACCTTAATGCAAACTTCCACGCACAAGGCCAAAAACACCTCACCGGAACATTTGCTGAATTTTTACACCACCTTCGAAGAGGTGCGAGACCAACAGTTTGACGGATTGATTATTACCGGCGCGCCGGTCGAGCACTTGTCGTATGAAGAGGTAGAATACTGGAAAGAACTTTGTGAGATTATGGAATGGTCCAAAAACAATGTTTTTTCCACTCTGCATATTTGTTGGGGGGCGCAAGCAGGTTTGTATTACCATTACGGTATTGAAAAGCAAACCTTGCCCCAAAAATTGTCGGGGGTTTTTCGGGTGGATTTGGTAACCGAAAAATCCCGTTTGTTCCATGGAATGGATGATTTTTTATACGTTCCCCAGTCTCGCCACACCGCGGTTGACCGTGAACGGGTAGCAGGTCATCCGCAACTTCGCATTATGTCAGAGTCGGAGGAAGTGGGGTTGCATTTGGTTGGTGACAAAGAGGGTCGGCAGTTTTTTATTATGGGTCACCACGAGTATGACCGCGACACCCTTGCTAAGGAGTATTTTCGCGATAAGGAGCGGGGATTAAATCCTTCGGTGCCGCTTCACTATTTTGTCGATGACAACCCGTTAGCAGAGCCTATGGCGCGTTGGCACGTATATGCCAGCACCCTTTTTACCAATTGGCTCAACTACTTCGTTTACCAAACAACCCCCTATGAATTGAAAGATTTAAAAAAATAACACCTACACAAATAGTTAGTGGGAGGGTAGGAATGAACCTTTACGTCACAGCGGAACAAATCGGGCTTCCCGGCTATTGGATAACCGATATTTTACAAGGCATCACCAAAGAGGCATTAAAAAAGAAT
This sequence comes from Acutalibacteraceae bacterium, assembly GCA_045577695.1. Lineage (GTDB taxonomy): Bacteria > Bacillota > Clostridia > Oscillospirales > Acutalibacteraceae > UMGS1279. The sequence continues at coordinate 104,434 of JAZNIW010000029.1, forward strand.
ATAACCGTGGTGGATTATAATGGCCAAAAGCCGATTCTTACGGAGGAATATACCCGCCCGCTGGCATTGGCCATTGGCTATTCCTACCATTGGATGGAAAGCACCTGTCAGCAAATGCAGCGGCAAGGGGTCGAACCCTTATTGGTCAACGCCGGCGCTGACCTTGCCTCTGCTATTGGGGATATTGCCGGCTTTGTCGGTTTTGATATTGCCAAAACTATGCGCCGTATGGTTCACTATTCACTGGCTAACAAGCGTAAACGTATTGCCTTTTTCGGCGCGCATGATGAAACCCATTCCGACCAAGTAAAAATGGAAGAATTTTTGGCCCTATGCCGCCAGTATGGGTTGACTTCAGGTCTCAATGATGTTTATAAAGATTTCACCCTTTCGGACTGCGTTAAGAGCTTTGAGCTCAATCGGCATTTGTACAATGCTGTCATCTGTTCGAGCGATGCAGCCGCCGTGTATCTGCTGCGTTGGTGCAAAGAGCACGAGGTTTCGGTGCCGGAGGAGTTGTTTATCATCGGCTTTGGGGATTCGATTGCTTCCCGCGCCGTGCGGCCGACCCTAACTACGGTCCAAAAGGATTTTGAAGAATTGGGTCGTCAAGCTGTAAAATTGCATCAATTTTTACAGCGCAATCGGGATATTCGTTCTGCCAATATTTTGGTTGATTGCCCCTTGGTGGTACGGGAATCCACCGCCGAGATTCCCTACAAAAAGAGATTTCCCAAATTACCGTCCGGCAAACTGCCGCTTTACGACGCGGACCCCGACGTATTAATGGTGTTGCAAATAGAGGAATTGCTTCGTATGTGGGATGAAATTGACCGCAGTATTGTACGCGGCTTGTTGGAGAATAAAACCATTATTTCCATTGCTGAGGGATTGTTCATCTCGGTCAGTGCTGTGAAATACCGCATTAAAAAAATGCTCACTGCCGCCAGTTTACAAAACAAAGAAGAATTGGTGAGTGTGGTTCGCTACTATTCGGTGCTATAACAAAAGAAATCCGTGAGAGACACTTCGTAAAGAAGCTGTCTCCCACGGATTTTTTGCTGAGAAAAGGGAGGCGCATTTTTCCATAAAGCATCTTCCCGGGAGGTTCCGTTGCATAAAAAAGTTATCGACATATTCGTGAGTACAAAAGAAAAAAAGAAGGTCACCGTGGAGTTGCAACTCTACAGTGACCAAGGATTTCAATACATATTTCGTTTGTATTTTAAACGTTTTACCACAAAAAAGGAGGCGCACTATCGGCGCAAATTACGTCAGCCTGTTTTTCCTCGGTTGTTTTTTTATTTTTCAATCTCCCACTGAATGGGGGGGAGGTTATGGGCGATCAAATAGTTGTTGGTTTTGGAAAAATGGCGGCACCCAAAAAAGCCGCGGTGGGCGGAGAGGGGGCTGGGATGGGGAGCTTCCAACTTTAAATGCAAAGGATTATTGATCATCTTCGCTTTTTCGGCGGCGGGCCGACCCCACAACAAAAAAACCACAGGGGTTTCTTTTCGATTGAGTTCAGCGATGATACGATCGGTAAAATGCTCCCACCCGTTGCCGCGGTGACTGGCCGCCGCACCGGCGCGCACCGTCAACACCGTGTTAAGCATTAACACCCCTTGTTTCGCCCAAGCGGTCAACTGCCCGTGAGCGGGTGGTTCGAGCCCCAAATCGGCCTGCATTTCTTTATAAATATTGCGAAGGGAGGGCGGAATATCAACTCCCTTTTGTACCGAAAAGCAAAGTCCGTGGGCTTGATTCGGACCGTGGTAGGGGTCCTGCCCGATAATCACTGCCTTGACTTGATGGTAGGGGGTATGACGTAGCGCATTGAAAATGTTTTCCATAGCGGGGTAGATGGTATGACTTTGGTATTCCTCCTTTAAAAAACGGCGCAACAAACGATAATAGGGTTTATTCCATTCGTCTTTTAAAATCTTGTCCCAATCGTTCCCTAAGTGTACCATAGTTATCAGCCCCCTTTGTTTCTATTTTTATTTTATCCTATTTGGAAAGAGAAGTAAAGGGGGATTTTTTCGGTGGAGTGCTTGGTGTTTTTCGCCCGATGAAGCGGAAAAACGGGCCAAGAGAAAGGCCACCAAACAAAATCAAAAACACAAGATAGAAAAGCAAGGTTGTGCAACCGGCCACAACCAGAAATAACCAGTCGTTTTCGTGTAGGGGGCGGCAGAGAAAATCGCTAAGAAGCACTGCCGCACCCACTGCTGCCAACGGACGCCACACATACCGTGTGGTGTCCCAACCAAGGCCGGCAACCCGCACCATACGAACCACCGATAATACGGCGGTGAAGAGGTTGCTGAACAGCATTACCCCCAAGAATCCTTGCATACCAAAACGGGGAACCAAAAGCACAACCAGCAGCAGACGTATCACCGAATCGGCCACATTGTTGCGAAAGAGAATATTTTGTTGGTCCAATCCCTTCAAAACGCCATCGGCAATCAAATCGATATACATAAAGGGAACCAGTGGTGCCAAAGCGCGCAGTAAATAACCTACCGAGTCACTCTGGTATAAGATGCGTCCCATCGGGCCGGCCGCAACCAAAAAGACCCCTGCGATTGGAAAGGATAAGAGAGAAGTAATGGAAAGGACCTTATCCACTGCCGCACGAATGGAACGGGTAGAACCGTTAGCCATCGCTTCGGACATTTCGGGAATCAAAAGAGTGGAAACCGAAGAAAGCAAGGAAGCCGGGAATAATAAAAGCGGAAGCGCCATACCCTTTATCATTCCAAATTGTTCCAATGCCATAGTTTTAGATCCGGCGTAGCGAGAAAGACACAGGGGGGTGAGCAGACTTTCGGAGGTTCGCAGACCGGTGTGGAGATAGCGGCCCAGAGTAATCGGCGCCGAAATACGCACCAGCTCACTAAGCGTTTTTCGACGGGTGAGCTCCGTGTGTCGTGTTGCTTTTTTTCGGCGGATATCAAGGCGGTAGAACAACCATAACAAAAAGGTGCCGGCTGCTTCTGCGAGTGTGTCCCCCGCCAGTACGGCGGCTGAGGCCGCCGCCAAACCGTATTTGGCATATTCTTGTACCAAAAGGACAATCATACTCATACGGACGATCTGTTCGAAAATTTGGCCGATCGAGGGTGGAAGGGTATTTCGGCGGGCCAGAAAATAGCCGCGCAAACAAGAACAGACCCCCATAAAGGGCAAACTGAAACTGAGAATTTTTAAACTTGCTTCGGCGCGGGCATCTCCAATGAAAATAAGGGCGATTGGACGCGAAAAGCCAAAGACGATAGCTACGCTGAGCAGGGCAACCGCCAGCGAAAGGGCTAGTGAATAGCGCAGGGTACGTTTGGCTCCCGCGAGGTCACCCACCGCCAGTCGTTCGGTGAGTAGGCGGGTGATAGCGGTGGATAAACCGGAAGTGGCAAAGGTGGAAGCTAACGTATAAACCGAAAAAATGACCTGATACAGTCCCATTCCCTCGGCCCCCAAATGGGAGGCCATCCAAACGCGAAAGAAAATGCCGGCCACCCGAAGCAATAGGGCGGTGACCGTTAAAATCAGGGCATTTTTAAAAAACAAAACTTTTTTCACGGCAATCTCCCCCCTCGGCCCACCAAAAGGGCGCGGTTTTCTATAATGTATGGCCAAATGAGGAAAAATATGAAAGATTTGCTTTCTTTTGAAAAATGGTGTATAATAAGAAAAATCAAGAAAAGCGGAGGAAGGTTTCGTGAGAAAAGAGAATCGTTTGGCCATTGTGGTGCCTTGTTATAACGAGCAAGCGGCTTTTCCCTTTGCCTTGCAAAAACTTAACGAGGTTTTAGCGGAGTTAATCAAAAATAAAAAAATTGCTAAGAATAGTTTCGTTTTGTTTGTGGATGACGGCAGTAAGGATAACACCTGGTCGCTTATTGATGAGGCGGCTGCCACCTACGAAACGGTGCGCGGCCTGAAACTTGCCGGCAATGTCGGACATCAAAATGCGCTATTGGCCGGTTTGCTGACCGCTAATGAGGAGAGCGATATGGCCGTTTCGATTGATGCCGATTTGCAGGATGACGTTGCCGCCATTGAAAAAATGGTCGATCGCTATCATATGGGGTACGACGTGGTCTACGGTGTACGGAGTGATCGTACGAGTGATTCGGCCTTTAAACGCGTCACGGCACAAGGCTTTTATAAACTGATGAATGCAATGGGAGCCAAATCGATCTACAATCACGCCGATTTTCGTTTAATGAGCCACCGTGCCATAGCGGCCTTGTCGCAGTATAAAGAGCGCAATTTGTATCTGCGTGGGATAGTGCCACTCATTGGATATCCTAGCGACTCGGTCTATTATGAGCGCAGCAAACGGGTGGCGGGTGAATCCAAATACCCGCTAAAGAAAATGCTGAAATTTGCCTTTGACGGCATCACTTCCTTTAGCGTGAAACCTATCGTCCTGATTACCATAGCGGGTGGCGTGATTATGGCCATCAGTCTTTTGGCCTGTCTATATAGTTTGATTTGCCGTTTGGTCGGCTGTTCGTATTGGTTTTCTCCCTTAATACTATCCATTTGGTTTTTCGCAGGGGCCCAGTTGTTTTCGGTTGGATTGGTGGGACAGTATGTCGGCAAAATTTATGTCGAAACCAAAGAGCGCCCGCGCTATCAAATCGAATGCTACAAAAAATAAAAAAAGGTTGCCTTTCTTTGAGAAAGACAACCTTAGACGGCAGATAAAGCAGGTTTTCCAATGGACAGAAAACCTGCTTTAATTACAGTATAAAAAAGGATTATTCTTCATTTTTTACCAATGCTTTGATAATTCTTCCGTAAATCATATGGTGATAATCGCCATCGGCATAGGTAGCGTCCGGAATTTCTTTCGAGAAAAAGCCTTCGCCCGATAACTTTTGCTGATATACCTTTTGGCAGATAAGAACCAAACGTGCTTCTTTAAAATAGGGTGCGCCGGTGGTTGTATCGAATTGCGGGGTGAGGCCGGTAGCAACCGTTTTGTCGATGTCACGGCCTGACTGCTTGCCGCAAATACTATGGATTTTTTTGTCTGCCCCGTAGAAGGAAAGGGTGTAGGTTTCTTCTTGTTCCACAAATTTCATCGTGTAGCGTTGCGGCCGAATGGCGGCGATGGCGGTGGGCTCGCCCCACATATAGCCGGCAAATCCCCAACTGGCCGTCATCATATTGTATTGTTGTTGGTTGCCGGCTGTAATCAGCATCCATTCTTCTCCAATATTGCGGATGAAATTTTCCGACAACTCGGTGACGGGCATTTCGTAAAAGGACATAAAAGCAGCTCCCCATAAAAAGATTATATGCAAGGTATATGCAAACAGACCGCACCGTTATGCGGCGCGGCCCAAAACAATATTATTTACGCTGTTCTTCCAAACGGCGCAGGACGATATTGTACCCGTCACTGCCGTAGGACAACGATCGGTTAACCCGACTGATGGTGGCCGTGCTGGCACCGGTTTCGGCCACAATATCACTGTACAGCCGTTTTGCTTTTAGCATTTTGGCTACCTCTAACCGTTGGGCAAAGGCTTTAATTTCTTTTATGGTGCATACATCTTCAAAGAATTTGTAGCATTCGTCTACGCTTTTCAGGGTTAAAACAGCCTCAAAAAAACGGTCGTTCATTTCGTTTTTTAAATCTATCATAGAACTTCCTCCGTAAACGATGCGAAAGCACGGTGCGCCTTCGGTTAAATGATGGTTTTTCTTTTGTAATTATATTAACACACTAAAGCGAAAAAGTCAACAAGTAAAAAAATGAAAAACCAAGACCCATTTTTGCAAAAAAACACCGAAAAATACAAAAAGATTGAAATTTATGGTTGTAATTTTGGCTGAAATTTGCGATAATATTATTATCTGTAAGTATACATATAGTAGGATATAGAAAAAAGGATGTGTCACGATTGACCGAGTTTGAAAAATTAGCCGAATTGTTGTTGCCGAATATTCAACAATCGCCGGAATATTATGAAGCAAAATACCCGTGTCGCAACCTGCCGGAAGGGGCGGCCGTTACCCGTATTGCCCCCAGTCCGACCGGTTACCTGCATTTGGGCGTTTTGTTTATGGCGCTGACCAACCGTATGATGGCTGACAGCACCAATGGCTTGATGTACATTCGCATTGAGGATACCGATAAAAAGCGGGAGGTCGAAGGTGGCACCGAAGATATTGTAAACGGGTTGCACAACTTCGGCATCGATTTGGACGAGGGCTTTACCGTAAACGGCCAAGTGGGGCAATATGGCCCCTACCGTCAAAGCGACCGAGCTGAAATTTATCAATGCTATGTCAAGGAACTGATAAAACGGGGATTGGCCTATCCTTGCTTTTGTACGGCAGAAGCATTAGAGGCGGTTCGCGCTGAACAGGAAAAGCAGAAAATTCGCACCGGATATCACGGCGAATGGGCCCGCCACCGCAACATTGGATACGAAGAGGCCAAGGCTTTGATTGAGGCCGGCAACCCTTATGTGGTGCGCTTGAAATCCGGCGGCAAAGAAGAACGCCGCATCTCCTTTACGGATGGGGTAAAGGGCAAAATTGAAATGCCGGAAAACGATGAGGATTTTGTCTTACTGAAATCCGATGGTATTCCTACCTACCATTTTGCTCATGCGGTGGATGACCATTTAATGCGCACCACCCACGTCATTCGTGGGGACGAGTGGATTTCTTCCACCCCCAAACATTTAGAATTGTTCCGCGTATTGGGTTTTAAACCGCCCAAATACGCCCACGTGGCTCCCATTATGAAAATGGATGAGGGCGGCAAACGCAAAATTTCCAAACGTAAAGACCCCGAAGCCGCTGTTCGCTATTTCATCGAAGAGGGATTTCCGCCTGAGTCCGTGATGGAATATTTGATGACGATTGCCAGTTCGGAATTTGAGCAATGGCGCCGTGCCAATCCCGAAGAGCCATACCAAAAGTATCCCTTTAAACTGAAAAAGATGAGCCTTTCCGGCGCCTTGTTTGATGGGCAAAAGCTGTTGGATGTTTCCAAGAATATCATCAGCCGCAAAGGCACCGAGGAAGTCGCCAGTAAGATTACCGATTGGGCGGTGGCCTATCACTCTGATTTTGCCAAGCGGTTGCTGCTAGACCCTGCCTTTACGGCTAAGATATTTTCCATTGACCGTGGCGGCCCCAAACCGCGCAAGGATTTGGCCAAGTGGAGTGATGCAGAAGACTATTCGGCCTATTTCTTTGCGGATAGTTTCACTGCTTGTTACGAACCAACTCCCGCATCCATTTCGCAGGAGGACGCCGTTTTGCTGCTGACCGATTATAAAAAGGTATATCGGCCGGAAGACGAGCAGAGCGAATGGTTTGAAAAAATCAAATCCATTTGTCCGGCGCATGGTTTTGCTCCGGATATGAAAACCTATAAAGCCGATAAAGAGGCCTATAAAGGCCACCCCGGCGACGTCAGCACCCTCATTCGGTTGGCCATTACCGGCCGTGTGAACACCCCCGATTTGTGCGGCATTATGCAAACGCTGGGTGAATCGGAAGTGGAGCGCCGTCTACAAAAAGCTATCGATTATTATCGGGCCTAAAGAACACCGCCGAAAAGGAGAAAAAGTATGGAAGAAAAAAACATCAATGGTTTGGAAGAAGCAACCCTTGAAACGGCCGGCAATTTCATTCACGATTTTATTGACCAAGATTTAAAAGAAGGGGTTTACAATAAGGTGCAAACCCGCTTCCCGCCCGAGCCAAACGGCTATTTGCATATCGGTCACGCTAAGGCCATTTGCATCGACTTTGGCACGGCTGAAAAATATGGCGGTAAATGCAATCTGCGTTTGGATGACACCAACCCCACGAAGGAGGACGTGGAATATGTTGATGCCATTATGGAAGATATTCGCTGGCTTGGCTATCAATGGGATAAGGTTTATTTCGCCTCGGATTATTTTGATTTTATTTACGAATGTGCCGTTAAACTTATCGAAAAGGGGTTGGCCTTCGTTTGTGATTTAACGGCTGACCAGATGCGGGAATACCGTGGTACTTTAACCGAGCCGGGCAAAGAAAGTCCCTATCGTAATCGCTCGGTTGAGGAAAATTTGGATTTGTTCCGCCGTATGACCGACGGTGAATTTGAAAACGGCCAAAAGGTGCTGCGTGCCAAGATTGATATGACATCCCCCAACCTCAATATGCGTGACCCTATCATCTACCGTATTATGAAGGTGCCCCATCATCGCACCGGCGACAAATGGTGTGTGTATCCAATGTACGATTTCGCTCACCCGTTGTCGGACGCCAAAGAAGGGGTTACCCATTCGCTCTGTTCGCTGGAGTTTGAAAACCATCGCCCCTTATACGATTGGTTTTTGAAAGCATTGGATATTCCCACTCCGCCCAGACAAATCGAATTTGCCCGTATGAACGTCAATTACACTCTCACCAGCAAGCGCAAATGCTTGAAACTGGTGCAAGATGGCTTGGTAAACGGCTGGGATGACCCCCGTATGGCTACCATCTGCGGTATGCGTCGTCGCGGTTATCCGGCCGAAGCAGTACGGGAGTTTGTCTCTAAAATCGGGGTTTCCAAGGCCTATAGTGTCATTGATTTTGCCCTGTTTGAATCCTGTGTGCGGGATTATTTGAACCAACACGCCGAGCGCGCTATGGCAGTACTTCGCCCCTTAAAAGTCATCATTGACAATTATCCCGAAGATAAAACCGAACAAATTTTGGTGGAGAAGAATCCCAATCAACCCGAAGCCGGCACCAAAGAGGTGACCTTCTCCAAAGAAATTTATATCGAGCAAGAGGACTTTATGTTGGATCCGCCCGGTAAATATTTCCGTCTTTGCCCGGCTAAAGAGGTTCGCTTAAAAGGGGCTTACTTCATTAAGTATGTTTCGGCCGAACAGGATGAAGAGGGCAATGTTACAGCGGTACACTGTACCTATGACCCCGCTACCAAGGGCGGCGATTCTCCCGATGGCCGCAAAGTAAAGGGCACCCTGCATTGGGTTTCAGCGAAAACGGCCAAGGATGCTACGGTTCGGTTGTACGACCGTTTGTTCTTGGTGGAAAACCCATCGGATGAAAAGGGAGTTTCCTCCTTTGCGGATAATCTAAACCCCGCTTCGTTGCAGGTCATCACGGGCGCAAAGATTGAGGGCGATGTATTTGCCGCCCGGGTGGGCGACACCTTTCAATTTATGCGGCAGGGTTATTTTACCATTGACCCCGATTCGAAAGAGGATAACATCATCATCAATCGCACGGTTGCCCTGAAAGACTCTTTTCTCAAAAAATAGATGGTTTTTAAGAATGAGGTGACTAACTATTAAAAGTCAAGTGCTTTTTTAAAAAAGTTTAGAAATCAAAAATAGGCACACTTAAACAAGCCCTATGTTTCAAGGACTTTAAAAATAATAGTTAGAAATTATCTTATAGCATCAGGATCATAAACA
>JAZNIW010000030.1:0-48404 GCA_045577695.1 Acutalibacteraceae bacterium
CTTACGACCTTAAATGAGTTATTTTTTGTGTAGATTTTGGTGAAACGGAGTTCATAAGGCTTTCGCCTATGAATGACGGCGAGCCAAAAAATGCCTAAAAATAGTCATTTAAGGCTGGTTCAGGTTTAAATGCTTTGGCTATTGAGAAACCAATTCTGAAATCACAGTTTGCTCGTTAAAAGAAATCTATAACAAGTTGGATGTAAGAAAAGATGGACCAAACAGAAATGAACTATGTTATAGCAACCAAGAAAAGTAAGGAAGATGCTTTTCATTTTATAATGGTATTAGAATGATGTTTTGACAATTCTTGACCTATTGCACAATAATAGGTTAGGAATATGTTTGGTTAATGCATTGGAAATTTTTCTACTAAGAGAGAAAGAAGATATTGTGGAGCAATTTCTTTTAAAAACAGGTTCCCTTTAAAAAACCAGGAAGTGAAATCTTCAAACTTTTTGGAAAGAAGGGATTTTGTGTCTGCCGGTCAAATGGTGCTAACCTTTTTATGCGAAAAGGTGGTTTGGGGCGATCCAATGCTTTGTGCGCTTTTGTTGTTTGGGGTGACAGCAACCGTGCGCACCCGATTTTTTCCTTTTCGACGTATTGGATGGATTTATAAAAAAACGGTGGGGTCGTTTTTTCAACCCTCAAAAAAAGGGGCGGGAAAGGCGCTTTCTCCCAAGCAGGCAGCCGCTACTGCCTTGGCTGCCACCATTGGCACCGGAAACATTGCCGGTGTAGCAACCGCTCTGACCATTGGCGGTGCGGGAGCAGTGTTTTGGATGTGGATTTCGGCTTTGCTTGGAATGATGACTGCCTTTTCGGAGCAAACACTGGGGGTGTATTACCGCCGCCGCGCCCCATCGGGGGAATGGTTGGGCGGCGCGATGTATTATTTAGAAGACGGATTGTATCAACAAAAAGGATGGAAAAAAGCAGGCCGACGGCTCGCTTTATTTTTTGCCCTCTGTCAGGTCGGTGCCGCCTTTGGGATGGGGAATATGATACAAATGAACACCGTAGCGGGATTATTGGAAACCGCTTTTGTACCCTTGGGCGGAGTTCGAATTTCGCCGCTTGTCATCGGTGCGGGGTTGGCCCTCTTGCTGGGATTTATGATTCTGGGTGGAGCCCAACGTATCGGACGTGTAGCCGAGCGGATGGTGCCGGTGATGGCGGTTGGTTATTTTCTGGGCACGGGATTGATTATCGCGCGGAACATTCACACCTTACCGGCGGTTTTTACGGCAATTTTTCGCGGTGCATTCGGGTTTTCTTCTGTGGTTGGCGGATGGACCGGCAGTATGGTAAAACAGGCTGTTTCTTTGGGGATTCGGCGGGGTGTTTTTTCCAACGAAGCCGGCCTTGGCTCTTCGGTTACTGCCCTTGCGTCGGCCGAGGAAAATGAACCGGTGGTACAGGGAATGTGGGGCATTTTCACGGTGGTGTTCGATACCATTATTGGTTGTAGTTTTACCGCCTTTGCCATTTTATCTTCGGGTGTTATCAACCTTTCCACCGGTCAGGTGTGTGGGGATTGGCAGGGGGCTGAATTAGTTGCCGCCGCCTTTGCCAAAACTTTTTTTCCTTCGGCCGGCCTATTTGTTACGGTGGCAACCGTATTTTTTGCCCTTTCCACCGTGGTCGGATGGTCCTTTTACGGAAGTCAAGCGGCCAAATATTTAAAGGGAGAACGGGGCAAAGAGCTGTTTGGCTACCTATTTGTGGCAGCCTCACTGTTGGGGTCGGTGCTGGATTTAGATTTGGTTTGGAAACTGTCCGACCTTTGCAACGGACTGATGGCGATTCCCAACTTAATAGGACTTTGGATATTGTTGCCCAAGGTCATTGCCATAACCGATAATTACATCGCACGACAAGGAAAAAGAGGGGGCAATTTGCGTCCGCTTCTTTCCTTTCATCCCGAATTGCAGCGGGAACTTGAAAGATAAAAACACGCCGCTTTCCCTTTTGGGAAAAGCGGCGGTTGCTTTTTTCGTTATTGGTCAATTTTTTCTGCCAATTCTTCAACTTCCTTGCAGATCTTGTCTTTCAAATTTTCCGGTAACAGACGGTAGCGCGCAATTAACATTCTTTCGCGTTCCAAAAGGTTGCCGAAGTTGGTGGGTTGATGTATGTCGAAAATGCTGCCCGGATCTTCCAGAATACCGGGGTTGATAAGCTGGTTGAAAATAACAGGATCTTGCTCATCATACATCAGCTCATGGGTGCTGACGTGAAAGAGGGTGGAAAGCTTTAAAATGTTTTCCAACGGGGGCGTGGTGTTGCGCTCGTAATAAGCATAGGTGGAACGTTTGATTTTTAAAATATCTGCGACTTGCTCTTGGGTAAGGTGGTGGGCTTTGCGTACGCGGGATAGTTTTTTTGCCATAATTTTGCGACGGTCGATGTTTTCCATAGTAGATTCTCCTTCATTCCTAAATATTTTTAATTTGCTCTTGACTCGAGTTGCGAAAATTGATATAATTGACAAGATAAGTTTGCTGATGTGGCTCAATGGCAGAGCAGCTCACTCGTAATGAGCAGGTTGTCGGTTCGATTCCGACCATCAGCTCCAAGCCGATTCCTTTTAAGGGATCGGTTTTTTTGTTATAAAACACCGTTTACAAATAACCCGTGGGTAAACTCCGCTCCGTTTTGCAGTTGATTTTGCAGAAAATTTTGCAAAACCGAAATGGTTTCTTCAGGCGATTCTAAGGAAAAGAATAAATAGCCGGCATCAGCCGCAACCTCAGAGAGGTAATGGGAAAGGTTTGTGATTTTGGTGTTCAATATTTCGGAAAATCCGTTTTCGCAAATGACCGGAAATCGGTTGTTTTTGCGGTCGGTGATAGAACATCCTTTGGCTTTTTCACGGCATCCGACTCCGTTTTTGACGGGACAGTTACGGGTTAGCATCAGGGGTTGTCTGCCATAACAAAAAACCATTCGGGCCATTTTTCTTTTTCCCGTTAAGGCGGCGATTTCTCGTCGGTTCAATTCGGGGGATAGAATCACGGTTTTGGCCCCCAAATCGGCGGCGGCAGCCAGCGAATAGGAGTTAAACAGATTCATTCCAAATCCGAAGATGATATGCGGCATAATTTTTTTGGCCAAGGCCACCGCCGAAAGATTGGAGCAAACGACTGTTTGCACCTTTTGCCGTTGCAAGCGGGTCAAAAGCGAGAGCAACACCGTATCGTCGGTTGCACCGCGGGGTAGTTCGGCCGCCGCTTGTTGCAAGAGTGCACGGGAGGATTCCGATAAATCTTCTTGTTCCAATAGGGCCGCCAAACGGAAGGCCGGTAGCGAATAACCGGTTAAATCGGACAATAAATTTTTGGCGGCAAAACATTGGGTTTCATTGGAAAAACGGGCGAAAAACCCGTGGATTTTGCGTGTGGGCTCGGGGGATAGCGAAAGGGTGTTTTGGCTTGGCTTTTCGCGCCGAAGGGCGCGCAGAGCACCGAGTTTCTCCACTCCCTGTGTCCGCAGTCGGTTGAGGGCAGAGAGGGGAAGCGTCCATCCCTCCTCGCAATCGACCGAAAGGGTGTCGACATAATAGGGAGTGCCACCCAGTTTAGAAAAAATTTCTTCCAGACGTTCTTTGGTTAAGGGGCGGTTGCGGGCTTTCTCCGGCGCGGGGCCGGTGCAGGTTACCGAAGCGTTGCCGTCTTGCGCGGTTAAGACGATGGGTTGTCCGTCGCGAAGGGAAATCTGCAACCGAAGGGGCAAGCGTTGTCGTTCTCTACGGTAGAGTTCGTGGATGGAGGCCATAGCTTCTTTTGATGCGGCCTTGTCCTGCTCACTTCGCACCCCAAACATATGTCGTCCCAAACGGTTTTCGAAATACCCATCGGTAAATCCACTGCGAGAAAAAATCTGTTCCAATTGTTTTTTGGTTTGGTTTGGTACGGCACCCTCATCGAACATAAGGCGAAAAGCGTGAACTGCCGAAGCTACATATTCCGGTCTCTTCATTCGGCCCTCAATTTTAAAGGAGGCAACGCCAATTTCGGTGAGACGATGGACTTTCGAGAGTAAGGATAAATCCTTTAAACTTAAATCAAAGTTGGTGCCTTTCTCGGCGTGAAAGGGCAACCGGCAAGTGCCGGCACACAGGCCCCGATTGGCACTGCGGCCGCCCAAAAAGGCGCTAAAATAACATTGTCCTGAAAGGCACATACAAAGGGCGCCGTGAACAAATACTTCTACTTCCATCCCCAAGCGGTCAGCCGCTTGTACAAAGGAGTTCAGTTCCGCCTCACTCAGTTCGCGAGCCGGAACAATTCGCTGAAACCCCATCTCTTTGAGTAGGGGCAGGGCGGCCGGCGAATGAATGGAAAGTTGGGTGGAACCGTGCAAGACAATGTAAGGTGCCGTTTGATGCAACAAACAAGCCAGCCCCAAATCCTGCACAATTACGGCGTCAATGCCGTAATGCCAAGCTCGCTTTGCTAAAGAAAGGGCAGCGGTCATTTCATCATCTTTGATTAAGGTGTTGAGGGTTAAATAACAGTAAACGCCGTTTTTTTTAGCATAGGCAATGGCGTCTTGTAAGGCTTGCTCGTCAAAATTGTCGGCATTGCGACGTGCGTTGAATTCTTCTGCTCCAAAATAGACGGCATCTGCACCGGCGCGTATCGCCGCTACTAAGGAATCCCTACTACCGACCGGAGCTAAAATTTCTACCGCCATAGGTTTAATAAATGGGGGAAACCTGCCACTCGTTGAGCAGAGGTTCTAAGGCGCCCGTATTGTCGCATATCACCAATAAAACGATGTGATCGTCTTCCACCAAAATACGGTTTTGAATTTTCTGATATTCACTATCCATCGTGTTTTTAAAGGAAGAGGTTAGTTTGGTTAAATAACTTGAAATGCCCGAAACGACCTTATTGTGTCCGGACTTGTCGGTCACTTCAAAGGCGGCAACGGTGTCGGCCGACTCGCCGTCGGCGCTGACCCAAGCGCTGAATCGTTTTACATCGGCATCTTGAAATTCAAAGTAGGAGGGCAAAGCCGAGGCAGATAATTCGCTCAGGGCAGGAAAGGGTTGTTGTTTTAAAATTTGTGCGGTACATTCCGATGGGGAAAGGGAATCGTTTGACCGACAGCCACTAAACAGCAGACAGATGCTTAGTAGAAAAGAAACCGCCGAAATCCATTTAAGATGTCTGAAAGAAGGCATATGTTTTCTCCTTATAACAGGGTGTGGGTTGGCGTTACTTGGCAATAGACTCTTTGGAAAATGAATGTTCCAGACAACCTTTTTCATTATAACTGTTTTTGACAAAATAGTAAAGGTTTTTTTTAAAAAAGAGAAGTTGTTTTTAAAAAAAGGCAATATCTTTCACACAACAAGGGAAAAAGTAGGCATAAGCGGGGGGAGAATTATTCGGCGAAAAAGTATGTTGATTAGGGTTTGACGAAAAATGTCGATTTACAAATAGTATTTATAGTTATTCACCGAGTTATCCACCGTTTTGCAACGGTTTTATGGGGAATTCGGCACTTTTGGGATAAAAACAGTGGAAAAGATGGTGGATAAGTAAGATAAAAATTTAGTACATTTTCACCAAAAAAACGAAAATCGGTCTTAAAAATAGGAATCATATAATACGAATTGTATAGAAAAAGCAGGTGCACCTACTATAAAATACTTGACTTTTTTGAGAGCAGGCAGTAAACTAAAAATGTTAATTTTTTTGCTGAAAAATTTAATTTTGTTAGGAGAAATGAAGCTATGGCCTTAAAAAATGAATATTTGAAAAAGGTTTATGAAACCGCTGCACATCGCAATGCCGGTGAGCCGGAATTCTTGCAAGCGGTGTTGGAGGTTTTTGAGTCATTAGAACCAGTAATTGAGCAAGATCCCCGCATTGAAAAATGGGGAATTATGGAACGTATGGTAGAGCCCGAGCGTATGATTTCCTTCCGTGTTTCGTGGATGGATGATGCCGGCAAGGTGCAAGTCAACCGCGGTTATCGCGTACAGTTCAACTCGGCCATTGGCCCATACAAGGGAGGCGTTCGACTACATCCTTCGGTCAATGCTTCGGTTGTGAAGTTCCTCGGTTTTGAGCAAACGTTTAAAAACAGTTTAACCGGTCTGCCTATGGGTGGTGGTAAAGGTGGCTCTGATTTTGATCCGCGCGGTCGTTCGGACGCCGAAATTATGCGTTTCTGCCAAAGCTTTATGACCGAACTTTCCAAACATATCGGCCCGGATACCGATGTGCCGGCCGGTGATATTGGTGTTGGCGCACGCGAGGTTGGCTATCTTTATGGTCAATACAAACGTCTGCGCAACGAATTTACCGGTGTATTAACCGGTAAGGGACTGTCTTTTGGAGGCTCTCTCATTCGCCCTGAAGCTACCGGTTATGGTGCTGTTTACTACACGGTGGAAATGCTGAAAAGTTTTGGAGAAACCATCAAAGGCAAAGTCGTTGCCGTCTCCGGCTTCGGTAACGTAGCTTGGGGCACCGTGAAAAAGGTGGCAGAGCTCGGTGGTAAGGTGGTTACCCTTTCGGGTCCCGATGGGTATATTTATGATGCTGATGGTATTGTTACCGAAGAAAAAATCAACTATCTGCTTGAAATGCGTGATTCCGGACGTGACAAGGTACAAGATTATGCCGATAAATTCGGCGTACCTTTCTATGCCGGCCAAAGACCGTGGGGTCAAAAAGTGGATATTGTAATGCCTTGCGCTACCCAAAATGAGGTTGGTATTGAAGATGCGAAAAACATTGTAGCCAACGGTGTAAAATATTATGTAGAAGTGGCCAATATGCCCACCACCGAAGAAGCAGCCGCTTATATCAAAGCGAATGGATTGGTTATGGCCCCCTCGAAAGCGGTAAATGCCGGCGGCGTAGCAGTTTCGGGTCTGGAAATGAGCCAAAATTCTATGCGTTACAGCTGGTCGACCGAAGAAGTGGATGCCAAATTACAACAGATTATGGCCAACATTTATAAAAACTCTTATGATGCCGCCAAGAAGTTCGGTATGGAGGGTGATTTGGTGGCCGGTGCGAACATCGCCGGATTTATCAAGGTAGCTGAGGCGATGATTGCCCAAGGTGTTGCCTATTAAAATTTTTTCAAAAACAAAAATGTTCCCTTTTGTGGCACCCTCCATAAGGAAGGTGCCACAGTTATATTCTTTACATAGAAAAAGGGAGAGCACTTTTTTGGCGTTGTACCCGTAAGGATACAACGCCGGTTTTCTTTCGCCTTACGGCGAGTTTTATTGCTGCGCAGTTATATTTGTCTAACGACGAGTGATATTGCCTTCGGCAGTTTTATAGGTGAATAAAATACCACTGAAACCGCAAGGTTTCAATAAAACGATTGCTGTGAAGCAATAAGATCACTCCGACGATAGTGTATAAAGATGGATAAAACGGATTCACCCTTGACAAATCGGGAGAAAATGCATAGAATAAAATTACAAAGAAATATCATCAATGTCTTCGGGGCGGGGTGCGATTCCCCACCGACGGTAATGAAACGGCGAATGTCGTTTTTAGTCCGTGACCTGCCGCAATGCGGTGGCTGATTTGGTGCGATTCCAAAACCGACGGTGTTGCAAAGAAATTTGCTTTCAGTCCGGATGAGAGAAGCAGACGATTTTTTTCGAAAACCGATAAAATTGTTGTGTGCGTCCCGTTTCTGCTTATGGAAACGGGGCGTTTTTTCTTTTGGTAGGCATGGTGTAGAAAAAGGAGAATGATTTTTATGAAAAAACCCTATCGTTTGGCATTGATGGCGATGTTTGCCGCCGTTTCCATTTTGGCGGTGGGCCTCATTCGTATACCGCTTATTCCATCGGCGCCCTTTTTGGTGTACGATATGGCCGACATTCCCATTTTATTGGCAACTCTCATTTTGGGCGGACCGGCGGGTGGCGCGGTTTTGCTGGCTGTGTGTTTCATTCAGGCCTTTTTAATGGGGGGTGATGGCCCGGTTGGCTTTGTGATGCATTTGGTGTCTACCGGTGCAATGGTTTGCATTTTTACCTTATTTGGCCGATTGGGTCGAACCAAGCGAAATTTGTGGTGGGCGGCACTGGCGGCCACGCTCACTATGACGGCAGTAATGATACCGATGAATTTGTGGTTGACGGTGGTTTTTATGGGAACCCCGCGCGAGGTAGTGGTAGAAATGTTGGTACCGGCCATTATTCCCTTTAATTTGTTAAAAGCCGGCTTGAATAGTTTCGTCAGCGCAGGCTTTTATCGGTTGGCCGGTCCCGTTTTGGAAAAAAGAATGGGGAAAATCATTTGCTGAATGGCTTTTATTTGGGGCCCTTTCGTAGTGAAAATGCCATACGGGACATCGTATTTCATCGCTTTACTGTGCAAAAGCACGAAAGTTGAAAAAAATGACGGTCAAAGGTTGACAAATTCTTTCTAAGTGCTATAATGATATCATTAATAGAGTAAATGCGTTGAAAGGGACAAAGCAGTCATTTTCGCGGCGCACAGAGAGTCGGCGGTTGGTGTAAGCCGATGGAAGCGGTTTGATGTGTATCCCCCTGAAGCAGACGGCTGAACAAATCCTTTTTGGTTTTCAGTAAGCGCGTACGGGACCGACCGTTATATTGGGCGTGTATGTTTGTACACGGTGAGTGACCGACTTTTGTGAAAAAGCGGTAATCCGAGTGGTACCACGGTTGAATTGTTCTTCCGCCTCGATTTTCGGGGCGGATTTTTTCAAATCTAAATCTAACGATATGGCTCCGAAGGCAGAATCAAAAATTTGAAAACTTTTTGAGGAAAATATTATGTTGACATTGGATAAAATTTATCAAGCAGCTTTTGCCCTTAAAAGTGTGGTGCGTGCCACCCCATTGGTGCAGGCACCGGGCCTTTCGAAAACGGCCAACGTATGGCTAAAACCGGAGAATTTACAACTGACCGGCTCTTTTAAAGTGCGCGGTTCGGCCTTTAAAATTTCGCAACTCAGCGAGAAGGAAAAGGCCAAGGGTGTAATCGCCTGCTCGGCCGGAAACCACGCCCAAGGCGTAGCTTTGGCGGCCAGCAAAAATGGAATAAAATCGCTCATTTGTTTACCCAATACCGCCCCTATTTCCAAGGTAGAGGCTACCAAGGGTTACGGTGCCGAAGTGTGTTTGGTCAAAGGCGTTTACGACGATGCCTACCAAAAGGCGGTGGAATTGCAAAAAGAACACGGCTACACCTTTATTCACCCCTTTAACGACGAAGACGTGATTGCCGGACAAGGCACCATTGGGCTTGAGATTTTAGAGGAGTTGGAAAAAGTCGATGCCGTGGTGGTTCCCATTGGCGGCGGTGGATTAATTTCGGGCATCGCCTTTGTCATTAAGGCACTTCGCCCTGAAGTAAAGGTCTATGGCGTACAAGCCGAGGGAGCGGCTTCAATGTTCCAATCGGTTCAACAAGGAAAAATGATTACCCTGCCGGCTGTTTCCACCTTTGCAGACGGTATCGCCGTCAAGGCGCCGGGGGATAACACCTTTTATTATTGCAGTAACTATGTAGATGAAATTGTCACAGTGAATGAGGACGAAATCTCCACCGCCATTTTGGCTATGATGGAACAACAAAAAACAATTGCCGAGGGTGCCGGTGCTGTTTCGGTGGCTGCGGTGATGGCCGGTAAATTGCCGATTGAGGGGAAAAATGTGGTTTGTGTGGTTTCGGGTGGTAATATTGACGTTACCATTCTTTCCCGCGTGATTGAGCGTGGTTTGCTCAATTCGGGACGCACTTGGCAATTCTGCGTGGCTCTTTCCGACCGACCCGGTCAACTGCACGATGTTTCGGGTATTATTGCCGACTGTGGCGGCAACGTGATTTCGGTGCATCACGAACGCGCCAGTGAATCGACCGATATCAACGGTTGTTATTTACGTATTGTGCTGGAAACGCGCAATTTTGAACATATTGAGCAAATTCAAACCAAACTAACCAAGGCTGGTTTTAAACTGGTTTCATAAGGAGAATAGATATATGAATAAAATATATACCCAAAAAGCGCCCGCAGCCATTGGTCCCTATTCCCAAGCTGTTGCAGTGGGGGATTTGGTTTTCACTTCGGGGCAGATTGCTTTGGTACCGGAAAGTGGTGAGGTAGAGGCGGCTGACATTGTTGGCCAAACCAATCAGGTTTGTAAAAACTTAAAAGCCGTATTAGAAGCGGCCGGCAGTTCGCTTGACCAAGTGATAAAAACCACTTGCTTTTTGGCCGATATGGGTGACTTCGCCGCTTTTAACGAGGTCTATGGCCAATATTTCACTGAAAAACCGGCCCGTAGTTGCGTGGCGGTGAAACAACTTCCCAAGAATGTTTTGGTGGAAGTAGAAGCCATCGCTAAACGCGGTTGAATCCCGCAAAAAATGCCACGATAAGGAGAAAAAACGTTATGCTGTTAACCGGCGCACAAATCGTTGCCGAGGTGCTGTTAGAACAAGGAGTGGATACTGTATTTGGTTATCCCGGTGGCTCGGTACTGAATATTTACGACGCCCTTTATGAATATCGCGAGAAGATTAATCATTATATGACCGCACACGAACAAGGTGCGGCTCACGCCGCCGACGGCTACGCCCGTCGCACCGGCAAAACCGGTGTGGTAATATCAACCAGCGGCCCCGGTGCCACCAACCTGGTCACCGGTATTGCTACCGCGTATATGGATAGCGTTCCGCTGGTAGCCATTACCGGAAATGTGCCGACCTCGTTGATTGGAAGGGATAGTTTCCAAGAGGTCTACATTGCCGGTATCACGATGCCAATTACCAAACACAACTATACCGTTCGTTCGGTGGAGGAACTGGCGGATACTCTACGCAGCGCCTTTCGCATTGCGACAGAGGGACGTCCCGGTCCCGTATTGGTGGATATTCCGAAAGATGTAACCATTAATAAGGCCGAGTATGAGAAAAAAGAGGTTGGCTGTGTCGCGGTTGAGCAAAAACCTTTAAAACATCTGCAAAAGGTGGCCGATATGATAAACAACGCCAAATTCCCCGTAGTGTACTATGGTGGTGGTGTTCGCATTTCGGGGGCAGAGGAAGAATTGGCTGCCCTGCTTCGAAAGAGCGATATCCCGGCGACCCATACCATTATGGCGGCCGGTGTTTTGGGATACAATGACCCCTTAAATATGGGGCTGGTTGGTATGCACGGACGCAAAACGGCGAACTTGGCGGTTGACCACGCCGATTTGGTATTGGCGATTGGCACTCGTTTTAGCGACCGCGTGGCTTTAAACTCGAATAAGTTTGCCCGCCGTGCCAAAATCGTACATATTGATATTGACAAAAGCGAGGTCAACAAAAACGTAGCGGTGGATTCTTCGATTGTCGGAGATGTTAAAGAGGTGCTTAAGGCACTGTTACCCTTGCTTAAGGATACCACTCATCCCGAATGGAAAGAACAAATTGCCCGTTGGCAGCAGAAAGACTATCAGCCGACTGACGATGAAACAGTTTTGAAACCGCATCAAGTAATGCAGGCCCTTTCTGAGATAGCCGGTGAAGATGCCGTGTATGTCACCGACGTGGGACAGCATCAAATGTGGGCAGCACAGTATGTTTCCCACCTACACACTCGCAGCTTCTTAACCAGCGGTGGCCTTGGTACGATGGGGTACGGATACGGTGCGGCGATCGGCGCTGCCGTTGCTGAGGGTGGCAATAAACCGATATTTCACATTACGGGGGACGGCTCCTTCCATATGAATATGAACGAGGCCTGCACTGCGGTGAGCTATGACTTGCCGGTCATCACTGTGATTATGAACAATTCCGTGCTCGGTATGGTTCGCCAATGGCAAAAAACCTTTTACGGAAAGCGTTATTCTTCGAGTGAGCCCGAGCGCAAAACCAACTATCCGGTCGTGGCTGAAGGATTTGGCGCCAAAGGATTTTCTTGTCACAATCTAGCCGAGTTTAAGGATGCCTTGCAAGAGGCGCTTACCCTAAACGGTCCCGTTTGGATTGAATGCGTCATTGACCGTGAGGAAAGCGTTTTTCCGATGATTCCGGCCGGCGGTACGGTAGACGATATGATTATCAATTAAAGGAGGAAAAGGGTTTGGATAAACATTATTTAAGCGTATTGGTAGAAAACCATACCGGTGTGTTGGCCCGGATTTCTTCTTTGTTTTGTCAACGTGGCTTTAACATTGACAGTCTGACGGTATCGGCAACCGATAATCCTGAAATTTCCCGCGTTACGATTGTTTCGTCGGGTGATTTTGCCTCCTTTCAACAGATTCGACGGCAGACGGCCAAATTGGTGGAAACCAAGGCTATTTTTCCGCTGAATTTACGTACCAGCTTGTTGCGCGAGCTATTACTGATTAAACTGCGCTCAAACGACGAGGTGCTGGAAAAAATCAACGAATTGGCCCATACCTACAAGGCCGAAATTTTAGATGTTTCGGTGGGGAGTGTGGTGCTGGAACTGACCGGCGAACCCGAACGGGTCGATTGCTTTTTGAAAAGCCTTTCCGGTTTAGAGGTTTTGGAGATGTGCCGCACCGGCGTGACCGCGATGGAGCGCGGGGAGGTTTCCTACCTGTTGGATGAATAATTTTGTATGTATTTGTGTGACAATTTGCCGCACTGAAATTTATGAATTTTAAGGAGAGAAAAGAAAATGATTCAAAAGTATTATGACACCGATTGCAATCTTGATATGTTGGCGGGAAAAACCGTTGCGGTTATTGGTTACGGTAGTCAAGGTCACGCTCATGCCCAAAATCTGCATGAAAGCGGCATCAACGTGGTGGTTGGTTTGCGGAGCAACAGCGCCAGCGCAGAAAAAGCACGTGCCGCCGGTTTGAAGGTAATGGAAGTGGCCGATGCTGCCAAAGCCGCCGATGTGGTTATGATGTTGGTACCCGATGAATTGGCCGCCGATATCTACAATACCCAAATTGCCCCGAATATGAAGGCCGGCGATGTTTTGATGTTTGCTCACGGCTTCAATATTCATTACAACTTTATTACTCCCGACCCGCAAATCGACGTGATTATGGTTGCCCCCAAAGGCCCCGGTCACACTGTTCGTAGCCAGTATGTAGAGGGCAAGGGTGTTCCCAGCTTGATTGCCGTCTATCAAGATGCTTCGGGCAAGGCGAAAGAATATGCCTTGGCTTATGCTTGCGGCATCGGTGCCGGCCGCGCCGGTATTTTGGAAACTTCTTTCCGCGAAGAAACCGAAACCGACTTATTCGGTGAGCAGGCCGTTTTGTGCGGTGGTGTTACCGAATTGATGAAGGCCGGGTTTGACACCTTGGTTGAGGCCGGTTACGAGCCCGAGATGGCTTATTTTGAATGCATCCACGAAATGAAGCTCATTGTTGACCTTATCAATTCGGGCGGTTTTGCTATGATGCGCTATTCCATCTCCAATACCGCTGAATACGGTGATTATCGCACCGGAAAACGTCTCATTACCGAAGAAACCCGCAAGGAAATGAAAAAGGTTCTTTCGGAAATTCAAGATGGCACTTTTGCCAGCGAATTTATGCAAGAATTTTCGGCCGGTCGTAAAGCTAAGTTTTTGGCTACTCGCCGCAAAGAGAGCGAGCACCTGCTTGAAAAGGTTGGCGCCGGTCTTCGCAAGATGATGAGCTGGTTAAAAAAATAACACAAGGTGATATCGTATGAATCGCAGAAGTGATAATGTAACCAAGGGGACCGAGCGCGCCCCCAACCGCAGCCTGTTTTATGCCATGGGTTATACCAAAGAGGAACTCGAACGCCCCCTTATCGGTGTGGTGAGTGCCCATAGCGAAATTGTGCCCGGACACATCCATTTGGATAAGTTGGCTGAGGCGGTTAAGGCCGGCATACGCAGCGCCGGCGGTACTCCCGTGCAATTTCCGGCCATCGGTGTATGTGACGGTATTGCTATGGGGCATATCGGTATGAAATACTCCTTGGCCAGTCGCGAACTGATTGCTGACAGTGTGGAAACTATGACCATGGCCCATCAACTGGATGGTCTGGTGCTTATTCCCAACTGTGATAAAATTGTGCCCGGTATGGTGATGGCAGCCGTCCGTATGGATATTCCGGCTGTGGTTTGCAGCGGCGGTCCGATGTTGGCCGGCAAATGGGGCGGCGAGGAAGTTAGCCTTTCTAAAATGTTTGAGGCGGTTGGCGCCAATAAAGCCGGTTTGATGAGTGACTGTGATTTGGCAGCCTGCGAACAAAGTGTTTGCCCCGGTTGCGGCAGTTGCGCGGGTATGTACACCGCTAACAGTATGAACTGTCTGTGTGAGGCGATTGGCATTGCCCTGCCCGGAAATGGCACCATTCCGGCGGTTAGCGGACGACGGACTATGTTGGCTAAAAGGGCGGGAGCCGCCATTATGGATATGGTAGAAAAAGGCATTACCGCACGGCAGATTATCAACCAAACTTCCCTTCAAAATGCTATCGCTTGCGATATGGCGTTAGGGTGCAGTTCCAATAGCGTATTGCACTTGTTGGCCATTGCGAATGAGGCCGGCGCTCCGGTGGAACTTTCGGTCTTTAATGAAATCAGCGCAAAGGTGCCGAATCTTTGTCATTTGGCACCGGCAGGCCCCACCCATATTCAGGATTTGGATGCCGCCGGCGGCATCCCTGCTGTGCAGGCCGAATTGTTAAAAGGTGGCTATTTGGAGGGTAACGCTCTTACTGTTACCGGAAAAACGGTTGCTGAAAATGTTGTTGGCGCTACTATTTTGGATACCGATTCTATTCGTCCGCTTTCTCATCCTTACAGTACGACGGGCGGTTTACAGATTTTATGGGGCAACTTGGCACCCAACGGCTGCGTGGTCAAACGCTCGGCCGTTGCGTCGGAAATGTTAACCCACACCGGTCCGGCCCGTGTTTTCAACAGTGAGGAAGAGGCAATTGCCGCTATTTATGCCGGAAAAATTGTTGATGGTGATGTGGTCGTTATTCGCTACGAGGGTCCCAAGGGTGGTCCCGGTATGCGGGAAATGCTCAACCCCACCAGCGCCTTGGCCGGTATGAAATTGGATAAAACGGTAGCACTCATTACGGATGGTCGTTTTTCGGGGGCCAGTCGCGGTGCTTCCATCGGTCACGTTTGCCCCGAAGCGGCAGACGGCGGCCCGATTGGGTTAGTGATGGAAGGCGACGCGATTGAAATTGATATTCCGGCCGCCAAAATTACCCTTATGGTTTCACAGGAAGAATTGGCGAAACGCCAAAGCACCCACGTTTTGCCGGAACCGAATATCAAAACCGGTTGGCTTTCGCGCTATGCCCGTCAGGTCAGCGGCGCCAATTTCGGTGCAATTATGAAATAAGAAAAATGGGCGGGGAAGGTTGCGTGCCAATGTTCTCCGCCCATTTTGCAATGTATAAGGAATTGTTTATGAAGGTATTTTTTCACACCCTTGGTTGCAAGGTCAATCAATATGAAACCGAATATATGCTGCTTCGCCTGAAAGGGGCAGGATTTATCCGCACCGAACAGGCTGAGACGGCTGAAATGATTGTGGTGAATTCTTGTACCGTCACGGCCGAAAGTGACCGTAAAACTCGTCAGTTGGTGCGGCGTTATCGTCGATTGAATCCTTCGGCCGTACTGGTGTTAACCGGTTGTATGCCGCAAGTCTTTCCAAAGGAGGCCGCAGAATTGCCGGCCGATATTGTGTTGGGCAACGGTAGTGAGCGGGATATTTTACAAGCGGTGGATGCCTATTTCAAGACCCACGAGCGGCAGATTTCAGTTTTGCCCCATAAAAAGAGCGAAGCTTTTGAAAGTGGCGGGGTGGAATCTTTTCACGAACGGACCCGAGCTTATATGAAGGTAGAGGACGGCTGCGACCGTGGTTGCACCTATTGCATTATCCCCAAAGCCAGAGGGCGGGTGCGTTCCCGTCCCTTGACCGAAATTACGGCAGAAGCGGAACGGCTTGCCAAGGCCGGGTTTCAGGAGTTGGTTTTGGTGGGGATTAATCTTTCTTCCTATGGGGTGGATACCGGTCACACTTTGGCCGATGCCGTGAGAGCAGCCGCCGGCCCCCAGGGCATTCAGCGTATTCGCTTGGGATCGTTGGAGCCCGATTTGACCGATGAAACTTTGCTTTCTTCCTTGCGGGAGATACCGGAATTTTGTCCGCAATTTCACCTTTCCTTACAGGCGGGGTGTGATGCTACCTTAAAGCGGATGAACCGTTTGTACGATGCCGACTTTTACCGTCGGTTGGTTAAGCAAATTCGTTCCCTTTGGTCGAACGCTTCCATTACCACCGATATTATGGTTGGTTTTGTTGGGGAAAGTGAGGACGAATTTGCGCAGTCGGTCGCTTTTGTTAAGGAAATAGGCTTTTTAAAAGCCCATATTTTCCCCTATAGTGTTCGCATTGGTACCGCCGCCGCCCAAATGAAAGGGCATATTGATGAGGCGATAAAAACCAAACGAGCCGCCGAAATGGCTACCCTTTGTGAAGAAATAACCCAGAAAATTTTGCAGGGATTGGTTGGCCAAAAGCGAACTGTTTTATTTGAACAAGCAAACGGTGAATTTATCGAAGGATACAGTGAAGATTATATTCGCGTTTTGTTGCCTCGCCAAAAAGCCCAGCCGGGCCAGATGAAGCAAGTGACCTTAAAGGCAGTGGGCAAGGAAAGTATGTGGGCCGAATAAAAATAAGCAAAAAAAGAGACATTTGAATCATTCCGCGAAAAAACAGCAACAAAACCTCCTAAGGTAGTGGTAAACTACTTGCCTTAGGAGGTTTTAATATACAAAGAAAATACAAAAATTCTAATTCGCAAACAAACAACACGGATTCCTATTGAAAAAGGGAATCCGTGTTGTGAATAAAGGTTTCATTTTTTGGTTTAAAAAGCGTTTTTGGAAATATAATTTCGGAAGTTCTTTTTTATTTGGTGTTGTTTTTTAAATAATCAACGTATTCTTCTAAGCAGAAATCCATTTCCACCATTTTTTTGGCGTGTTTTTCGCCAACATAACGGTAGTGCCAGGGTTCATAAATAATGCCGGTAATGGCTTCTTTTTCCTTGGCGTAGCGCATAATGAAGCCGTATTCGGCGGCGTGGGCTTTTAGCCAACGAAAGGCTTCGGTATCGGCGAAGGTTTCCTCTACGGAGTTGAAGTCAACAGCTAGTCCTAATTCGTGTTCGCTGGTGCCGGGAATAGCAGAAACGGTGGCGGCTTTTTCTCTGGCTTCGGCATCGGTCAGATGGGGATAGCGTGCCTTCATTTTGTTGATTTGATTATTATAAAGGGAGGTTTGCTTTTGGCGGGTGCGGAAACTGGAAATCACCAAAAGGGATACCCCGTCGGCCTCAGCCGCAGCGCACATTTCGTTGAGTTTTGATACCGCGCGGGCATCGTAAACCATTCCGAAATCACGGGCGTAAGAGGCGGCAATTTTTGCGGTTTTCACCGAATAATTATTTGGTAGGGCGTTTTGGCGGTTGACCAATGCCAAGTTCCAATCATCCAGCTCGTCCGCTAAGGCAGCAATCACCTTTTCTTCCTCGCTCATACTCGAAACCGATGCCACAGAAGAGGGGGTAATAGAAGAAATCGGAGCATCTTTGGAGGAGTTGTCAGACGTATGTTCGCTGCCTTTGGTCAGCCACAATACAAAAAAAGTGGTGCAAAGCAAAGATAGCAACACCACCGCCGCGGTGAGGCGGCGGATGGTGCGCTTGCAACGAATCCATTCTTGTCGATTTGGTGTTCGATTCATAGGTGTTATACCAATCGAACGCGAATTACGCCGTCGATGGCGTTGAGTTCGGTTTCGATCCTTTCTTTGTCGCCTTCAATAATATCTAACAGCGTGTAGGCATATTCCTTTTTGGATTTGTTAAGCATATTTTCTACATTGATATTATCGGCGGCCAAGGTTTTTAGAATTTGAGTTAACATATTGGGAATATTTTTATGAATTACGCAGATGCGAATATTTCCGCTGCGCGGCATCGAAACATTGGGCAGGTTTACCGAGTTTATAATGTTTCCGTTTTCAATGTAGTCGGTCAATTCGTTGGCAGCCATACGGGCGCAGTTGTCTTCCGATTCGGGGGTTGAAGCACCCAAGTGGGGAATGGCAATAACACCGTCTTTACCCAGTACTTCGTCGGTCGGAAAGTCGGTGACATAGCTGGCAACCTTGCCGTTGTCCAGTGCGGCCAAAATGTCGTTCGAATCGACTAAATCGGCACGCGAGAAGTTTAAAATACGTACGCCGTCCTTCATTGAGGCGATGGCCTCGGCATTGATGAAGCCCTTGGTTTCGGGGGTCAACGGAACGTGAATGGAAATGTAATCACAGTTTTCGTAAATTTCTTTCAAGTCCATAGCGTGAATGGCGTTGTGGGTTAGGTTCCAAGCGGCATTGACCGAAAGATAAGGGTCGTAACCGTAAACCTTCATTCCCAAATGGTTGGCGGCGTTGGCCACACGCACACCAATGGCTCCCAGACCGATAACGCCGAGGCTTTTGCCACTGATTTCGGGGCCGGCAAAGGCGCTTTTGCCTTTTTCTACCATTTTACCAACTTCGACGCCATTGCCTTTTAGGGTTTCGGCCCAAGCGATGGCGGGGATGATGCGGCGCGAGGAGATGAGCAAACCGGCAATAACCAATTCCTTAACGGCGTTGGCGTTGGCACCGGGGGTATTGAAAACAACGATGCCTTGCTCACTGCAACGGTCGATGGGAATATTGTTGGTACCGGCACCTGCGCGGGCGATGGCCAATAAGCTTTCGGGGAATTCGGTATCGTGGAGCGAGGCCGAACGGACAACAGCGCCGACGGGGTCTTGCACCTCGTCGCCGTAGGTGTAACCGCCCTTATCCAGTACGGTTAAACCGGTTTTGCTGATTTTATTATACGTTTTAATACTTTTCATTCTTAACACCTTACTTATTGTTTTTTTCAAACTCGGCCATAAAGGCGACCAGTTTTTCTACGCCTTCCAACGGCATAGCGTTGTAGATCGAAGCACGCATACCTCCGACGCTGCGGTGACCTTTGATGTTGACGAAACCGGCGGCTTTGGCTTCGGCTACGAATTTGGCATCCAAATCGGCATCGCCGGTGACAAAGGGAACGTTCATCAGCGAGCGGTCTTCCTTCACGACGGTTCCTTTGAAGAGTTCGCTCTTATCTAAGAAATCGTACAATACGGCGGCTTTTTTCTCGTTAAAGATCTTCAAATTTTCCAAACTGCCGAATTCCTTTAAAATCCATTTCATTACCTTGCCGGCCATATAGATGGTGTAGCAGGGTGGGGTGTTAAACATCGATCCGTTGTCTGCGTGGGTTTGATAGTTGAACATAGTGGGAGTGATATCCATCGCTTTCCCAATCAAATCCTCACGAATGATGACAATGGTGAGACCGGCCGGGGCCAAGTTTTTTTGGGCACCACCATACAAAATACCGAATTTGGTAACATCGATCGGCTCGGAGAGCAGGCAACTGGAAATATCGGCTACCAGCGGTACATCGCCGGTATTAGGCAAGGTATTGAATTTGGTGCCGTAGATGGTGTTGTTCATACAGATGTGGAAATAGTCGGCATCGGGGGTGAAGGTGGCGGGGTCCAACTTCGGAATGTAGGAAAAGGTTTTATCCTCACTCGAAGCAACAACCTTGGCTTCGCCATAGCGAGAGGCTTCTTTATAGGCTTTTTTCGCCCATTGACCGGTGACGACAAAGTCAGCTTTACCGGATTTGTTGAGCAGGTTCATCGGAACCATCGCAAATTGGGACGAAGCACCGCCCTGCAAGAACAATACCTTGTAGTTGTCGGGAATTTTCATCAAGGTGCGAAGGTCAGCCTCGGCTTCGTCAATAATGGCCTGGTATTCTTTGGAGCGATGGGACATTTCCATCACCGATTGGCCGCTGCCTTTGTGGTTGCACATTTCGGCCGCAGCTTCTTCCAAAACCGAAAGGGGAAGCATCGAGGGACCTGCACTGAAATTGTAAACTCTGGACATTTGATTTTCCTCCTAGATGTGGTGCATATCCGGCACCGTTTTTATAATGATAGCTTGTAGTGTCTTCGCTACTTTGTCTTGAAAACGGGAAAAACCCGTCGATAAAATGTAAGCGAAGCGCGATATAAAAACATTATATGCAACAAAAAACGATTTGTCAAGGGGATTGTTAAAATATTAACGAATATTTTTTAAAAAAAGCAAAAATTAGATAGTTTTCGAAGAAAGATTGTTAAAAAAATAACAAAAAACGGGCGATTCGTTTCTCTTCACCGAAAAGAGTTAGAATGTAAAAGAAAGAATGGGCGGCATTTTTGTTGCAGAGAGGGGGGATACGATTTTTGGTGTAACGGGACAGCCTTGGCTGCGCGGGAGAAATCCTTTGGAATATGTGAATAAGAAAAAAGGTAGGGGGAAACGGATGGACGATCGGGATAGTATGAGGATAGCATTTCCAAATAAAAGAAAGAAGGATAAACTATGATCTACAAAAACAAAAAATCGACATCGCTCTATCAAGGAGGGTATCGCCCTGTGACGGCAACTTACAACGGTATTCCATTGGCCGGCTATGAGACCTCCGGCATAACGGGAGAAGAAGGTGCGTTTATCAATACATACCACGCTCCCTTGTCTGTCTTTGGTAAAAGTGGCTATTTATCTACAGAAACCGAGGGAACACCGTCGCTTGCAAATTTGCGCACCCTGGTTTCCTCTCAGGCAAGTCTTTCGATAGAGGGAAAAAATCTTTTTTATCCGGCCGGTACTCCAAAACAGCAATATCCTTTTATTACGGTTGAATGGGATGCCGCGCGGCAAACGGTTATTTTGGATGGAGAGGTATCGACCGATGAGGTTCGAAGTGGATACAATTTGATTCTCTCAGAGCCCTTTGAGATACCCCTAGCAGAGGGAACGCCGATTTGCAATACACGGTATTTGAAATCGGGTTCTTGCACCCTCAGTGATGGGGCGTATTTGCTGTGGTCGGTTTTTTCGGTTGGAACAACAACCGGGACTTATTATGCGGCGCGGATTACCGAGTCATCCAATAGCCAGAGAATACCGACCAACAGCGAAACAGGGGTTGTGCCGGTAAAAACCGGACAAGGATATCGCTATGTATTACAGCTACTCTTAGGCGAAAAGGGTAGGGTTCGTTTTGATCGGGCCGCGTATCAAATACAAATTGAAAAAGGCATTGAAAATACTGCTTTTTTGCCGCATCGAGCATCCTCTTATATAGAATTGCCTGTTCTGCGTGGGCTTGCTACCAATGGGGTGCCTACGTATAGCGAAACGGAAAATGGAATGGAAGCCCGGTACTATTCTGATTCGGTGGTGGGGGATCGCTTGACCCGCCGCGTTGGGGTACACGAATTTTCGCCGAACGATAGTATAGACAAAGGGGAGGAATGGGAGAATACGGTGTGCTTTTATTTAGAATTTTCCCTAGACCCGAATCGTCCCTCTGCGATTCCGCTTTGCAATGCCTTTTTGTGGCAAGAGGAGGAAACGGACAGCGAGGGAATCGGAGTGAATAAAACGACAAATCGCATTTATGTTCGTCTGCTCAAAACAAGGGGAATTACCTCGATTTCGGATATGGCAATCTGGCTGGAGGAATCGGCCAATAAAGGTCAACCATTAACATTATATTATCCCTTGGCCAATCCGGAGGCGGAAGTGTTGGAAAAGGGGTTGTTCTCCATACCGCAGTACACCGAAATTAAAGTCACCAATACCAACGGGGTACCGCCTCTTGGGTTGAAAAACTGCATTTTGGTTGAAAAAAAGTGACCTCCCCTTTTCGGTTGCAAAATCGCGGTAATTGTGGTACAATAAGTAAAGTAACGTGATTACTTTTTTATAGGGAGGATTGGGCATGAACGAGATTGTTTCTACCATTTTGGCCCTTATCCATAGCGGGCTAACCGGTAAGGTGACGACCTTGCCTGAACAGGTTGAATGGCAAAAAGTTTTGACGATGGGAAAACGCCATAAAGTAGTCCCCCTTTTGTACTACGGGATAGTGAATTCCGGGCTTGATTGTCCGATAAAGGAGGAATTTTTTGAGCAAACTGCACTGGCCGCGATGATCGATCACAAACAAATGGTGGCTTTGGAAGAGTTAAAACAGCTTTTCAAAGAGCATAAAATTGACCATATCCCCTTAAAAGGAGCAGTGATTAAAAAGCATTATCCAAAGCCGGAATTATGCTCGATGGGAGATATTGATATTTTAGTAAAAGCGGGGCAGTATACACAGATAGAACCTTTGATGAAAAACCTCGGTTACGTATATTTGCAAGAATCCGACCACGAATGCATTTGGCAAAAAAAACCAGCCCTAACGGTGGAGCTGCACAAATTTTTAATGCCCAGCTATCACCAAGATTTTCATCGGTATTTCGGCGGCGGATGGCAATTGGCCACCCCCATTTCCAGCGGGGCACACACCTATGCTTTTTCAGATGAAAATGTATTTTTATATGCCTTTGCCCACTTGACCAAACATTACCGCAGTGGCGGTATCGGGCTTAGACATTTTATCGATATTTGGGTACTGTTGCACACCGATGCTCCCTTGAAAGAAGAAGTGGTCAACCGAGCACTCGAACAACTTGGATTGACGCAATTTTATCGCCATGTGCGGCGCACCCTTTCGGTTTGGCTTGAGGGAGAAGCGCCCGATGATATCACTGACCGTATCACCGAATGGGTGGTCAGCGGCGGTTCTTATGGCACCAAAGAGCGCAATTATTTAGGCGATGCTACCCGTGAAGCAGCTATGGCAAAAAGCCACAACCAAGCAAAACGACGCTATTTTTTACGGGCGGTTTTCCCCCCACTCAAGGTGATGCGAGAGCGGTATACCCTTTTGAAAAAATTACCGCTTCTTTTGCCGCTTTGTTGGGCGGTTCGTTGGGGTGGCGCCCTTTTCTTCCGACGGAAAAATATTACGGAACAAAAAAAATATATGCAGCAATTCGACGGTGAAAAATTGAAGAGGTATCGCGAAGAAATGTGTGCGGTGGGACTGGCTTACGAACTACCGGTTCCTTTGCCGTAGCGAAAGGAAAAGATAAAAAACATCCTTGGCTCGTATAAGAGGAGCTGAGGATGTTTTTAAGCTTAGTACCCTTGGTTGACACAAACCGGCAAGTATGATAAAATAAAACAAAAAATATCCGGTGTTTGTTATCGAAAAAAGGGGGATAAGAAATGAAAATCTGCCAAATAAACGGTGGCGTTTATGGTAGTACCGGAAAAATTATGTTTGGTATCACTAAAACGGCTGAACAAAACCGTATGCAGGTTCTTTGTTTTTCTCCCGTTACGGTAACAAATCGATTTCACCAACCCAAAGAGGCGTATCAAAAAATCGGCACCTATCGCTTTCGTCAAATCAGTGTATTTCTTTCTCGTTTGACCGGTTTGCATGGGTGCTTCCCCTTTTTTTCTACCCATCAACTTTTGAGAAAAATTAAGGATTTCAGGCCGAACATTGTGCATTTGCACAATCTTCATGATAGTTACATCCATCTGCCGATGTTATTTCGATTTTTAAAAAAGCATTCCATCAAAACGGTTTGGACGTTGCACGATTGTTGGGCCTTTACAGCGTATTGCCCATATTTCGACCGAGCTGAATGCGATCGATGGCAAACCGGATGTCATCACTGTCCACAACATCATCGTTACCCCAAAAGCTATATCGATCGATCAAAAACGATGTATCGTCTGAAAAAGAGGTGGTTTACCGGTCTTTTAGATATGACAATAGTAACCCCCTCGCGGTGGTTGGCCGATTTGGCCAATCGTTCCTATTTGCGAAAATATCCTGTTCTTGTGATTCATAACGGGATTGATTTAGAGGTTTTTAAACCCACCGAAAGTAATCTGCGGGAGAAATATCAACTTGGTGATAAAAGAATTGTTTTGGGTGTGGCTTTTGAATGGAGCGAACAAAAAGGCTTGGACGTGTTGGCAGAGTTGGCCCGGCGACTGGACCCCAAGGAGTATCAGGTGATTTTGGTGGGCACCACCCCACGCACAGCTGCTTGTCTGCCTGCACAAATTCTTTCCATTCATCGCACGCAAAATCAAACCGAGTTGGCCGCCCTGTATACCTTGGGAGACGTATTGGTGAACCCCACCAGAGAAGAGGTGTTTGGGCTGGTTAATGTGGAGGCTTTGGCCTGCGGCACACCGGTGGTTACCTTTGATACCGGGGGCAGCCCGGAAGGACTGGATAAGACCTGTGGCGTAGTGGTGCCGCGAGATGATACCGACGAAATGGAACGGCAGGTACGCCGTATTTGTCAAACGCGACCCTTTTCGGAGGAGGCCTGCCGCAGACGGGCAAAATTATTTGACCGCCAAAAGAAGTTTGAAGAATATATCGCCTTATACCGACGCAAAGGGTCTGCGTTGAAGGAATGTGAGGATGATTGTGTATGAAAATTTTAGTGACCGGTGCCGCTGGCTTTGTTGGAAAAAATATGGTGGCCGCCTTGCAAAACATAAAGGAACATAAAGACCGAACCCATCCCGATATTTCGATTGAACAAATATATTGTTATGATATTGATTCCTCGTTGGAGGAGTTAAAAAAATACACGGCCGACTGTGATTTTGTCTTTCATTTCGCCGGCATCAACCGACCCAAAGACCCAAACGCTTTTATGGAGGGGAATTTTGGCTTTTCTTCAATATTGCTTTCGCTTTTGAAAGAACAAAAGAATCACTGCCCCATTGTGCTTTCTTCTTCCATTCAAGCCACCCTTATTGGCCGCTATGGCGAGGGGGACTATGGCAAAAGCAAAAAAGCCGGAGAAGAACTGTTTTTTGCTTATTCGCATGAAACCGGTGCCAAGGTGATGGTATATCGCTTTCCTAATCTGTTTGGAAAATGGTGCCGACCCAACTATAACAGCGCGGTGGCTACCTTCTGTCACAATATCGCCAATGATTTGCCAATTACCGTCGATGACCCAACCACACGGCTGGAACTTTTATACATTGACGATTTGGTGGAAGAAATGCTTTTGTGCCTTGTGGGAAAAGAACATCGCTGCGAATTCGAGGGGCTTTTCCCTCGGCCGCAAGAAGAGGGGCGGTTTTGTTTTGTGCCAACCACTCATTTGGTCACGCTGGGCGAAATTGTCGATTGGCTGGAACAGTTTAAAGCCCAACCGCAAACCTTACGGTTGCCGGAACAACCCGCAAATTCTTTCGCCAAGAAACTGTATGCAACCTATATTTCTTATTTGCCGATTCAAAAGGTGGCCTTCCCGCTGCGGATGAATGTCGATGAACGCGGTAGTTTTACGGAACTTTTTCGCACCGACCGGAGTGGACAATTTTCGGTCAACGTTTCGGCCCCCGGTATCATCAAGGGGCAACATTGGCACCACACCAAATGGGAGTTTTTTGTTGTGGTGGCGGGGAAAGGGCGCATTCAACAACGCAAAATCGGAAGCGATGAGGTGCTTGAATGGAATGTTTCGGGCGAACGGATGGAGGCGGTTCATATGTTGCCGGGATATACCCACAACATTATCAATTTAAGCGAAACCGAAAATTTGGTGACCGTGATGTGGGCCAATGAATGCTTTGAACCCCATCACCCCGACACTTTTTTTGAACCGGTGGAAGGATAAGTAGAAAAAAGCTCCGAGTCAGCAATCTGAAACGAGCCGGACACTTTTTGTGTTCAGCTCGTTTTGTTTATTGATTTTCCTTGGTAAGATGATTTTGGAGTTCTACAATGCGTACGGCGAATAAGAAAGTTTTATGTAACCCAAGTACATTTTTGCGGCATCTTATATGTTTTCTTTTTAGATAATAAATAAGAGATAATGGATAACAGAGAATAGCAAAAGCGATGAATAGCCAAAGCGCCTTTTATCTATTCAATATTATCTATTATCTCTTATCTTAGGCAAAGTTTACTTCGCCGCTTCTGGCACCCCCTGCGCGAATCGAACGCACAACTAGCCCTTAGGAGTAGAACCCGTGCTGATTTTTCGCTCATAAACAAAGAGCAAAAAACACAGTAAAATCAAGGCTTTCACGGCGTTTTTGTGTTATCCTGAAATCACCCTTTATCAGCTAATATCAACTGATAAAATCTACCCCAATTAGCAGACGATTAGCAGATACCCATACAAAGGGGTTACGCTCATCTGTTAGTGTGTTGCAGTCCGTTCCTCACGGGACATCTCCTCACGGGACATCTTAATGTAGTATATTATAATACCCAAATATGAATAAATCAAGAACTTGCAAAAAAAGACAACCCACTCGTTATGAATGGATTGTCTTTCTGCTTATTACATAGCCTTGGCTAATGCTTTAATTAATGCTGCTGTTTCCGGATTGGATAAAAGTTTTGCAAGCAGAGCCGCATTATCATCTTCGTCTTTTTCTACAACATTTTCTTTGGCTTCTTCAGAGACAGCCATAGGATCGAGCATTTCGATTGCACTATCAAATTTAGGCATAGGAGCTGTTTTGCCTTCCTCAACTCCACGTAACCCTTTGGCGTTGTAAAATTGTTCCTCGAACTTCTGAGCGTTAAATCGTCTGTCCTCGTCGATTATATGGCTATATACATCGGCAACCATATCCATACGAGCGTGTCCTGAGTCGCCCTGAACCGACTTCATATCGCCGCCGTTCCACTTCAACTTGTAGGTGATGCTTGCGTGTCTGAAACTGTGGAATACAACATCGGGCAAGTTATGATCTTTAATGAGTTTTTTTAATCCTCTGTTGATCACCTGCCCCTCCATAGGTCTACCTGAGGAGTGGCAGAATACAAGATTATTGTTGGTGTATTCGTCTCCAAAAAGCTCAATCATTTCATCAATCTGTTTCTTTCGCTCAACCAACATTCTTGCAACAGTATTTGGTAAAAAAATCTTTCGTACACTCGTCTTAGTTTTAGGAGATTTGAGAACAAGGTTTGTGTGAGTGTTGGATAAGGTGCGAGGAAAGATTTTGATAATATCTTTATTGTCTAAGGCTTCTAATGCATCTTTGTTTACTCTCTGCAATTCCTTATTAACGAAGATAGAAGCATTGTTTTCTTCAATGCTCTTTTCTGTAATGTCGATACAATCCCAAGTAAGTCCGAGCAATTCTCCCATACGCAAGGAGCAGGAAAACGCAAGGTTAATTGCAAGAGATAGAATATCGTCATCGCATACTTCAAGGGCGTGCAGGAGCGTTTCTGCTGTCCATATTTCTCTTTTTTCGTGTTCTTCTTTTGGGAGATTAGCATTAAGCACAGGATTTCTACTCATAAGCTCCCACTTAACAGCCTGATTGAAAGCACTTCTCAAAAATTTGTGTATTTCTCTAACGGTATGAGCCGTCAAAAATTCGCTTTTAGGTTTTTTATTGTTTACGATCTTAGCCTTAACTGAAAGTAGACTTTGATAGAACTTATCCATCAATCTCGGAGAAATATCGTCAAGCTTTACATCGCCAATCAGAGGAATAATGTAATTATACATCAAACCTTTCTTAGAGTTATAGGTTGACATCGCCCAATTACTGACTCCATATACGGAGCAGTATTCTTCAAGTAGGTCTGCAACCGTTGTAGCAGTAGGAACGATAAATGTACCATTCTGTTGTTCAAATTCAATTTGAGCTTTTCTTTTCTTTGCTGCTGCATTACTATCAAAAGTTTCCCACTTCTGACGGGTGTTGCCCATAGTGTCTTTATAGTTATAGACCACAGCGTATTTATTCTTTCTCTTTATAATCGAAGCCATAACAATCCTCCTTATTCGTTATCGAGCCATTTGTCAAAGCTCTTTTTTACTATTCGGTAGCCTTTATCGACTTTAACAGCCTTAAAGCAACCTCGTTCAATGAGTTTGTAGACCGTCTGACGGACTACACCAAGTATCTGCATTACTTCCTCAACGGAGTAGCTTTTCTTCTGAGAAGTCCCGTTGAGTTCTTTAACCCTTGTTTCAATCGACATAATCTTCAACCTCCTCAATTTCCATTACTTTTTTGAATTTGTCTTGAGAAGCGTACCACTTTTCAAAACTTTCTCTGCTGATGTGTCTGTGACCGTCAACCCATATAAAATCGACAATGCCATTGTTCATCAGGTCGTTTGCTGTGCTTCTCGGAATACCTAAGACCTTTGCAACGGTAAGAGGTGTAACTGTTTTACCGTGATTTTTGCCGGGTCTTTCGCCATTGACCTTTTTATAGTGAAATTGGCTTGCGTACCATTCCTCAAAGCTTTCAACATCAATTCGTATCTTGCCGAAAACCAAGAACTTCTTGAACAAGTTTTGACCGATGAGCCTATACGAAGCAGTCTTGCCAAGTCCGAGAATACGACTCATATCTCTGACGGTCATCGTCTTTTTGTCCTGATAGGTCGTCATAGCGATTACGATATTCTTGTTTTCTTCCACGCTCTTTTTAGAAGCACGGTACTCGTTGCCGACACGATGAACTTTGAACAATCCTGATTTCAGGAGTTTCCGAGCTTCATCTTCGGAAAGAGATAGTATAGTCTGTATCTCAGCTACTGAATAAGTTTCCCATTCGATGTCCTTAATCTCTCTGCCCTGAACCTTTTCGTTAAAATATTCGGTCATCAACTGACGATCGTTGTTACGGTTGAAGTTCTCAACTCGCTCCGTGAACATATTGTAGGAAATATTACCTGACATCATTTGCACCACCTTTCTCACTTTCAAGCCAATTATTGAAGCTCTGTCGTGATATTCGATAATGACTTCCAATCTTTACGCAACTGAAAGCACCGGACTTAGCAAGCGTATATGCTGCGGTTCTTCCGATTTTGAGAATAACCATTATTTCCTCTATGGTATAAACTCTCTGCTCAAATGTATTTGTATTTTTCATAGCGTTACCTCCGTTTCTCATATAGCCAAGCTAACTGCTTGGCTATATGATACTTACAATCGGAGTTTTTGTTAATTATGCGATTTTTCTAATCGCACACTTGACTGTTATCTTCAGATTTCTCACTGCTATCAAGCCAATTATCGAAACTTTTCTTTGATATTCTGTATTGCCCACCTACTCTGACACTATGAAAAACCTTTGACCTCACGAGCTGATATGCTGTGGTTTTGCTGATACCTAAGATGTCCTGAATTTCATCGACAGTATAGACTCTCTTTTCATAAGGAGCGATGGCTGGAGCATTAGCTTCAGTCTGAACGTTCATCTCAGCGATTTTATCTTCAAACATTAGCTATCCCTCCTTTGGTCGTTATGTTTATAACGCTTCATAATGAGATAGTCGTATCCGTACCTGACCTTGCACTTATCGCAAGGCTCTTTTTCTGTTTGTAATGGGTCAACACGCTTTACGATGTTATCCGGTACATTCATAAATTCTTCTCGACAATGAGGACAAAGGCTCATAACCATTCCGGTTCTTTTCTGCTTAGGTTTCATTGGAATACCCAAAGCAAATTTAAGACCACGCTGTATCTCGATAACTTTGTTCTCGTCTGTCACAACAGTACCCACAAACTCGCCAAGTTCTTCTAACTTATCCACAGTTCTGAGTTGCTCAAGCATAATCATTGACGGTTCTTTCAGACCGAACTCTTTGCCGATTTCGATATGTGTGTCCATTCCGACTTTTTTCAATACAGATGTAATGATTGCTACTGTAACAGTAGGACTTGTTGCGTTGAGTTTATTGGTCTGAACCACAACAACAGGTCGTTTACCACATTGTACCGAGCCTTTCATATTGCCTAAATCGCAATAGTAAATATCGCCCCATCTGACTTTTCTAATTTTGTTTGCATTCATTTTTAGTTCCTCACTTCACAAATAATGTAAAAGGTAGCTTCATATCCGGATTTGAATGAACCCTTTCACTTATTTGGAATTGCCCCCCTCAAATGCACCCCCATTTTTAAAGAATTTGGTAATCTTTTTTATTCCGGCTGCGATGGACTTGTCCACCTTGCTGTAATTGACACCTTCTTCTTTAGCTATTGTTCGGGAACTTTTGCCCTCTACGAGATGAGCATACAAACGCCTACGCTGAATAGATGTAAGCGTATGAAGTGCTTTATATAAAAGATCCAAGAGAGCTTCACGATGTTTACGAGCCTCAATTTCGTCCTGCTCCTGCCAATAATCAGGTGTAGCTATTTCGTTGTGAAATATCTCGGATATTCCCTCGTCATAGCCAAATATGTCCTCATTATTAAGTTGGCGTTTTCTGAACTTGTCCTCATTTTGGGTAAACTCTTTAATAATTTCGCCTTGCTCAAGAGTCAGCAAAACAAAAGGTGTAAAAGGCTGAATGACGTCAGCATACTTTTCTTTCAGTTCTTCTTCTGACAAGTCAGTGATGATTGCCCATTTTGTATCCCCAACACAACCTTTGTTTTCTTCATCACAACTCTTGTACTCGTACTCAAGGTTTACCACCTTGCACTCGGTCTTGAATAATTCTTTTCTTTCTGCAAATGTAATCATAAAAGGAGTCCTCCGTTCCTTTCCCGAACGGAAAACTCCTTTAGACATAGCAAGTCAGCCATCATTCAGACCGTGTAGCCTAATGGATATTTCCATTCGGTCTACAACAATCCTTCCGGTGGCTTATTGCAGTTAATTTTGTTATTTTGACAGTACCGGAAACCCTGCAGGTGGCTACTGTCATACATATAATACCTTTTTGTTTTGAATAACACCACGACTTCAAAAGTCGGATAAAATAGTATTGAAAATGGCTTTAACCACTAAAAAAATGTCCATAATACACAGATTTTTATAAATCTGAGCATTACGGACACTCAAAAAAAGGTATATACGCAAAAAGAACCCGACACGGGATGTCGGGTTCAGGTAAAAATATTTTTAATTTTTTTCGTTTTTCTGCATTTGTTTCGCTGTTCTTCCCAATAAAGGCAGATTTAAGCTATCTAAAAACTCATTACATTCATACAAAGACCTATTGCTATAACTCGTCAACAAGAATTGATAAGCAAAGTCCTTGTCATTTGCTCTGAATGAGTTGCCGGACTTATCAATCAAGGCATACGATAATGTTGTGGGTAACTTCATACCAATACAGAGCTGCATAACGGTTTCCATTGTAACATTTTGCTCCGCATCATTTCTAAGGCGCTGAATATGTCGAGTGCTGATGTCTGCCGCTTCCGAAATTTCTTCTTCGGTCATATCAGACCAATCAATAACCTTATCTAAAGCATCAGGAAAGCTGTTGGGCAATGACTTTATTACAGAAAGAACATCATCGCTGTATTTTTTGAAAATTTCAGCTTGTGATTTGTGTTCCTTATTGTCGTCTGAATACTTAGCTTCAAATACGATGTTTGACTCAGAGTCACGGAATAACACACACTCTGTATAGTAGGTTTCTCCGTACTTGTTTACAGACTTGACCTTGAGATCGAAAATCAAACAGCACTCGTCAATGTGGAGTCGTGCATATTCAGTAAGACACGGTTCGCCATTTTGAGTTGTTATGTATTTCGGACTGTTAAACACAAAGTGAGCATCTATATATTTGTATTTGTCGTCTTTTAAATCTTCTCTAAGCTTAGGGGAGAAAACACTTTGAATTAATGCATCCTCACGACTGATAGAAAATGTCTGTTTCTTACTGATAGAATTCTTTTTAAAAGTATGTGGCTTTACATATCTACCGTCAATATAGGTCATTACACCGATGGCTTCATCATATCCTGCGTCTATCATACGGATTTTGGAAGCACAGTTTGAAACACCATAGAATGTCGCTAATTCTCTTATTACCGGCTCTATAACATCTACAAGCTCAAAGGTTTGGAGTTTCTTTCTGTATTTGCGAATAAGTTCTTGAGCCTTGATCTTGAACGTATTAAGTGGCATTTGTATTCTCGGTGTTAGAGAGTTCGCCTGCCATTCCATCCAATCGGTTGCACTTCTCTCATTAGTGTCTTTAAC
The DNA here is from genome assembly GCA_045577695.1 of Acutalibacteraceae bacterium. GTDB lineage: Bacteria > Bacillota > Clostridia > Oscillospirales > Acutalibacteraceae > UMGS1279. The sequence continues at coordinate 32,015 of JAZNIW010000030.1, forward strand.
ACCGCCAATGACTTGGCATTTGATTTGAGAAGCATTATCGTTATACAAGCGTTCAAGAGCAAAGGCTTTCTGATGAAAATGCCAATGAACACACTCGTGAACGATTGTATTATTTACAGAGCCAAGATTTCTGAGATAATATGCTTCTCTATCAACAAAGATAGTACCTGCCTTAATACTAATAGGCTTCATACTGTCTGACTTTTCGTCATAATATTCAGTTTCACAATCCTTAAAAAACGACGCTCCGAAAACAGATAGTTCTTTTGTTATGCGTGTGAGTTGAACATCAAGGTTCATTCTCTTTGCAAGTTCCATAGGATCAAGATACATTGGAGCATTTAATGCTTCAGGATAATGAGCCTGAAGAAATTCCGTTGCAAAATCTTCTAAGTCCTCTTTATGAATAAATGGAACTAATGCGTCGGACATTGGCTTTTCGTGAAAATTTCTTTTATTAAAGACAGACACGCTGCTAATCTGAAAATCATCAAGATTACAAGCTAAATCTCCGGAACAAGTGAGCATAAACCATTGACTTACAACGTCGTCATAATCATTATGACGGTTATAATCTTGTAACTCAATTTCTGCGTCAATAATTACATCAAATGCAATTTTTTGGTCAGGTTGATTGTTTACGAAAACATTTACTACCTTAATATCGGACAGTTCAATATACCTGATATTCTGCACAACACGAGAATACAGTTCGAGTGAATGCCTATTTTGAATAGCATACGATTTTACAGCAGAAAACATTTCATTGTAAAATCTGTCTGCTACATATTCAGTAAATGAATGTCGTTTTTTCATACAATCACTCCGTTTCCTTAGTTAATGGTTTTAATCCTTTCTCAACCAAAAAGGTATTACAGTCACATACTTCCTCGTTGTAAAAAACATCAATCAAAAGCTGATATGCTCTGATTATCGGAGAATTACCGTCCAATGTATATCCTAATCTCGATAAGAGTTTTCTGCTTTCAAAAGGCAGGAGATGTAAGCCGATACAAACAGCAACAGCCATATTCATTGGCGGCTCGTAAACATCTCGGCAAATACGACCAATGGTGTCCGTTGCGACACCAACTCGTTCAGCAAGAATGGCTTGGGTAATGCCCTCACGTTTTATGTAGAACTTTACTCCTTGTCCAAATGTACCGCTTGGGGGTTCTCCACCACCGGAAGTAAAATCTAAAAAGGTTTTTTTATCAATCGCTGATAATGATTGATGCATTCGAGCGTGAATGTAAGTGCCTTTTCTAACTCCAAAAGGCGCTCTGTTTGTGCGACGGTGGCAACGATATGCGTGTGCGGGTTTGTGCCAAACGGCACCTCTTCTTTTATGACCTGAATATGTTGGAGTTTTCTGCAGTTTAGTTTTATGTGTGCCTGCCAAAGTGCGTCCGTCTGACCTAACGATTTCTGTTTCGGCAAGAACGGGGATAACTTTTGCAACGCAATATGCACCTAAATCTGCTTCAGAAGTTATATTAACTTTTACAATACCGTTTTTTAATGAAAAACAATTCGGTGTTTTAAGGCAAAGACGACCATCTAAATAAACATAATTACCCGTATCTATTATCGCTCTTAATGTAGGGTTAATTCTGTATTGCCAAAACAAGTCGTGCTTACCGAAGGTAAAACGTGCCACTTCTCCACGACCTTGACCTCTGCCGTCAAATGTTTTTGTTCCCATATAACTCCTCCTTTATCTGTCTTTAGGATTAGTTAATGGTTTTAACCGATGCTTTAATAATCGTCTGTTGCAAGACTCTACGCTATCCTCATAAAACACATTAACAATGAGTTTATACGCTCTCATTTGTTGACTAACACCATCTAAGGAATATCCCAATCTACTTAATAACGAAGTTGTTTGATAAGGTAATAAATTAAGTGCAACACAAACTGCAATAGCCATATTGATAGGCGGCTCATAAACATCTCTGCATATTCGGGATACTGTTTCAGTCGCCACTCCCATACGAGCTGCCAATTCTTCTTGTGTTATTCCCATTAACGCTAAATAAAACTTGACGCCTTCGCCAAATGTACCCGGAGGCGGTTCTTGACCTCCACTGATAATAGAAGAAAACACATCATCATCAACAATATCTATTGATGACTCTTTTATAGCTTTAATACATTTCCAAGCACCACGAGAATGTTGAAGAACTGTACCTGACTGTTCAAGAAATTCCTTTCCAATACAATATAAACGCAAAAATTCAGGCGATGTGTTTTTGATATGATGTTTACCATCCCTGATTTCAATACATTCAGGGGATTTCAAACATAAAAACTCATCTATGTAAACATATTTATTTGAGTCAATTATTCTGCGAAAAACAGATGACATATAATAATGAACATAGATTTCCTGAGGAGTAAATTTGTATTTTATAACAACTCGTTTTGGATTACCCTGACTGTCGTCTTCCGGCAAGGGCATAGGCATTACTATTGGCATATTTCCCTCCAAAAATCTTCAAAGTTTCTAACTATCCTGAAATTAGTTTCTATATTTCTGTAATGTTTAAGTAACGATATAGATAGTACAATTTATCAATCAATGTGTCATATAGTTTTCGGTAGTCCGTAAACGCCGAAAGATTAAATGCTGATACTATATTTGACTCATATTCGTCTATCGTTTCTTGAGAAATTAAATGTGCAAAACAAACCCTTAGGTCGTTAAGATAAAAGAGAGGCGCTATTATATCCCTTGCATCATCTTGACCTGCAGAAACTGCAATTATGTTCTGTAATAGTTTTCTTGTTTTTAGATCTTTAATGTTAGCAGGCGGTGGAACAACAATTTGTGAACACAGAGTACGTAATGCTTCGCAATCAATACCTTCATTTAACACACCATCAAGAGTAATGATGTTTTGCTTAATTTCATTTTTAGAATAATTGATTGGTTTCCGTAAATCTCTGCCGTTAGCTTCAACTTCTTCTTCAAGATGAAAAAGTTCTATTCCATATTTTTTCTTAATTTTACTAAAGAATGAGTTTCTAAGAGAAATGATACGGTGTTCTATTATTGGCTCACTAAATATACAACCAAATTGTCCTCGATAAAGCTCAGTATCTACTATGCAATGGTCTGAGTTCACATTATAAGACTTAAGCCAATAAATAGCACGGTCAGCAGAGTCTATTTGATCCAAGTCGCCTAAGAACAATATAACCCTATCGTTTTTGTTAATTCCAAAAACAATTTTCCATTCATATTGCCAACCATCAGTCCCTTTTTTTGCAATAGAACCATAACTCTCTGAGAAAAAATCTAATTCATAATCATCGTCAGTAAAGAAGTTGTTTAATACTTTTCGATCAAAATACACCGGACACGAAAAGCCTTTGGGATTTGTAGGATCTAAATCAACCCCTAACCCCGGAATACTCATATCTCTTGAATCATAAATGAAATTTGCAGTTTTCGCAAATTCATAACGAATATCAGATTTCATTGTTAACTTGCAATTCTTAAATCCGTTTTTGGTTAGTCTGAAATACGTAGTATATATTTCTTGTGGTATGTCCGGACAGAGATGTTGTTTTCCACATTTAGTACATACCATAGTTGGACAATCTACAAGCAGAACTGTATATTCTCCAATAGTAACTTCGACTGTATCTAAATGCATTTCATAATACGAGCCACAATCGCATTTTGTTTCATTTAGTATTTCTGCTGTTTCGTAATTATCATACGTGTTTTCAAAATCCTCAATGTTTGAATAATTAAATACCATAGTATCCCTTCAATCTTCCAAGAAAGATATTTTCGTTTTTTGATTTCTACAAATAATAAAAATTTTCATTTATTCTTGTTCATCAGGCAAAATTTCCATTATATCATCAACGGTGCAGTTAAGGTATCTGCATATTTTAGCGAGAATATCTGTTGTAACCGCTTTGTCCTTACTCAACTTATTCATTGCATATCCGGTCAATCCGACAGCTTCTTGAAAATCTTTCTTTTTCATATTTTTATCAAGCAATATGTGCCATAATTTCTTATACGTAACTGCCATTAGTAGCCTTCCTTTCATTAAACGTGAAAAAGTCGATGTAACTATATGTATTATTATATCATAAAACTTTCAATTTTGAAATATATTTTTGATATTTCAAAAATAATTGCGAAATACCGAAAATGTATTGAGTTGCTTTCAATCAAACGCATTGGATTTGCCAATAGTTACTTTTCGCCTTGGAATATGTTAGAAAGCCATAGAGCTGTTAAGTTATAAAATTCACCAATGTACTTGACATAAGAAAAACTGAGGAGTATAATATATAAAATTCTTTAGGAGGTAAGGCAATGTTGAATCGTATCGACCGTTTTAATAATATAGTCGTTATGCAGTCCGCAGTCCCTGCTTATTATTGGCAGAACAACGGGCTTACATTGCTATACCCTTTTTCAAGTAATTAGAGTGTTTTTCTAATTTGATTAAGCTAAACGCAGTGCAAGCTATGAGTGAATCTTAGCCTGCACTGTTTTTTTATACTTTCTTATAGGAGGTTTCGAGATGGAAACAAAAGACTACTTAACAAATTATTATGAGAGGTATGATGAGAACGGTCGTCTTATCTCCAAACACGGTATGGTGGAGTATCTTACCACTATGAAATATGTGGAAAAGTATCTCAAACCCAATATGCGAGTCTTGGAGATCGGCGCAGCAACAGGGCGATATAGTCACGCCTTAGCACAGAAAGGCTATCGAGTGGATGCGGTCGAATTAGTTGAGCATAATATCGAAATCTTCAAGCAAAACACCATCGAAGGCGAACCCGTCACAATCATACAAGGTAATGCTATGGATCTATCTGCTTTTGAAAGCGACACTTATGACATTACTCTGTTACTCGGTCCGATGTATCATTTATTCACAAGAGAAGATAAGTTAAAAGCCTTATCAGAAGCTATCCGAGTTACAAAGAAAGGCGGTATAATTTTTGCTGCTTATTGTATGGGTGATGCAAGCGTTTTGTCATACGGTTTTATTCGTGGCGAAATCTACAACATTATTGAAAAATGTATGCTTAATACAGAAACATTTGATACCTTCTCAAATCCGTGGGACATATTTGAGTTACACAGAAAGGAAGATATTGATAATCTCCGTTCGGAGTTCAATGTTACTCAACTTCACTTTGTTGCTTCAGATGGCTACACAAATCATATGAGAGAAACCGTTGACCAAATGGATGACCGAATGTACGAACTATACTTGAAATATCATTTTGCAATATGTGAAAGACAAGATATGATAGGTTACTCTCATCACACACTTGATATATTTAGAAAGGATTGATTTTTAATGATTACTCATAAAGGAACTCAAACAATACATACCGAAAGACTTATACTACGAAAATTTACTGTTGATGATGCTCAAGCAATGTTTGAAAATTGGGCAAGCGATGAAAAAGTTACACGTTACTTAACTTGGTGTCCTCACGAGTCACCTGAAGCAACAAAGCAACTCTTAGAGCTTTGGTGTGCTGCCTATGAAAACCCGAATACATATAATTGGGTTATGGAGTATGAAGGAACGCCTATTGGCAACATCAGCGTTGTTCGGTTAAGTGAAAAAAGCGAATACGCAGAGCTTGGATACTGTATGGGTTACGCTTATTGGAATAAAGGTTTTATGCCTGAAGCAGCAAAAGCTGTTATCGACTTTTTATTCTCCGAAGTTGGGGTGAACCGTGTTGGAATATCTCACGCTGTTAAAAATCCTGCTTCGGGTAGAGTTGCTCAAAAGTGTGGTCTAACCTTTGAAGGAACAAAGCGTGAATACTTCAAAACCTCGACCGGAGAATTCCTTGATATATCTGATTACGGTATCATCAGGAGCGAATGGGAAAAATCAAAGTGATAAGGTATAGAAAGAGCCGCCACAAGTGTTTGAACTTGTGACGGCTCAACTATTCGCTTATTTAAGAATTACATAGGTTGTCGGAAGAACACAATCATTGTTGTACGGAAGCAGATATTTTTGATCATAAAGAATTGCTACCGGAGCGGATATTGCATCCTCAAACAATCGTAAATACGCCATATCTTTAGCCAATTTTTTCAAGTGTAATGGAGTATGTTCCTTTAGAATTTTTGATACCGTTTCCATCAAGGTTTCTGCTTCGTTGGCAATATTGGTCGCAGTATCAGCAAAAATATTTTTAATCATTTGATGCTGTTCTTTGGTGAAAATTGGAGTATTTACAAATAGTCCTTTTTCATTTGAAATTATATATCCTTTTCGCACCATATCAGCAGCTAACGCCTTATCGTTTTCGCTGAAATTATCTGTGATACCTTTAGCAACATCTAAAAACACATTGGTTACATTCTGACGATTAAAGCAATAATGGTGTACCATTTCGCCATTGATTGGAAAATCCATAAATTGAATATAATCTCCTGCTTCATTTGTTACATTGGATATACCAAAACCAAACTGTGATGCCCAAGAACTCTGCTCTCCGTTTTCAGAACCCCAAATGAAGCACTCTGTGCCAAACTTATCTTTAGGATATACAACTTTGATTTTGTTTTGTAGAATTTCAATCACAGCATTGTAAAGAATTAAACTTACCATTTGCCACTTGAAAGAATTATTGCTCATATCTGATCCCACAAAACCAATGCTTCTCACTTCAGCTTCGTGTTTTGATATGGCTTCAGTTAAGATGGTTGCAATTCTTTCTCGCAGTTCTGTGGTTTTAGCATTAACCTCATTTGCAAAATCTCTTGTAAAAATTACGATGTTTGTGTAGTATCTGTTTCCGTCTTTTTTTAGCAGCTCGTACTCATATAATTCCTTTAATTTGTCCTCCATATAGGGGAGCGACACACCAATCTCTAAACTAATCTGTTCTGCCGTCAACTTATCATTATAGCAGGCAAAAAGAATGTTCTGTGATATTTTACTGTCGCATAGATGATAGTAACGGTTTGCACCATTACCCCAAAACAAAAGGGAAAGACCTTTCGGATTATAACTCTGTTGACCGTAATTTCGTTCCATACTCATACCTTCTTTCAGAATTTGTCTTGATTTGAAAAGTAGATATTTAACCATACTTTCGCTGATTGAGAGGTGGGTGGATATTTCTGAACAAGATTTGTTTTCTATATAATACAGTATGACGGCTCTACGATACTTTTCAGTAAGTAAAGTCAATTCTCGGCGTAACAGATACAATTCAGAACTTTCATCTTCCAAAAATCCAACTTCGTCATATAAATTATCTGTTAGTTCGCACGCTTTATTTCTTGCTTTGTTTTTGCACCATTGCTTATATACATTACCCGCAACCGCCCACATAAAGCCATAAAACGCATCTGCATTACGAATATTATCAGCAGACTTGTAAATTTCTAATATAATATCTTGTGCCAAATCCTCTGCTTCAAAGTGATTAGAAGTTCGAGCCATACAATATGATAATAGCGATTTTGCAATATCTGCAATTTTAGTATCAAGTTCGTGTTTATCCAACTTTACACCTCCTTTTTGCTTAATCACCGGTGATTTCACTTATATAGTGGAACGAAGTAGCAGTTGGTTAAAGTTTGGTGTTAAATTATTTGAAAAAGTTTAATGCCGCCCGCTTTATTGCAGGCGGCATCGTTTTATCTTTCCACAATCATCAGTACGCCTTCTGCTCCAATCTTGTTTTCAGGTTCTACAAGCAGACCTTCGTTAATACATTCCTCGATTGCTTTTGCCAATATTCTGACTCCCGCAATAAGTCCTGTATAAATTTGATACTCGTTCATAAGGTGTTCGGGAATGTGTGTTTTCATAAACACAGAAAGCTCAGCGGCAATTTGTTCAATAACCGTTCCCATATCATTATTGAAATCAAAGGAGAGATTATAGAAGTCCATATCGTCCTTTCTGTCAATCACAATGATTTTGGGTTCAATGACATTTCCATTCTTGCGAAGATACCCACATTCAAGAGCTTTAGCTGCTATTTCTTTTTCACTTTCGGTCAGTTCATTAATAGCAATTCCTCCAATGGCTCTAAGTACCATTAAGAGCTTGGGATCGTGAGATAGGTTGTGTCCACAATGGAAGTGTTTGTCAATTCGCTTGCCGTAGATATTAGATGCGAATACCGACTTATACCCGCCGATTGAAGTTGCATCTATTCCATCGCTACCATAGAAATCAAACTCAGGATATTGTTCATCTGTATATGCAACTGCAACGCAAGAAAAAGTCCTATTAACCGGAGCAATATCAGAAAAGTATTTTTCTGCAAGAACTTTATTGATTCTTTCTTCAAAATCCCAAACTGTTCTTGAGATCAAAGACCACATAATAAAACGTAAATCTTTCTGTTCGCTTAAATAAGGGAATGAAAGTATTTTTTCTTCATTCTGTTTCAGCGTGTTTTTGATAACTTCGCAAAATTCGGGTAAATGCTTTTCGTAAATTTTATTGGCTTGATCGTACTCATCATAATCCACCAAATGAATATTTACTGCATACTTGCCGTTCTCAAGTTTGCGGAGCATACCATATTTCCCGTTTTCGCCGTGACATTGAATTTCCAATTCTTCTTCAATATAAGGCATAGGCACGCAAAGTTCTTCAGACAGTTCTTTTGCTGACTTTGGTTTGTCTTTGCACAAATATATTAAGTTTTGAGAAAACATCCTTTCGGTTTTAGAACGAGGATCGTTGCCGCAAGGATTTCCTGTTCCTGAAATAGCCAATTTGATAGGCTTTAATACATACGTTCTTTCGCTCATAGTTTCAACCTCTTTTCTAACTGAATTTCGTGCAGAAAACAAACGTTGCTTTACGGTGGTTTCATTGATGTTAAGTCTTGTAGCAATCTCTTTCACCTTCAACTCATCAATGTAGAACATTACCATTACTTCTCGGTATGCCTTTGACAAAAAAGCAATTTCCTTGAAAATCCTACTTATTTGTTCTTGCTCGGCTGCTTCCTCAACAAATTCTTCTATTTCATTTTCTTTAGATGCTAACATCAAGTCGCTGTTTTCAATGCTGAACACTTGGCGTTCCGCATTTCTTTTCTCACAATAATCAGCATAAACTCTGCGAGCAATAGTCCATACAAAGGCGTAAAAATTCTCAATACATTCTTGTTTATGTATGGCTGATATTACTGCAAGAACTATATCTGAACATAGATCCTCAGCTTCAAAAGATGTATTGCACCTATGGTAAGAAAAATGATATATCTTATCAAGGAAGTCTTTGTCATCAAGTAATTTTAGCGTTTCGTTTGTTTTCATCTTGCACCTTTTCGTTTCAATCATGATTGTTACGCCTATATAGTCGGTACAATCTGAGGTTGGTTAGGTGGTTTCATAATTTTTTAGAAATGCCGCCCGCTTTTTTTGCAGGCGGCAGAACCTTACTTTTTAATAATGGGAACCCAAATCTCACTACGATAATCGGAGCTACCCATATTTCCTTCGGTATAAGCTTCTATATCCATTTCATAGGTAGGCTGATAACCCGATGTAGGAAAGAACTCTGAAACAATTTTGTGCCACATATCTTGCATAGCATTAGGCATTGCACCTTTACACTCAAATACTGCCCAAGTTCTTGCAGGAATGGTGTTCTTTCTAAAACCTTCCGGTACTACTGTATTCTCATTGCATTTGGCAGCAATAGAATAATCAAATGTTTTTGCGTTCTCCGGTAGGTTTCCGTAACACACACCGAAGATGTAGGTTCTGTCGGTTGTAGTATCTAATAATTTCTTAACTGTACCGTCATTATGTGATCTCGTCCAAAAATCAGGAATAGTTTTTGCATTTTCCGAGTTATCAACGGTATGTGCTTCCACCTTTTCAATAATATCAAAGGCTTCCTTTTCAATAATCTTGTAATCCATTATATTACCTCCGCTTAATGTGATTTTCACGGAAAGTCGGGAAAAGGATTTTAGCTTAGAGCCATCTTTCTTTGCTTCAGAAGGTGTAACTCCGTGAAATCTTGAAAAAGCTCTTGTGAAGCTCTCAGGACTTTCATAACCGTATTTCAAAGCAATATCAATCACTTTGTCATCTGCTGCACTCAGCTCATTGCCGGCAAGTGTGAGCCGTCTGTTGCGTATATAATCTCCAAGAGTCATTCCGCACAAAATACTGAATATCCTTTGAAGATAGAAACTTGAACAAGCCGCTTCTTTAGCAACTATCTCATAATCAATTTCTTCTGTTAGGTGTTCTTCAATATAGTTGATAGCATTTTGTATTCCGGTAATCCAATCCATCGTATCCCTCCTTTCTGTGTGATTACATTATAGAGCGAAAATAATTTATTTTCCTGATTCTGAGTGTTCAGCACTGCAAGGGTTTTTTATGCTCTCAACAGGAATAGCAATTCTTGCTCCGATTTCAGGCTCTGCACCGAGATTGAGTGTTGGAGCAATACTTGTTGCGTATTTATAGCCGTAGCGTTCAAGGTTGTAGTTTTCAATCGCCTTAAACACTTGCCCGATGTACTTGCCAAAATCATCGGGATTATCATAAGGTTCACTTTGAAAGTAAAGCATTACACATTCAGGCAGCTCTGCCACCTCATATCCATTAGGCAGAGTTTTTTTGTAGTCGATAGGCACTTCAACTCCTGCGGCTATTTTGCTGATACCTTTCTTTTGCAGAAAATCAGGCAAATCAATCAATGCTGCAGTATCAAATTTTTCGTGTATGCTATTGAGTAAGCCTTCCCAATCACAACCAACTTCCTCGCAATAAGAAAGGTAGTCGGTTGCCGACTTTGATGTAAGATAAATTAATTTTCTCTTTGGTCTGTTGACGGGTGTAACCGTGCAAATTGTTGTAGTGTCCATTATTTGTCCCTCTTTCAAAATATGATAATGATTAGCCGGGTGCTGTGTGAATACCGGAATAGCGATTCTACTCTTTCGGTACTCTTTTGGCGTAACAGAAAAACGCTTCACAAACGATCTTGTGTAACCCTCGTGAGATTGATAGTGGCTGTCGAGGGCAACATCAATAACAGAGTTCTCGGTGTCGAGAAGTTTTTTTGCACTCTCACTCAATACAACAGCATTTATGTATTCGCAGAGCGTAATCTTCATATGCTTTTGAAATAATCTGTCAAGTTGACGTCGGGAATATCCAACTGCACTACAAACATTCTCAACACTAAATCCCATATCTGTGTGATGTGCTTTGATATACTCCTGAGCCGTAACTACCGTTTTTATATCATTCATCTTGCACCCTTAATCTATGATAACACCATACCATTACTTATTCTTGATATATATGGACAAACATCTGATAAGACATACTTTATTGCAATTCTTTTCCCATAAACCTTTGTGGCATCTTGCCAAAGTTGACCGCTTTAATTGCTTCGATTATTTCTTCTTTACGTTCTTCGGAATCAGTCAAGTCGCAAACAATATCATTGAGGTCATACGGGCCGTTACGGAAGTGACCGACCGATGCACCGTGAAATTCTCCGTCAATTAGAAGATACTGCAAAGGCTCGTGATCGTACTCAAGGTTTTCTACAAGTGGTTTTATCCACTCTTTTAGCATTTGTTCATTTGCTTTATAGAGAAAATCGTTCCTATGTATTGCGTAAACAAAGTTCATAGGCTTAGGCTCATACTCATTTAATACTTCCATATCACTTTGAAGTATGTAGCCACAATCAACCGACACAAGAATACCAACCTTTTCAAGCTCCGCTACAGCAAGTTTTATCTCTTTTTCGGGTATCTTATAGAAAGACTTTGCCATTGCAGTATCGAACCATACAAGGCGATATGCAAATCTTTGAAGAACTATTTTAAGAGCTTCAAGTCGGGTATATTTTTCTGTATTTACATCAGGAAAAACCTCTCTAAACTTATACCAACCTCTGTCCCATTCGCCGTCATACTGATCTTCATAAATCAAAAAGGCTTCCTGCAGTCGATGAAGGATGGGGGTAATCTCTTTTACGAGCAGTCCTGTTTCTTCTTTTATTTGCTGAATGTTAAAAGGTCCCGCATTTTCAATTAGTTCAAGTAATTTGAGTTGCAGTTCAGTAGGTTTTGTCAGCGGCTTGCGATAAAGAGCTACAAACAGTTCAAGATCTTCAGGCATAATCCAACCCAAATTTCCGCCTGCGAAACGACCTTTTATCAGTTTGCGATCTTTTTGTCTGTCACGATTAAACTCAATATCATTGAAGCCTGCACGAAATGTAAGCGTAGGCGGTTGACCAAAACCATTCCAATAAACATTTTGTCCAGGCTGAGTATCTCTATATAATTCGATATACTCAGTTTCATCCGCTTTGTTTATGAAGTATTGACGTTCCATACGGAGAGAAATGATTTTCTTATTATTCATTCGATCATTCCTCCTTTATAAGAATAAAATAGTGTTTCCATCAGGATCGGTAACAGTCAATTCCGTGCCGCCCCAAAAGGTTTTTATTGGCTCAGGGCAATCAATTCCTGCAGCCTTGATATTTTCATATATCTCATTTACTTTTCCATCAGTAGTGAAGTATAAATTATTACAACAAGGTTGTTCTTTTCCTTCGGGGATAGACCATATCCACATAACGGGTTCTTTCTCATCTGTGAGTGCAAGAGCTGCACCATAATAATCGTCAGACTCTTTTTCTTGCACTACCCTAAACCCTAATGCTTTATAGAAATCAAAAATAATCTGAGGTTGTTTTGAGTAAAAATTTAATCCGTGAAAATGTATGTTCATTATGTATTGCTCACTTTCCATTTTTTGCATTGTTCAATTCTTGCTCCTTGAGGAGTATCACCGTGTTCAGGATCACAAGAATATTGAGTAAGCAGTTCGCAAGGAATATCAGGACATTCTCCGCAATGAACGAACCCTTTATTTTGACAACAAACTGCTACCGGACATTCGCCGTGAAACGGGTGTCCGTTTGTTTCTATGCAGCCACCACATCCGCAGGTTTCCTTATATTCACAACTAATACAATGGAGTCCGCAACGAGTATCAATTATCTCGTTTCTCCATTCATTTAGATTAGATAACCGATCAGGATTATGACCGTTTTCTATAAACTCGGTCAAATCTTTACAAGGGAGTTCCTTACATTCACCGCAATGTTTATAACCTTTTGCAGTTGCACATTTATAAATATCGCATTCTCCCCAAAATATCTTACCGTTTTGTTTATTGCAACCACCACAGTTGAATTTTTCTTTGAACTGACAAGTATTGCAGTTTGTTCCACATTTACCTTTAATAATACTCATTATACCGTTTCTCCTTACTTGGTTACAAAATAGCAGTAATCAAGAATTACATTCCCATTTTCATCGGGGGTGGTGTAACGAGGACACAAACAATTCTCAAATGACCAAACTGCACCGTTTTCATCTTGCCATATTTCCATACCGTTCTCTGCAAGTTTTTGTTTGCAAGCACTTGTATCGTGAACTTCATTCTCTTTGCCGTAGATCCAACAAGTTCCCAAGCTCAAATTTTTGAAATCAATGCTGACAAATCCGTCAGGAACGGGCGTGTTTTCAGGAGTGAGCATACCTATGTAATATTCAAAAGGTTCTCCTTCGGCTCGTCTTTCAACACCGATATAACCGCCGCCATTTTCCCAAATGGCAAGGATTTTGTCTGTACCGCCCATAGTCTGCTCAAGAAGATCAAACCAACCGTTTTGCCACCATTCACCCCAATGTCCAAAATTGTCGTACTTCTTTCCGATAAATCTCATTGTGGGGATATTTTCTCTAAATACCTTAATAATTTCAGCCATAATTAGCCCTCCTGAATTTGGTTGCATTTATTTACATATTTTATTTGATAGTCCTTGAGCATAGCGCAAGGATATTCGGGACACAGATTGCAAGAGCTGATGTTTCGCTCAATACAACATTTTCTAAAAGGACAGTCCTGACAGAGTTCAAATACATTATCAGTTCTGCCGCCACAACAGTTAAATTTCTCTAAAGGAATATCTATTCTAAATTGCTCTTTATAAAAGCTCTGTGACTGTTCTCGCAAAGAATCATCATCGGTTTGGGTTGCAATATATGTAACACACCTTGAGCAATCGTGACCGCAATAACATTTACACTCTTTCTTGGCTACAAAGATGTGTGCAAATTCAGTTTCATAGTGTTCGATTAGTAATAAGCCTGAATTTGAGATATATGATTTTATTTCCGCAGGCGTATCCGGAAATACTGTGATTTTTCTCGTTCCGGTGTCAATGAATCCGTCTCGGTTTTTATCGATTGACAAAACGAATTTCCCATTGTCTTTTAGCAAAGCAGCTACTTTATTTATGGCGGTCTGCTTTTCCTCAATGTGCATAAAGGTTAAGGAGGAATAAATAACATCGAAAGATTGAGAAATATCGAGTGTTTGAAAATCTCCGCAAAGTAACTTCACGTTGGTCTGCTCAGAGAGGTTTTCTTTTGCTCGGTCTATGGTTTTAGTGGAAATATCAATGCCGTAGAATTGACCACATAAGGGAGCTACACGAACCGCAAGACGACCTGTTCCTACACCGATTTCAAGAACAGATTTATCTTTATCAAGTTTCATTTTGTCAATAAAGACTTGTCCGTCCCATTTATCCATATAATCCCGTAAAGGCTTCGGATCGTGTACGGGATCGTTGTTTTCCTTTACAAGCAAATCATAATGTTGAATAACATCATCAGTTATCGAATTTACGACCAATGAATCATCATCACTCAAAGCATACACTTTATATTTGCTGTTGGAAATAAGATCATCGAGCAATCTTTTTCGTTCAGCTGTATAATGGCAGATAAGAATACCATCAAACAATCCCAACCCCTTAAATTCATTCATACCATCAGGAATAGAATCAAATGCCGCAATATGCTCAATGCTCTGTGTGGCAATATGCGCTCCCGCACTTCCACCTATATAGAGAACGCCTGATTTCACATAGCGTATGATTTCTTTATCAAAGCCACAGTCTTTTATCCGCTTTAGTGTTGCAAATGTATTTCCGCCGCTTATATAAATAATATCTAAATCGAGGTTAATAAACTGTTGTGCATCATAATAATCGAAAACTGCGATATTATCTCTTGTAAAACCAAACTCTTGCATCCTTAAAAAATACTTTTCACTGTGTATAGCTTCATACGTTGCTTTTTCATTAGGGATAAATAACAGTTTACATTGATCTATGGGTTTACTTAGATTATCAATTATTGTTTTCTTTGCATTGTCGTTACGAAAGTCGCAAGACGAAAGAATGAGTTTCATTTCAAGCCCACTCCTTTCAAAACCTCATTTGTGGTTATTCCGTTAAATTTATATACAAGCTCGCTCATAGCAAACGGTAACTGCGCCGAATTATCGAGCTTGATAATCTTATAATTCGTTCTTAACTTCTCGGCATTCCTGATTATAGATTGTTTAATTGATGGTTTCTTTATCCCATCTGCATTTGAAATTATGTTTTCAAGAGAGCCAAACTCATTAAGCAACAAAGCAGCCGTTTTCGGGCCGACTTTGTCTGCTCCTTTAATATTATCTGAAGCATCACCCGTCAGTGATTTGAAATCAGCATATTGAAACGGTGTAATGCTAAATTTGTCTTTTATGTATTCAGGTGTACATATGGAGGTTTTATCACCACGATACCTAAGTACCGACACTTTATCTGTTATGAGCTGAAAGAAGTCGCTATCAAATGATGAAATGACAATTTCATTTTCTTGCCCATAAGTAAAAGCATATCCTGCAATCAAATCATCGGTTTCACAAGTGATTGTTTCGGTGTGCTTTATACCGAGATAGTCGAGTGCTGCATATACATCAAGCAACTGTGAAAATGGTGTTTCTTCTTCCGGTGTTTCGCTATAATCCACTCTGTTTGCTTTATAATCAGAGTCGAGAGTTGAACGTTCGTTTTCGTGTTCGCCATCAAATAATACGACAATGTGCGTTGGCTCGGTTCTTCGTATAATTTTCAGCAACGCACCGACAAAACCAAGTGTACCTTGTATAGCCTTGCCTTGTTCATTTACTATTCTCGCAGGCATACCAAAGAACATTTGAAATAGTAGGTTGCTTCCATCAACAATCAAAAGTCGGTTCATAACAAATACTCCTTAATATCCCCGATAAACTGATTACCGCAACGAGCAAGCTCGCCGAGAACACGATCAATACCTTGTTCGGTTTTATGCCAATTATCTTTTGTTATTCCCATACATACAACAGGACAAACATAAAACTTTGTATCGGGAAAAGCCATCTGATAAAGCATCAGGCATCTACGTGCGTGAAATGCTTTACAAACGATAATTGCAGTCTTTATTTCTATACCTTTTTCAT
>JAZNIW010000031.1:0-10468 GCA_045577695.1 Acutalibacteraceae bacterium
TCGCCTACGGCTCCTCGCAACATAACAAATTCGCTTCAAATTAAACTTCATCTTATTTTTTTGAGAAAAGTGTTACCAATCATTGATTTATCTACATTTGGTTTTCTTTTTTTGTTTTGTAGGATGGTGAAAAGCGAGAGAAGAAGGAAAAAGAGAAAATAAAAAAATTGGTTTAAAATTATAGAAAAAATCTTTCAAATATAGTATAATAAAAAAAATTTAATTTTTTGCAGTGTTAGGAGAATGTAATTTGTCAATACCGCAAGACCATATTCGAAATTTTTGCATCATTGCTCACATTGACCACGGGAAATCCACTTTGGCTGACCGCCTTTTGGAATTGACTGAATCGGTGGAACAACGCAAAATGGAAGACCAATTGCTGGATAGTATGGAGTTGGAACGCGAGCGCGGCATTACCATTAAGGCCCACGCAGTGACGCTCTATTATACGGCCGAAAATAAGGAAACCTATGAGTTTAACCTAATTGATACACCCGGCCATGTTGACTTTAATTACGAGGTTTCCCGTTCCTTAGCCGCCTGCGAGGGGGCAGTTTTAGTGGTGGATGCTTCTCAAGGCATTGAGGCACAAACTTTGGCTAACACCTATCTGGCGGTGGACCACAATTTGGAATTGTTGCCGGTTATCAACAAAATCGATTTGCCGAGTGCCGAACCGGAGCGAGTGCGCGCCGAAATTGAGGATATCATTGGGATCCCGGCCGACGAGGCCCCGTTGGTTTCGGCCAAAACCGGCCAAAATGTAAAAGAGATTTTAGAGCGGTTGATTACCGATATTCCGGCCCCAACCGGCGATTCTACTGCTCCGCTGAAAGCCCTAATTTTTGATTCATACTACGACCCATACAAAGGGGTTATTGTTTATTTTCGTGTGGTATCCGGCGAAATTCGCCCCCAACAAACTATTCGTATGATGGCCACCGGCGCCGAATTTTTAACGGTGGAGGTCGGCCGTAAAATGGCAACCAGTATGGTGCCGTGCGAAGTGCTTAAATCTGGCGAAGTGGGTTACTTGGCCGCTTCGATTAAAACGGTGGGTGACGCCCGAGTGGGGGATACGATTACCTTGGCCGAACAACCGGCCGCGGAGCCGCTGGATGGGTATCGGAAGGTCAATCCGGTGGTTTTTTGCGGTATTTATCCGGCCGATGGTGCTCATTACACCGATCTGCGTGAAGCATTGGAGAAACTGCAACTCAACGATGCCTCGTTGTTATATGAGCCCGAAACATCCCAAGCCTTGGGCTTTGGGTTTCGTTGCGGATTTTTGGGGCTTCTTCATATGGAAATCATCGAAGAACGACTTGAGCGTGAATATAATCTCGATTTGGTTACCACGGCTCCCAGCGTCGTTTATCGCTTTGAACTGACCAATGGCGCAGTGGTTGAGGTGGACAATCCTACCAACTACCCCGACCCCGCCACCATTGCCAATGCGATGGAGCCAATGGCCGATGTGCATATTTTTTCACCACGCGATTATATTGGTGAGATTATGGGCCTCTGTCAAGAGAGACGCGGTGAATATCGAGACACGCAATATATGGGCGACCGCGTTGATTTGCATTATGTGATGCCGGTGGGAGAAATTGTTTACGATTTCTTCGATGCCTTAAAATCCCGCACCCGCGGTTATGCCAGTTACGATTATGAAATGAAAGATTATCAACCTTCTAAACTGGTGAAGTTGGATGTAATGTTAGCCGGTGAAGTGGTGGATGCCCTTTCCTTTATCGTCCATGCTGATAATGCCTATGCACGCGCACGCCGCATTGCTGAAAAATTGAAACAATACATCCCGCGTCAGTTGTTCGAAGTGCCGATTCAGGTAGCTGTCGGCGGGAAGATTATTGCGCGCGAAACAGTAAAAGCCATGCGCAAAGATGTTTTAGCCAAGTGTTACGGTGGCGATATTACCCGCAAAAAGAAACTGTTAGAAAAACAAAAGGAAGGCAAAAAACGGATGCGTCAGCTTGGTTCGGTTGAGGTACCGCAAGAGGCGTTTATGGCCGTATTGAAATTGGATGAATAATCGAAAACAAATAAAAATTGTAACTATTTTCTGCGCCGTTCTTTTAGGCATATGTTTATTTATATTTCCACTTTCGGGATGTAAAAAAACGCTTAGTCGCACTTTTTTTACCGCAGATACGGTTTGTCAAATTACCCTTTACGATGGGAATGAAGAAATCTTAGACAAGGCGGTCGAGCGCGTCCATTCCCTTTCGGCCAAATTAGATGCCCATTCACCTGAGTCTGCCCTTTCTAAGCTCAATGCGGCGGGTGGAGGGGAGTATATAGATGATGATTTACTTGCCGTTTTGGGAAAAGGCCTTTCCTACAGCCGACAAAGTAAGGGCGTGCTGGATATTACCATCGAACCGGTTACCTCTTTATGGGATTTTAAAGAAGGTGTGGTGCCCGACGCGGCAGATATAAAAAGCGCTTTGCAACGGGTTGATTATTCCAATGTTAGGTTTCGCTCTGGTGGGGTAGATCTTGGCGGTTGTCGTGTGGAACTCGGGGCGATTGCCAAGGGATATATGGCCGATAAAGTTATCGATTTCCTCCTTGAAAACGGTGTCACTTCGGCGATTGTGAATTTGGGTGGCAATGTGGCGGTGTTGGGTAAGCACGGTTCTCGCAGTTTTTCGGTGGGGATTCAAAAACCTTTCGAAAAAGAAACCATCGCTACTGTTTTGGTTTCGAACGGTTCGGTGGTCACCTCCGGCACCTATCAACGTTGTTTTGTGCAAAACGGAAGAAACTATCATCATTTACTTAGCACAAAAACGGGCTATCCGGTTGAAAACTCACTCACCTCGGTTACGGTGTTGGCGCCGCATTCGGTTGATGCCGATGCGCTTTCCACCCTGTGTTTTTTGTATGGCAAAGAAAAAGGCTTAAATTATATCAACAGCATTCCGGATATCGAGGCCGTTTTCATCGATGAAAATAATCAAATCTTTTTAAGTGAGGGGCTCTCCATAACTGCCGATAAAACCATTCGATTTTCATAAAAAATACGCCGATGGATTTCTTCCATCGGCGTATTTTTTATTTCATTAAGGTTTGAACGCCCTCGACAAAATCGCCTACTGCGCGAAACGCCTTGGAGGTTCCTTTGGTTAAGGCGTGTTTGGTGCGTTTGTTTTGCATCATCATTTTTCCGGCCGCTACGGCAGCGGCACCGGCAATAACGCCTGCACCCATCCCTTTTAAAAATTGATTGGTGGTTCGGTTCACAATGTTTCCCTCCCTTGTGGTTTGTGAGAGTATTGTTCCCCGAAAAAATCGCAATAAAAAAGTTAGATTTTTCCAATTAAACGGTCCATAATCGAAGGGCCGAAGGATACGGTGAAACCAGTGGCTGCAGCCGTTTTTTCATTGACAGTATTGGGTCCATTTTGCGGGTTTTCACTGTCAAATAAAACAAAGGGCACGGCATCGGATACGTGGGTTTTTAGGGTAAGCGGTGTGGGATGGTCGGGCATCACCAAAATGCGGTGGGGAGTACCCTTTAAATATTCTATCATCGGGCCGACTACCTTTTGGTCAATGATCTCAATGGAGCGAATTTTATTTTGCACTTCACCGCGATGTCCGCATTCGTCGGGGGCTTCCATATGGATATAAACCAAATCCACCCCTTCTTCAAATAATCGCACAGCGGCTTGTTGTTTCGCGGTAAAGTCAGTATCCAAATAGCCGGTTACCCCTTCCACCAGCGGTACCTTCATATGGGCGCATTTTCCAATGCCGCGTAATAAATCTACGGCCGAAACGATGCCGCCGGTAATGCCGTTTTTCTCTTTGAAATCTTGTAGGGAAGGTTTGCACCCTTCGCCCCAAAGCCAAATCGAATTGGCGGGGCGTTTATTCCGTTTTATACGGGCAAGGTTGACGGGATGGTCTTTCAGCAAATCGTAACTACGGCGCATTAAGTCCAGTAGGGGTGCGGCGTTTTCACCGGTACTCAAATAGTCGCGCACCACCCGACCGCTGATATCGTGCGGCGGGGTCATCTTGCCGAGTTCGGTGGTGCCATTTGCTATGACCAAGCAATGGCGATAGCTGACACCGGCATAGAAATGATACGTTTCGTTGCCTAGTTTTTCTTCTAAAAAGGAAACGAGTTCAGCGGCTTCTTCGGTCGAAATATCGTCGGCGCAGTAGTCCACCATCGTTTTATCGGCGTAGTCTTCCTCGTTGGAAAGGGTGACCAAATTGCACCGCATAGCTACATCGGTGGGTTTTAAATCAATCCCGATGCTTGCTGCCTCTAAGGGAGAACGGCCGGTATAGCATACGGCGGGGTCATACCCCAAAACCGAAAGGTTGGCAACGTCACTACCCGGTTTCATACCTTCGGCCACGGTTTGGCAAAGTCCAACCATACCGCGTTTGGCCAAATTGTCAATATTTGGTTTTTTGGCCAGTTCCATCGGGGTGGCACCGTCCAATTCCGGTACGGGGTAATCCGCCATACCGTCTAATAAAAGCACAAGATATTTCATATTTGTTCTTTCAAAATCTCCTTTGTGGTATTGAAATGGATCTATTTTGCCGAAACGCTGGATGCCATCGAAGAGGAGGGAATATTTTCAGGCGTTAGGGTAACGGCGTTCTTTTGGTCAACCAAGCAGACCCACGTGTTGCCCACGTTGTAGGGGCATTCTGTGCCGTCCGGGAGGGTGATTTTCAATGCATTGGAGGCTGCACCTTTGCTCCATTTTACGGTTTGATATCCACCGTTGGAAAGGTAGTAACCGGTGCCTCCTTTTAAATTGGTAAGCACAATGCCGCTTTTATTGCCGGTATGGGTCGTGCTGGTTTTTAATACCAATATGTTTTTAAAGGTAATGGGTTTGCCGGTTCGGTAATCCTTGCGGAGGGTAGAACCGCTATAGCGGGTGTAGCGACCGGTGGCTTTATCGTATTTAAATCTCGTAATGTAAGAGGAAGACATAGTGACCGAAACATCGATACAGCTTCCTTCCTTCGGGGTGACGGCTTGGTCGGCCGGAACGAATGCTTGCCAGTTGGATTCTGCTTTTTTTAGGTCACGGCGGTATTTCAGTTTTGAAAAGCCCTCATTCAATTTGGTGCCACTGGAATAAAGGGTGTGTTCACTGGCCTTTCCGTTTTTTACACGGAAACCATAGGTGGCGGCGGGATAACTGTTAATATCAAAGTTATCGACGTGTAGCTCTTTGATATGGGGGACGGCGTGGGATTTGTTGATGCCGCCGTGCACGTAAATGGCATCGTGTCCGTAGGCCAAATCAATATGAGAATAGCGGCCGGAACGAACGCTTCCGATGTTTCCTACCTTGGAAATGTCTTTAAACACGGCCAACAGACGTGTGATGCCGCCTTCGGCGTAAAGTTCGTATACAATATCGGCATCGTTGAGGCCGGTTTGGACTTCTTGGGCGGTGTGGATATTGTTAATCATCACCGCAACGGGGCGTTGAAGAACGGCGGCTTTATCCATTTTTAGGCCGGTTAGGGGATTGTAATAAATCACTTCCGGCTTTTTCGAAGAAGTGGAAATCAAGGCACTGATCACATTTTCTTCCTTGGTTTTGCCGCAGCCGGCAAGGCCAAGAGTGAGTAAAAGCACCAAGGTGAAAGATAAAAAGGATAAAAGTCGCTTTTTCATAAAAGGAAAAACCTCCGTATTCATAATACAACCTATTATAGTACAAATTTGGGCTTTTTTCAACCGCTTGCGCCGATTTTTTTGTTTTTTTGTTTCAAGAAAACACTTGCTTTTCTGATTTTTTTGTGCTATACTGAATGAAATATTAAAAATCGCACAAATGCTGTGATAAAGAAAAGTAGACGGTTGCCCGTCGGTCAGAGAGAAAGCCCCTTGGCTGTAAGGGCTTTTCCATACGGCCTCCGTTGAAGTTCCCTTTTGAGCATTGCGGCCGAACGGAATTTTCCTACTAAGTGGCAACGGCAGGTCACCGTTATCCGACCGAGCGATGATTGTTTATATATTTAAAAACGTCGCTTTAAAGGGTCTGCCTTAGGGCAGAAATCTGGGTGGTACCGCGGAGTTTACGCTTCGTCCCTTGTGGGACGGGGTGTTTTTTTATGGCGATTTTTATAACCCAAACTTATTGTTTCCGAAAGGATGAAATTGGTATGAAACAAAAATTAGAAGATATTCGTGTGGCGGCTAAAATGGCTATCACTGCGGCCGAAGATACGGCAGCGGTTGAAGAATTGCGTATTCGCTATTTGGGAAAAAAAGGTGAAATCACTGCCATTTTGAAACAGATGGGCAGCCTTTCGCCGGAAGAACGACCGAAAATGGGTCAACTAGCCAATGAAGTGCGCACCGATATTGAAACGGCCATTGCCACCGCCCTTGCCGAAAGCAAGAAAAAAGCCCAAGCACTACGTTTACAACAAGAAACTTTGGATATCACCATTCCCGGTAAAAAAGCGGCGGTCGGCTCGCTGCACCCCATTAACGCCGTGTTGGATAATTTGATTGATATTTTCCGCTCGATGGGCTTCGATGTGGTCGATGGACCCGAGGTTGAAACCGACTATTACAATTTTGAGGCGCTGAATGTTCCCAAAGATCATCCCGCCCGCGATATGCAGGATACCTTCTATTTAACAGAGAATCTTCTGCTTCGTACCCAAACTTCAGCGGCGCAAATTCGCACTATGGAAAAACGCAAACCGCCTATTCGCATCATCTGCCCGGGCCGTGTTTACCGATCAGACGATGTTGATGCGACCCATTCGCCGGTCTTTCATCAGGTCGAAGGTCTGGTCATCGATAAGGGCATTACAATGTGCGATTTAAAGGGAACCTTGGAAACGATGGCTAAAGAGATTTACGGCAGTGACACGAAGGTGAAATTCCGTCCCTCTTTCTTTCCCTTTACCGAGCCGAGTGTAGAAGTGGATGTTTCCTGTTCGGAATGCGGTGGCAAAGGCTGTCGCGTCTGTAAAGGCTCAGGTTGGATTGAAATCTTGGGTGCCGGTATGGTGCATCCAAAGGTGTTGGCAGGTTGTGGCATCGACCCGAATGAATATTCCGGATTTGCCTTTGGTATTGGGCTGGATCGTTTGACCACCACCCGTCATAAAATCAGCGATATTCGTCTTCTCTTTGAAAACGACCTCCGTTTTCTGGAGCAGTTTTAATCAATAGGGGGGAAGTAAACCAATGAAAGTTTCTTTAGAACAACTAAAAAGTTATGTTGATATCAACGTCGATCCGATGACCCTTTGTGATCGCATGGTTATGGCCGGTTTCGAGGTTGAAGAAATAGTCAACACGGCCGAGAGTATGCGCAATGTTGTTGTTGGTAAGATTTTGGAAATTAAACCGCACGCAGATTCCGACCATCTGGTCATCTGTCAACTCGACGTCGGCGAAGCTGAGCCATTACAGATTGTTACCGGTGCCGATAACGTCTTTGAAGGGGCCTATGTTCCGGTCGCCTTACACGATTCAGACCTACCCAACGGCATGCATATTAAAAAAGGAAAACTGCGCGGTGTGCCGTCTAACGGTATGCTTTGCAGCGGGGAAGAGTTGAAACTCACCGAGGAGGATTATGTCGGTGCTTCGGTTAACGGCATTTTGATTCTGCAAGGCGAGCCGACCCCCGGCACCGATATGCGTGAAATTTTGGGGCTAGATGATTGGATTATTGATTTTAAAATCACCGCCAACCGACCGGACTGTCAAAGCCTTTTGGGTATTGCCCGCGAAATTGGTGTAGTGCTCGGTACCGAATTCCGTCTGCCCGAGCCAACCTACCGCACCGTAGGTGGTGATATTTGCGACCATATGAGGGTAACGGTGGAAAACTTTGACCTTTGTCCCCGCTATATTGGCCGGTTTGTACGCAATCTAAACATTGCACCGTCTCCCGACTGGATGAGGCGCACCTTAAAAGCTGCGGGTATGCGCTCTATCAACAACATTGTTGATATTACCAACTTTGTAATGTTGGAGACCGGTCAACCACTTCACGCTTTTGATTACCGCGATATTAAGGGTGGTGAAATTATTGTTCGCAACGCAAAAGAGGGCGAACAGATGACCACTTTGGACGAAAAAGAGCATATCTTATCGGCCGAAATGTTGGTCATTGCGGATCAAGAAAATCCCTCTTGTCTGGCCGGTATTATGGGCGGACTCAACAGTGAAATTAAGGAAGATACTACCACCCTGTTCTTGGAATCGGCCAAATTCCGCCGTGATAGTGTCCGCCGTACGTCTCGTACCCTCGGTATTCGCACCGAATCCAGTGCCCGTTTTGAGCGCGGTATCGATATCATTGGAACCAAGTACGCCTCCGACCGAGCCCTTCAACTGATTGATATGTTGGGGGCGGGCGAAATTGTCGACGGTAGTTTGGACCTGCATAACGGGCTGCCCGAAGAACGCACTCTGACCGTTACGGTCGAACAAATCAATGGCTTGCTTGGTCTTACCATTGCGGGTGATATTATGTGCGACATTTTAAATCGTTTGCACATTCCCACTACCTTAATCGACGGCACCTTAACCTGTCACATTCCCTCTTTCCGTGAGGATATGGAATGTATGGCCGATGTTGCGGAAGAAGTTATGCGTATTTATGGTTACGACCATATTATTGGTACTCCTATGACCGGTAGTGTTCTGCGTGGTACCGTTACCCCTGAGCGTGCCTTGGATAACCGCGTCAAGTCTCTTTTGATGGCCAACGGTATGAACGAAATTACCACCTATTCTTTCATCAGCAGTCGTGCGATTGATAGCTTAAATCTCCCGGCTGAAGATGATCGAAGAAAGGCGGTTACCATTTTAAACCCGCTGGGTGAAGAATATTCAACCATGCGTACCCAGTTGACCACTTCGATGTTGACGGTATTGTCCACCAACCTTAATCGCAAAAATGGGGCCGCGCGTTTATTCGAAGTTTCGAAACGTTTCATCCCCAAATCGCTTCCCCTAACCGAGCAACCCGAAGAAAAGAAAACCCTTTCTCTCGGCCTTTATGGGGAGGGGGAAGATTTCTACACCTTAAAAGGTTTGGTAGAGCAGGTGATGGAAGAATGCGGCGCCGAGGTGAAATACCAAGTGGCAAGTGAACCATATCTCCACCCCGGCCGCGCTGCCAAAGCCGTATGGGGCGAAACGGTAGTTGCCGTTTTTGGTGAGGTGCACCCCGATGTGGCCGCCAACTATGATTTAAACCAACGAGTTTATATTGCTGAAATTTATTTAGACCATCTCTTGTCGGTGGAAAAACCTTTGGCCATTTATGCACCTTTGCCCAAATTCCCGGCCGTAAATCGCGACTTGGCGCTGTTGTGTGATCGCACCTTGTTGGTTGGGGATTTGCTTGAAATCATCACAAAAGCGGGAGGAAAATTGTTAGAAAATGTATCGCTTTTCGATATTTATGAAGGGGCACAAATTCCTGCCGGCAAAAAAAGTGTGGCCTTTAATCTCACGCTACGCTCGAAGGAGGATACCTTAACCGATGAGCAGATTGAAGCGGTGATGAATAAGGTTGTGAAAAAATTGGCGGCTGCGGGTGCCGAATTGCGCAGCTAATGAAAATAGCAAAGGCGGGTGGTAGAAATCCATACCACCCGCTTACCAAAATTAATTATTATAATTTCGTAAAAATCGTGAAAAATCCTTGCAATCTGCAAAAAGATAGTATATGATAAATATAGTAATCAAAAGGAGTTGTATGTAGGATGGATAAAACAATGACCTTTTCTTTAGGAACGGACCGTGAGCGAGAAATTCGTGAAATTTTGTTGCAGGTTTATAACGCCTTAAAAGAAAAAGGGTACAATCCAATTAACCAAATTGTGGGTTATATTCTCTCGGAAGATCCTACCTATATTACAACTCATAACAATGCCAGAAATCTGATTCGCAAGATTGACCGTGATACCTTGCTTCAGACGTTGGTAAAATATTATATGGCAAACTAAACATAGTTTGCTTTTGAGAAAGGAAGGTATCAAATGGCCGAGCCGTTTTTAACCTATAAAGGATTCCCGCTGGTGCGCGGCGGAAACACAATATACTATGGTAATATGTCGGACGAATATGTCTGCGTTCTGCAAATTTTATCTACCAAAGAGGAAAACGGAGAAACACTGCCGGATAAAATTCAGGTGCAACTGCTTAAAACCGACCCCGCCATCCCGATTTTAGAACGCATCGTTAAAAACAGCGAGAAACACGGGCTGTACAATGCGATGGATATTGCATCCATCTGGCTGGAAAGAGCCTTAAAAGACTAATAAAAAAGGGCTCTTTGTCAATAGTTGGGGTAAAGAGTTAAAATGGAAAAGTTTATACAAGCAGCCGCTTCAAGCGGCTGCTTGTTGTAATTTAAGTTGTTGATGGGAAAATATATGTAAAATACGGTTTCTAAATCTCTTAAAATTC
>JAZNIW010000032.1:0-3543 GCA_045577695.1 Acutalibacteraceae bacterium
TTGTGCTATAATAATACCAAGAGGTGAGGGAAATGGATGAGAAAGAAAAGCAGTATTTGAATAA
Source organism: Acutalibacteraceae bacterium (assembly GCA_045577695.1). Taxonomy (GTDB): domain Bacteria; phylum Bacillota; class Clostridia; order Oscillospirales; family Acutalibacteraceae; genus UMGS1279. The sequence goes on from JAZNIW010000032.1 coordinate 65, forward strand.
ACGGCTTACCGAACTCTTTAACAAGAAAATACAACTCAATCTTGAAGTGCGCAAAATCGACAAAGAAATCGCACGCATTTCCAAGAGATTGGAAAAGGAGATTATTACCGATGAATAATATGCAGAAAGAATGGTTGAAGAAAGTTTTGCTCTTTGTGGGCGCAATAGCCTTTGTTATTTTTGAATTGGCTACCCTTTTCCTGGGCGGAACCTGGCTTATCGTCGGCCTTGTGGTTGGCTTGGCGGTACTTATCCCATTGCTTGCCACTATCATCTATGTCCCCATTGCTTCCTTGGTTTGGTATTGGCGGCTGATGGGCATTTGTCAAAACGATTGGGAAGAAAATACTTTGCGCTTTTGGTGGCGGTTCATCGGCTACTGGTGCGGAGATTGGGAGAACCTCATTCCGCAAATGATTGAAGAAGATTATGACGATGAATACAATAAGAACGAAGCCAAGAAACTCTTTGAACGAATAAAAGCCGTAAATAAACCGAAATGGCTATAATAAAAAGTGAGGTAAATAAAATGCGTGGTGTAAAGGAACTGTACAAGAATAGCGGTTGCCTATTGGCTACCCTTACCATCATTCTTTTGGTGGTACTGATTGCCGGCCTTATTTTCGGAGCCTTCTGCCTGGAAGGAGGGGTATTTATGCTCCTTTGGAACTGGCTTGCCGTAGAATATCTCGGTGCTCCCATTCTCGGCTTTTGGGTCTGCGTGGGCATCGTGGTGGCAATTAATTTCGTTGGGCGAATGTTGTTTGGTTTTAATACTTCTATTAAATTGGAATAAGAGGGGGCAAATGCTCCCTCTTTTTTTAGCGCTTCGTGGACTACCCCCACGAAGCGATTTATGGAAAATAACCAGTTTTAGCAATTTTTTACCCCGGAATTTTGTGTGTTTTGCCATCTTTACAAATCCCGTATTCTGTGATACAATGTCTATGTAATCAAGAGGGGACACCGAACGGAACTTCTAAAAAAAGTTGAAAAAAACTTCTTGACAAATCGTTCAACTTGTGCTATAATACATAATGTAAGGAGCGCAAATCCGAACGGAAAGGAAATGCTTATGGAAATCAGTGTAAGAGAATTACAGGCAATCGTCAAGACCTTGCCTATCGGCTTGTATGCCAAGCGAGGGGTAAAAGTTGATATTGGGGAAAAGGACGGAACCAGTTATTACTGTCCTAATACCGATGCCATAGTGGTATCGTACCCCCAAGTTTGTACCGCCCTAGCCAAAACCCCGGACGATAGTCCCTATAAGGAACGGATTATCCGTGGTATCCTTTACCACGAAGTATCCCACGCCTTTATGACCCCAAAGATGCCTTGGAATGATGTGGTGAATGTCTTTGAGGACGAACGCATGGAAACCCTCTTGGCAAAGTATTACCACGATGTTGATTTCAAATCCAATGTATATCTGTTCAACGGCTTTGAGGTTGGCAAAGTCCCCCCGGCAGTTGATAAGTTTACTACTTTTTACAATTTGGTGCGGTTTCGTTCCGGCAAGCCGGAGTTGCTGAAAAAGGTCGAAGAAATCATCGATACCTATAAAGCATTAACCAAAGCAACCAAACATAGTGGCAAAATCTATGAATATTACTATGCCATTATGGACCTCTATGGGGAGATTGATGAACCGGAAAATCCCCAAGAACAAGAACAGAGTTATTCCGGGGATGTCCGACCCGGGGATAATAACGGCGGAGGTGAACCCAGTAATACCGATGCTATGACCCCCGGACAAGGTGAAAGCGCAAAGCAAGCCTTGGATGAAGATACCATCCGAAACTTAATGGAAGAGTTTTTCGATAGTAAAACAGACCTGTCCCTTGTTTCCTATTTCCAAACTATTATTGACGGCTTTAATAAGCGCAATAAGGGCGGTTCGGCTATCGGTGGCTATTCCGGGGTATTGAACCCCCGGGCGGTAAATAGGGAAGATTGGAAAATCTTTGACCGACCCTTTACCCAAAATTCCAATAACAAATACGGCACTCTCCACCTCAATCTGTTCATCGATTGTTCCGGTAGTTTTTATCCGTCGGAGCAGTTGGTCAACCAAATTCTTTCCGCTCTCTCCCAAGTGGAAAAGAAAAACCCCAACTTTACTCTTGATGTAGTGTTCTGCGGATATGGGGAAAGGGTGGTTAAAACCGCTAGGGAGCGAGTTATTAACTGCCGGGGCGGTAATGACTTAGATAATGATATCTATGATATTTTCCGCTCTCTCCAAAAGCCTAACACCTATAATTACAACATTGTGTTGTTTGACGGAGATGCGTTCTCCAATGCCGGACCTAGACACCGCAAGAACTTCAAGGCGTTCGATTTTAGCAACTGTACCATTATTTCCGACCGGGAAAACGAACGATACATTGCTGACACAGTTAATCGAGCCAAAGTAATCTATACTAGAGATTACACCGATGAATTACTCAATAATTTGAAAAATGTCCTAGCAAGGGCATTTCGATAAAAACGAAAAGGAGAAAATACTATGTATATCAATAATGTGTTGGATATTACCCTTAAGCAGAACGGCTCTTTCGTGGTGGTGCTGAATGGCACGAAGTCCGTTGAAACTGACCCCTCCCGGGTTGCCGAGTTGATAATGCTCTATGACGAGTGCCGTAAGGTTGGCACCGCTAAGCGCCCGGCTGTCTTGGCAGAGCTCCAAGAGAAAGGCAAACTGCCTATCTTTTTCCCCTGCGGTGAAACCTCTGTGACCGACCCTAAGGAAATCCTCCGGGACGGCATTGCCCGGCTTATGGATTTCTTCACCGAGTTTGAGTTTGAACCCAATTTCCGGTTTATCAACTCCCTTGCCCGGTGCTTGGTATCTTCTTCCAAGGATGCCACCGACTATATCCACAACTACTTCGAGTTGGTAGATAGCCCCTACGCCCCGGAAGTGTTCGAGAAGATGAAGTCCGCCGAATTTAAGAACATTCTTAAGGCGGTATCTGCGGTTGCCCCCTCTCATAATGTCAACAACCGCTTTAAGATTTATTACGGCTCTGCCGGTACTGGTAAGACCACCCAAGCGCAGAAAGAAACCGACGGCAAATGTGTAGTCTGTAATAACTCTATGCTCCCGGCTGACCTTATGGAGGACTTCGTCTTTGTGGACGGCAAGGCAACCTTTAAGCCGTCTATGCTTTGGCGGTGTATGGAAGAGGGCACGCCCATTACTATGGACGAAATCAACCTCTTGCCTTTTGACAGTTTGCGTTTCCTCCAGGGTATTTTGGACGGCAAGACCGAATTTCAGTATAAGGGCAATACTGTCCATATCAAGGACGGCTTTATGGTCATTGGCACGATGAACCTTGCGGTCAATGGTATGGTGTATGGTCTGCCGGAACCCTTGGTTGACAGATGCTCCGTGATGCAGAAATTCAAGTTGACCGCCGACCAGTTAGTGGGAGCAATTATGTAAACTTAACAAGTCGGAGGCCAAGCGG
>JAZNIW010000033.1:0-49476 GCA_045577695.1 Acutalibacteraceae bacterium
GACGAAAGTGGGCTCTAGGTGATATACTTTTCATCGGAAAAACAACTCCTTTGTGCCGATGTTGAGTGTGGTTACTTTCATCTTAGCACATTTGAGTTGTTTTTTCTATTTCTACTGTTACCTATCTATTGTATCATAACAATTTTCGATTTTTTTAAAAGAATACAATTTTTTATTTTTTAACAATACAAATGATCTCATAAAAAATTAAAATCCCCTTTTCTTCCCATCATTCAAATAGCGTTAGTCCTGGTAAGAAAGATATAATGATCCCTTTTGCATCGTAGCCGAAATGGCAGATATTTTGTCCTCTCCCACGGCAATCATATGACCAATGATTGGGTCCTCCAACTCTTTGCGAATCCAATTGCGCAAATCGCGAGCACCCCGCTTACTGCCTTGACACTGTTCAGCAAGATAGGCATACACCGCATTTTCTACTGTAAGAGATATTCCCTTTTCCAAAAGCGCGTTGGAAAGTTCTTCGATCTGCAACGCGGCAATTTCTTGTAGGGCTTCTTTATTCAATTCATAGAACACAACAATTTCGTCCACACGAGAAATAAATTCGGGGCGCAGAAAATCTTCCAATGCCTTTAAACACTTTTCCTTAGAGGCGTCGGTCGTAGTTTTTCCAAAGCCCATCATAGTATCGGTACGATCGCTGCCGGCATTTGAGGTCATAATAATTAAAGTGTTTTCAAAGTTGACGGTTCGGCCTTGAGCATCGGTAATGCGGCCGTCGTCTAAAATTTGTAACATTACATTGAGTACGTCCGGATGTGCTTTTTCTATTTCATCGAATAAAATCACCGAATAAGGTTTGCGGCGCACTTTTTCGGTTAATTGGCCGGCTTCATCGTAGCCAACGTAACCGGGAGGAGCTCCGATTAGTCGCGAAACCGAGTGTTTTTCCATAAATTCAGACATATCGAACCGCAGTAGAGTTTCAGGCGTTTGGAAAAGAGTATCGGCCAGAACTTTGGCGAGTTCGGTTTTCCCAACACCGGTCGGCCCTACGAAAATAAAGGAAGCAGGACGTCTGTTTTTTGAAATTTTTAATCGCGAACGTTTAACCGCCGATGAAATCAAGCCCACTGCTTCATCCTGCCCTTTGATTTTTGATTTCAACACATCGGTCAAATCCACCAATCGCTTCAAATCACTTTCTTTTACCTTTGAAGCCGGAATACCGGTCCAAAGTTCAATCACGCGAGCCAAATCGTCGTCAGTCACCTTACTCTCTGCGGCCGGACCATACAACGCCTCAGCTTGAGAACGACAAATGGCCAATTCCGATTTGATTTTTGCCACTTTCTCGAAATCGATTTCTTCCTTAGCTGACTCCATCTCCTCATTCATTGAAAGGGTGGCGATTTTCTTATTCAACACATATAGCTCATCAATAGCCTTGTTGCGAAGCGCAGCACAAGCCGAAGCCTCATCCATCAAATCAATGGCTTTATCGGGCAGATAGCGGTCAGTGATATAACGTTCAGAAAGGGTAACCGCCTTTTTTAAGATGTCGTCCGAAATCGTGATATTGTGAAACCCTTCATAATATGGACGAACGCAGGTTAAAATTTGCAAGGTGTTTTCAAAGGAAGGCTCTTCAACCATCACCGGTTGAAAACGGCGTTCTAATGCGGCATCCTTTTCAATGTACTGACGATATTCTTTCAGCGTTGTTGCGCCAATAACGTGGATTTCTCCGCGCGAAAGAGCCGGTTTTAAAATGTTACCGGCATTCATAGCGCCTTCCGAGTTGCCCGCACCGACAATATTATGCACTTCGTCAATAAAGAGGATAATATTTCCCGCGGCCTTAATCTCCTCTACCAATCCTTTTACACGGCTTTCAAATTGACCGCGGAATTGTGTGCCGGCCACCAATCCGGTTAAGTCCAACAGCCAAACCTCTTGGTCTAACAGACGCGCCGGTGCTTCCCCCGAAGCGATTTTCATCGCCAATCCTTCTACGATGGCCGTTTTGCCGACACCAGGTTCACCAATTAAACAAGGATTATTTTTGGAGCGGCGGGATAGAATTTGAATGGTACGATAAAGTTCTTCATCACGGCCAACAACAGCATCAATTTTACCTTCTTTAGCCTTTTGGGTGAGGTTGGTGCAATACATATCTAAATATTTGCGTTTGGACTTACCTTTTTTCTCCTTTTTTTTCTCACCGGTTTCTTCTTTGTTCTCTTTGGCATTACCACCGAAAATGTGGTTAAGAAAGGGAAACACCGGCGCACCGCCGGCTTCAAAACCGTCTTCCCCCTCCATCTCCTCGGGGAGCTCGCCTTCCTCCCCCATCATTTCCATCATCTCTTCACCACTGAAGGCCGACATTGTCTCCATCATTTGGTCGCTAAGTTCTTTCACATTTTCATCAGAAATATTCATACTTTTAAGCATATCGTCTATGGGTTTTATTCCCATCTCTTTGGCACAAATCAAACAAAGCCCGTTTGGCTTGCTGGTCGGATTGTTGGCGTCGGCAATAAAAACGACGGCCGGTCTTTTTTTGCATTTGGAACATAATTTCATTCTTAAAAATCTCCTTTGGAATCGACAGGGTTAAAAATACAGATACAGTTCCGATAAAAAGCGGAACAGAACAGATGCTTCAATATTTTTGGGGGTGAAAATCAAAAAACCGTTTTCAGTAAACGAAACAACGGTAGTAATTGCAAGGCACAAAGCACCGGCAATCACCGTACCTTTAAGTAAACCTAGAACGCCGCCCAGAAAATGGTTGACACCGCCGATAATCGGTATTCGGCAGACCTTATTGACCAGTTTGGCAATCCATCGCACCAAAAACATCAACACCAAAAACAATAAAAGGGAACAGGCTGATTGCACCACCGTGACCACCGGTTTATAAAGCACCGCTTGGCAAAGTTCCTCGGCCGTTTGTGTAGCAGTTTGGGCAGATGAAAAATCGTTCCTTTTCAAAACACTATCCGGTGTAATTCCAAAATTTTCTGCCAGTTGAGTTGCACTATTCGGCAAACTTTCCCACACCGAATTCACAAGCTCATCTGTCCGGCGCAACGGAATCTCTTCTACGATATCTACAATGGCCGTTGTCGCTTTGGGTTGAACCCAATGCTCATACACGCTTTCAGAGACCAGTCCACCCACCGTTAGTGAAATATGAAGTGCTAAAACAAACCCTATCAATTCCACCAAAGTGCGCACAAATCCGCGATGTGCCGAAAGAAAGATGAAAATCAAGATAACGCAAAGCACAAGACCATCCAAAATCATCCACATAAAAAAGCCTCCTTGCTATGGTATGGTTACTATTTCGGTAAAAGGGTGAAGGCCGAAAGGAAGGAATTATCCATACAAAATACATACTTACCGTTGGAAACAATAAATTGGGGTTTTTGCTCCAATAAAAGATTGGAAATTTCGGTATTGTCCCAAAGATAAGTAATCACTTGGTTGCTCCGCAAAATTGAAATAGTTTTTTTCGTGACGGCAATATCGTCCATTAACCCGTTGTATTCAATCTGTGCAGTCGGTTGCCCTTTCACATTGAACTGCACAATCTTTGACCGCGCCGCTTTATTCCATACACCATAAATTCCTTCAGAGTTGACGCGAAAGAAGGTGGGAGCACCTTCCCCTTGCATTACCGGCGTTTCGCTACCATTTTTAAAGGAGAGAAACGAAAGGGATTCATTCGAAACGGCAGCAAAACTATTATTGGAAATCGCCTCTAGCGAAATGATAGAAAGGTCCTTTTTTTCTAAAGAAAAAATAGGATCTTCCTTACGAAGATGAAATCCGTATATCTGTGACGAAAAGCGGCCTTCTTTTACCCGAATCACCGAAACCGCCAGGTACTTCCCGTTATCCGAGAGCACGACATCACTGATAAGCCCGTCAACCAAATACCAAATAAATTTCTGCTTTTTATTTTTGGAAAAAACTTGAACCTGTGCGGCATATCCACTCGACTTGGTTACAACGGCCACCGATCCATTATCGGCAATATCGGCGGTGAAAATGGGGTGTTTAACATTTTCCTCCCACAAAACATCCACATTGTTTGTCACCAAAAGCCCCGTACTCTCACGGTTATAGATCAAAGATCGTTCTTTAGAAACCTCCAATACCGGATTGCTGAAATTATGTTGAACATTTAACAATTCTTTTCCCGACCGATTCCACACGGTCATATGGGAATTCGAAAGAGAAGAAATTTTTCCATGGTGGAAGATGAGGCGATTCGCTTCGTTTCCCGTAACGGAAGCAGGGAACTTGCCCCCACCGAACATTGCAACCGAATTAACGATTTTTTCAAAAGGACCGGTAGGCGAAACAGCGCAAAATGCTACAATCACACCAATAACCACTAAGAAAATCACCGCGGTAATCAAGCGTTTGCGACGCACAGCCGGTTTATTGCCTAATAAAAGTGTCAGCTGGGGCGACGAAAGGGTGTTTTTACGCGGTTCCATATGCAAAGCAGATGTTTTGGTTCCCCCGTTTTTTAAGCGTGAAGTTGTTTTTCTTTCGACCGACTTCTTCGATTTTTTTTGTAAAGAATCGGTAGACGAAACCTTTGATTTTGAAGTTTTTGAATTGCTTTTGTGGCCCGCTAATTCAACCGCAGAAGACATAGGAATCGACTTCATCCTTCGATTGGCGGATGATTGATTAAATTTTTTGGAAGAAGATTTTGACATTTTTTTCGAAGCGGCTTTTGCCGAAGATTTGCCCTTTTGTGGTTGTCCGCCACGCAAGGTTGCTTTCGGCTTTTGCCGCGGTTTAATTTGTTTTACTTTTTTCCTTTCTGCCACGAAAAAACACCTCCTTCAAATTATATATTAGCACTTATTTTCAAGAATTTCTTTTGGGTAATGTACTTCCTGCAGAAACAAGCCTTGCGGCGGTGCCGTTGCCCCTAACAAGGTGCGATCACCTGTTATAAAAGCTTGTTCTATATTTTCTTTCATAATACGACCGGCACAATAGTCCAATAAACCGCCTACCATAATCCGCACCATATTATATAAAAACCCATCGGCCTGCACAAAAAAACAGATTTCGTTTTTGGTTTGTTGTACTCTACACATCGTCACAGTGCGAAGTGTATCATCCACCGAACGATGAATGGAAGAAAAAGCCGCGAAATCGTGTTTTCCCAAAAGTAGAGAGCAGTATTCCTCGGCTTTTGGCAAAGAAATCGGCAACTTGATGCGTAAGGCACGCCCCTCTAAAAAAGGATTGCGAATGCGGTCGGCATACATATGATAGCAATAGGTTTTACCCAACGCGTCGTATCGGGCGTGAAAATCGTCGGCTACATCGAAACAACGCAAAGCGGCAATATCAAGCGGCAATTTGGTGTTAAGCCCCAACACCAACCCCTCGTTGGGAATGGTAGTATCGGTATCAAAATGGCAAAAAAAGGAAGTGGCGTGAACGCCGGCATCGGTACGACTACAACCGGTGACCAATGGGCGAACACTCAGCAATTCTTCCAGTGCATTTTGCAAGACAAACTGCACCGAAGTTCCGTTGGGTTGAACCTGCCAACCGCAATAATGGGTACCCAAATATGCAATTTCCAACAACTTCCTTCCCACGGAAATTCCTCCCTTATAATACTAGCCTACAATGCGTAGCAATAAAACGGCGGTGAACAATAACAAAACGGCTCCGACCGAGTAATAATCACGGGCGGCGGGAATCAATCGCTTCATATGGGTTCTTCCCTTTCCCCCACAGTAACAACGGCATTCCATTGCTTCGGCCAGTTCGTAGGCACGCCGCACCGAAGAAATTAAAAGCGGAATCAAAATTGGCATTAAAGCTTTCAATCGTTTTATCAATCCACCTGTTTCCAAATCAGCACCCCTTGCTTTTTGTGCAGCCATAATTTTCTGCGCCTCTTCCACCAGGGTAGGAATAAAGCGAAGGGCAATGGTCATCATCATCGCCAAGGTATGCACATACTCACCTAAACCAAGGTGTTTTAAAGGAGAAAACAGACTTTCAATGCCATCGGTCAAGGCGGTTGGTGTGGTGGTATAAGTCAACACCGAACTGATTAAAACCAAAAGTACAATGCGAAAAGACATAAAGGCGGCACGAATGAGTCCGCCTGTTGTGACACGTATCACCCACCACGAAAACAAAAGAGTTCCCTCGTTTATATACAGAGCGTTTAACAATGCCGTAAAAATTATAATGGGAAGAATAGGCTTCAAATTACGAAGATAGGTGGTAAGCGGAACTTTAGAAAGCAATAGAATGCCCAAGTAGAATATCGATACCAAGAAAAGAACCAAAAAATTTGGAGTCAAAAAAATCAAAACCAAGCAGAGAATCATTTCTACCAATTTGAATCGTGGATCCAACCGATGAACGACCGAATCAACAGAATAATACTGCCCTAATGTGAAGTTTTTAAGCATGGGCATCACCCCGTTTTTTGTTAGCAGCCAAAACGGCCTTTGCCGCCGCCTCTACTGTAAAAGCATTTGTGTCAACAGCAAGTCCTTTTTCTTTTAGCAGTAATAGCACACGGGTAACCATTGGAATATCTAATCCCATTTGATTCAATTTGACCGCGTTGGAAAAGACATCTTCCACAGAACCGAACATTTTTACCTCTCCCCTGTTCATCACCAAAAGTCGGTCACAAAGGGCGGCTAAATCTTCCATACTGTGTGAAACGATAATCACACCGGCATTGGTTCTTTCTTGATAGGACTTGACTGCATCAAATAGCTTTTTTCGGCCAATTGGGTCTAAACCCGCGGTCGGTTCATCCAATACCAAAACATCCGGTTCCATCGCCAAAATGCCGGCCAATGCTGCGCGACGTTTTTCACCGCCCGAAAGGTCAAACGGAGATTTTTCTAAATGAGCAGGCGAAAGTCCCAAAAGTGTAGCATAGCGAATAACCCGCGCATCAATTTCCGCAGGCTCTAATCTCATATTGGTTGGTCCGTAAGCGATGTCTTTATACACGGTATCTTCAAAGAGTTGATGTTCGGGATATTGAAAGACCAATCCTACCCGAAACCGCTTTTGATAAACCGTTTTGGCGTCAGCCCAAAAATCGCTTTCGTTTAAAAAAACAATGCCGGATTCGGGTTTTAAAAGTCCGTTTAAGGTCTGCAATAAGGTGGACTTGCCCGAACCGGTATGACCAATAATGCCCACCGTTTTTCCCGCTTCCACCGAAAAGGAAATGTTGGAAATAGTGGCCTGATGCACCGATCCGCTTTGAGGATAGGTAAAAGAAACTTTGTCGGTTCGAAGCAAACTCATTCTGCCACCTCCCTGTTAATGAAACGGAAAATTTCTTCGGCGGTATCACGCGGAGAAATAGTGCCGGTTGGCAGATTCCAACCGTTTTGGCGCAACAAATATAGAAGTTCAGCCGTCTGCGGTAAAGCCAAACCTGCCTCGTTCAAGCAGTCAAAATTGGAAAAAACAACAGCCGGTTTATCGTCAGCAATCATACGGCCCTCTTTCATTACCAACACACGGTCAGCCGATTCGGCCTCCTCCATAAAATGAGTGATAAGAACCACCGTAATGCCTTGTTCGCGGTTAAGTTTGGTGATGGTTTCCAGTACCTCTTTACGTCCGATGGGGTCCAACATAGCTGTAGGTTCATCTAACACAATACATTCCGGCTCCATCGCCAAAATGCCGGCCAATGCTACCCGCTGTTTTTGCCCGCCCGAAAGATGATGAGGCGAAGCCAGTTTATGTTCTGCCATTCCCACAGCCTTCAATGCGCGGTCCACGCGGCGGCGAATTTCGGTCGGCTCCACCCCCAAGTTCTCAGGACCAAAGGCAACGTCTTCTTCCACAACGGAACAAATAATCTGGTTATCCGGGTTTTGAAAAACCAATCCCAATCGACGGCGAATTTCATATTCGTTACTCTCCACCGCAGTATCCAATCCGTCCACGAGAACGGTGCCGGAATCAGGCTTTAGCATTCCGTTCATCAGTTTTGCCAATGTGGATTTACCGGAACCATTGTGTCCGAGAATCACTGTGAAACTTCCCTTTTCAATGGTCAAATTTAATTGTTGAATGGCGGCTTTTTCGATTCCTTCCTCTTGTTCATAACAAAAGGAAAGATCTTTGATATCTATTTGTTTTTGCATACTCTATTTCATCGTCCAAATCGTTGTATTTCCGGCCGGCATCACCAAATTACGATGAGTCACCGGCAGACCTATTTCATCGGTGGTAACAGTTCCGCGGCCTTTTGCAATATAGGTTTGCACCATATAGGTTAAAATACTGGAAGACATTCCGGCCGTATATGTATTAAGTAATAAAAACAATGGTTTATCACCAAACAACTGTGCCACCAATGAAAGCAGTTCTTCCAAATTATTTTCTAATTTCCAAACTTCTCCGTTCGGTCCGCGTCCGTAAGAGGGAGGGTCCATCACCACCGCATCATAATGATTGCCGCGCCGAATTTCGCGTTCGACGAATTTTTTGCAATCATCTACAAGCCAACGCACCGATGCGCCGGATAATCCCGAAACGTCGGCGTTTTCTTTTGCCCATACCACCATCCCTTTGGATGCATCTACATGGGTTACCGAGGCACCGGCCTTTAAACAAGCCAAGGTAGCCCCGCCGGTATAAGCAAACAAATTAAGAACCTTGATGGGACGCCCGGCGTTTTCAATCATTTCACACATAAACTTCCAGTTGACTGCTTGTTCCGGAAAAAGACCGGTATGCTTGAACCCCATCGGTTTGAGCTGAAAGGTAATACCTTGAAAGGAAATCTTCCAAACATCGGGCACTTTTTTTAGCATTTCCCAGTGTCCACCGCCGGCATTGCTGCGATGATATACCGCATCGGCTTTTTTCCATATTTTTTCATTTTGCGGTAAATCCCATATAGCCTGCGGGTCGGGGCGAACCAAGAAGACGTTTCCCCAGCGTTCTAATCGTTTTCCTCGATTAACATCTAATAATTCATAATCCGTAAAATCAGTAATATATCTCATTTATTCTAAACTCTCAATCACTGCCGCAACCTGTTTGGCCAAGGCAAATATTTCTTTATTTTCTTTTCCTTCTAACATCACACGAATCAAGGGCTCTGTACCGGAAGGGCGAACCAAAATGCGCCCCTCCTCCCCCAATGCATCTTCCACCGAGCGAATTGCTTGTTGCACCGAGGGGTCAGTAGCAAAGGCTGCTTTCATTTTCGGCGTTGCTTTAACATTTATTAGGACTTGCGGATAAACCTGCATGGCCGAAGCCAATTGCGATGCAGTCAACCCTGTTTTTGCCATAATCGCCGCAAACTGCAAGCCGGTTAGCTGACCATCACCGGTTGTTGCATAATCACGGAAAATAATATGACCGGATTGTTCTCCGCCGATGGAATAATCGTGGCATATCATCTCCTCCAAAACGTATCGGTCACCCACGGTGGTTTCGGACACTGCAATGCTGTTTTCCTTGGCAAACTGTTTAAAACCGATATTGGTCATCACGGTAACCACCGCAGTATTTCCCCGTAAGCACCCCTGCTCTTTCATCGTCTTGGCAAAAACAGCAATCAGTTGATCGCCATCTATTAAATTTCCTTTTTCATCTACCGCCAAACAACGGTCACTGTCGCCATCGAAGGCCAATCCCAAATCCATTTGATGGCCGTTGACAAAGTCAATCAACCCTTCCATATGGGTAGAACCGCAATGCTCGTTGATATTCAACCCATTTGGATGATTGTGCATACAATAGCAGTCCGCCCCCAGTGCCGAAAAAATCCGTTCTGCCGTATCCGAGGCACTGCCGTTGGCACAATCCAAGGCGATTTTCATTCCATCTAAACGAACATCCACCGTAGAAATAACGTGTTGAATATACGTTTCTAAATAATCGTGCCGCGGATAAACATTTCCCACCTCGTCGCCGGCGGCCAACGAGACGGAGGCCATATTCTCCAACACATAGGCTTCAATTTTCTCTTCCATAGCATCCGGTAACTTGAATCCATCACCGTTAAATAGTTTAATGCCATTATATTCACAAGGGTTGTGAGAGGCGGAAATCATCACACCGGCATCGGCGCCGCACTGTTTCACCAGATATGCTACGGCCGGCGTGGGAACCACCCCTACCTGTAAAACGTCAGCTCCCACCGAACAAAGGCCGGCGGTTAAAGCTGCCTCTAACATAGGAGAAGATGCGCGGGTATCCTTTCCAATGAGCACCTTTGGACGCTTTGCCTGTTCTTTCGCCAAAACAAATGCCGCCGCACGGCCAATGTTTAACGCCAGTTCGCAGGTAAGTTCTTGGTTTGCTACACCTCTTGCTCCATCGGTACCGAAAAGTTTTCCCATATGCTGTTTCTCCTTTTTGAAAAAATATAACTTCCAAAAACAGATTACAACAAACTTTGTTGGCCGGTTTTTGGAATACCTAAATGCGCATAAGCGGCATCGGTAACACAACGTCCGCGCGCCGTACGCATCAAAAAGCCAATTTGCATTAAATAGGGTTCGTAAACATCTTCAATCGTGATGCTTTCCTCTCCGACCGCGGCGGCTAAAGTATCCAATCCAACCGGCCCACCACCATAGTGTTGAATAATGGTGCGCAGCATAATACGGTCAAATTCATCCAACCCTAATTCATCGATTTCAAAACGGGAAAGGGCCTTCATAGCCACCTGCTCGGTAATCACGCCATTGTACTCAATCTGAGCGATATCACGTACCCGTTTGAGCAAACGGTTAGCAATACGAGGTGTCCCGCGGGAGCGAGACGCAATCTCTAATGCGCCGTCATAGTCGATTTCAATCCCTAAAATGCCGGCAGAACGGGTCACAATTTGCGCCAATTGTTCCGGAGTATAAAGTTCCAACCGAAGCAAAACACCGAATCTATCCCGCAGAGGCGCCGTCAATTGTCCCGACCGCGTAGTTGCCCCCACCAAGGTGAAATGCGGCAAATTCAAGCGAATCGACTGTGCTGCCGGTCCCTTTCCAATAATGATATCCAAAGAAAAATCTTCCATTGCGGGATAAAGAATTTCTTCTACCGTACGGGGCAGACGATGAATTTCATCAATAAACAAAACATCGCCTTCGTTTAAGGAAGACAGAATCGCAGCCAAATCACCCGCTTTTTCAATAGCCGGACCGGAGGTCACTCTAAAGTTTACGCCGAGTTCGTTGGCAATAATACCCGAAAGTGTAGTTTTTCCCAATCCGGGTGGTCCGTAGAGCAAAACGTGGTCGAGGGCTTCATGCCGCATCGTTGCCGCTTGAATATAGATGGAAAGATTGTCCTTTACCTTATCTTGCCCAATATATTCTTCTAAACGCTTCGGTCGTAGAGAAATTTCGGTATCCACATCTTGATAGGTATATTCCGGAGCCACAATACGATTTTCATAGTCCATTTCGTTCAAGCCCTACACCTCCTTAAAACTTGCCGGAAGATAGACGTGCCAAAGCCTGCTTTACCAAGGTTTCGGTCGGTAAGGTTTCGTCTAACCCGGCGACAGCGCGATTGGCTTCCACCTGTAAAAACCCCAAAGCCGTCAAAGCGGTAACCGCGCTGCGCAAATTACTCAGTGGCAACGGATTATTTCCACCGCCGACACAAGCACCACCCAAATCCATCTCACGTGGCAAAGCACCGATTTTGTCTTTGAGCTCCAATACTATGCGTTGCGCCAATTTCGGACCAACCCCACCGGCCGCTGTTAATGCTTTGTAATCACCAGCCGCAATATAGGCGTATAAGTGATCGGGTGCAAATTCAGATAAAATAGCAATACCCACTTTCGCACCAACACCATTGACCGAGGTGATGCGTTGAAAGGCTTTCATTTCCTCTAATGAGGAAAAACCAAATAAATCCATTGCGTCTTCTCGCACGGCTAAATGAGTATATAAAAACACGGATTCCCCAATCCGCGGCAACGCGCCGGCTGTTTTTACCGAGATATTACAACGGAATCCCACACCGCCACATTCCACCACAGCATAGTTTGGTTCAACAGCAATCAATTTTCCGTTAAGCGAATAAATCATCGTATTCCCCCTTGTCTAATTTGTTGAAATAGCAAGGACGAAGCACTGTGACAGTGACAAATTGCTATGCCCAATGCATCGGCCGCATCGTCCGGTTTCGGTACTTTTTCCAACCCCAACAAACGACGGGTTAGTTCCATTACTTGCTTTTTATCGGCTTTACCGTAGCCAGTTACCCCTTGTTTCACCTGCAAAGGCGTATATTCAAATATGGGAATGTTGTGTTGATGGGCGGCCAGTAAAATGACCCCTCTAGCTTGGGCAACGTCTAGCGCGGTGGTGGTATTGGTGTTAAAAAACAACTTTTCAATCGAAATGGCTTCCGGCCGATAACGTGTCATAATCTCGCCGATATCCCGATAAATGGTGTCCAGCCGCGTCGAAAACTCGTTCCCCGCTTTGGTGGTAACCGCCCCGTAAGCAATCGTGGTAAACCGATTTCGCCGATAATCAACCACACCATATCCAACAATAGCATAACCGGGGTCAATCCCCAAAACAACCAACCGTAACACCTCCGCTTTTTCGCTTACTTTAAATAGAATTTAGACATAATTATCCAAGATAAAATTTTACATTCTATTATACCACAACCCGCCCCTAACGGCAACCTTTTTTTCGGTTTCCGGAAAAAAATTTATTTATAAAAGCCGGGTGAAGAAGGTTTTGCTTTGTTGTTCAAAGTAACCGCACGTTTCACCGCATCCTTTCCATATTTTTCGCGAATAGAAAGAATATTTTCCTCAATTTTAAAAAGACTCTCTTGTGTTTCGTCCTCTTCAAAAAACCGCAACTGATAAAGGCCTTCGTTTTGTTCGACCAGTTGGGTAGCCCGCACCCCCACAGCCCGAAGTGGCGTTTGTAAGATATGGTTTTGCAAAAACAAGGCGTATGCTGTTTTCGCTATGGTCATAGAGAGGGCTGTCGGGTGGGAAAGCGCTGTGCCGAACGAACGAGTTTTAAAATCACTTGTGGTCAGTTGTACCTCGATTTTTTTTGCCAAAAGTCCCTCTTGTCTTAGACGCAATGCAATATTTTCCGAAAAAAATAATAACGCCGAAAAAACCTCCTCTTTAGTGGTTAAATCGCGCTCAGCTGTGGCCGAATGACCTATGCTTTTTGGTTTTTGGCGCAAGTGGTAGGGACGCACCGCTTGATTCTCCTCACCACAAGCCATTTGTTTTAGGGTAATACCGTTTTTTCCCAAGCGTTTTTTCAGGGCAGTATTGTCGGCTACCGCTAAATC
This sequence comes from Acutalibacteraceae bacterium, assembly GCA_045577695.1. Lineage (GTDB taxonomy): Bacteria > Bacillota > Clostridia > Oscillospirales > Acutalibacteraceae > UMGS1279. The sequence continues at coordinate 13,321 of JAZNIW010000033.1, forward strand.
CCCAATGGTAAAGATACCCATCGTCTGCAGGGCTTCTTTGGTAGATCTCCCCACCATTAGCAGTGCCCCGCAAGGCAATTTCCAAACCAGTTCTTTTAAAGTGGCGGGCGTAATCACCGTCACGGCATCCGGTTTTTTTAAATCCGACCCTAGCTTAGCCAAGGTTTTGGTATAACTCACCCCCACTGAAATGGTAAGCCCCAATTCACGTTTTATTCTCTCCCGTAATTGATGGGCTATTTGCTCTCCTTTATCAAAATCGACCGAGGGATTGGTGACCTCCACCCAACATTCGTCGATACCAAACGGTTCCACCAAATCGGAATAAGAAAGATAAATTTCCTGTGCCTTTTTTGAAAGGGATTCGTAGAGTTCAAAATCCGGTTTCAACAAAACCAAGTGGGGGCATTTTTGTTTGGCCTCCCAAATAGCTTCGGCCGTTTGTACGCCATACCCTTTGGCTAAATTGTTTTTTGCTAAAATAATCCCATGGCGTTTTTCTTTATCACCGGCAACAGCCACCGGTAAATTTTGTAAAGTAGGATTTTTCGAGAGAGCAGCCGATGCAAAAAAGTTATTCAAATCGCAATGCAAAATTATACGGCTCATTTTCGGTCCCCTTCCAAAAATTCAACTAGAACATTTGTTCTTATTTTTCATTGTATCACCTTTTTAGGAAAATTTCAAGAAGAAAATCTCTTCTTTTTCACTTCTTTTTTCAGGAAAAGATTGTCGAAAAAACAATGACTGTGATTGACAGAATCACCCCGCCGGATTATAATAAAAAAGCAAAAAAAACGAACATATGAGGTATTTTTTTCGATGACAATAAAAGAAAAAAAGAAATTATTGGCACACATTGTGCAACGAATGGAGATGGAATATCCCGAAGCCGGTTGTTCCTTAATAGCGGAAAATCCCTTTCAATTATTGGTGGCCACCCGCCTCTCGGCGCAGTGCACCGATGCCCGTGTCAACTTGATAACTCCCCGACTTTTTAATGTATTACCTACTCCAAAAGCCTTTGCCAACGCCAATATTAAACAGGTAGAATCTCTCATTAAATCCTGCGGATTATATCACACCAAAGCAAAGGATTTGATTGCCCTTGGAGCAGCGTTAGAAGAAAAGCATCACGGTCAAGTGCCCGGCACTATGGAAGAACTCACCGCCCTGCCCGGCATCGGTCGTAAAACCGCCAATTTAATTTTGGGAGATGTCTTTCATCAGCCCGCCGTAGTCACTGACACCCACTTCATCCGACTGAGCAACCGTATGGGATTTGTCAACACCAAAGAACCAAAAAAGGTTGAAGACGGGATGCGCAAACTGTTACCACCTGAAAAATCCAATGATTTTTGCCATCGTTGTGTCTTGCACGGACGCTCTATTTGCACCGCGCGAGCCCCAAAGTGTGAGGCTTGTTGTATTAACGACCTTTGCCCGAAAAAAGGGGTATAACCGAGGCACCCTACGAAAGAAAAACGCCTCCGTTATACTTACCTTTCGGCGAGTTATATTGCTTCGCAGTTATATTTCTACTTCGTCCACGTCCAAGTGATATTGCCTTCGGCAGTTTAAGGACGAATACAATATCACTGAAAAAGAGAAAAACTTCTTTACGAAGCATCTCCCTAATCACCTTTTTTCGCCGAAACATAAAAACGCCGCGATATCTTTAGCAAGACATCGCGGTGTTTTTAATTTTTATCATTAAGAAAGTAACATACGGTCATTGGCCAATTCGCCGTTACCGTCGGCTTCAAACTTGGCTAACAAATCCGCAACCTTTAAACCTTGTTTTTCTTCTCCCGAAACATCATAAATAATACGACCTTCGCGCATCATAATCAAACGATTACCAATGCGAATGGCATCCTTCATATTATGGGTAATCATTAGCGTAGTGATGTTATTTTCTAACACAATAGCATTGGTTATTTCCAACACCTTAGCAGCGGTTTTGGGGTCTAATGCGGCAGTATGCTCATCTAATAGTAATAGTTTCGGTTTTTGCAAGGTTGCCATCAACAGCGTGATGGCTTGCCGTTGTCCGCCGGAAAGCAGACCAACTTTTGAAGTCATACGATCTTCCAGCCCCAGCCCTAACGTCTTTACTAAATCGCGATATTTTTCTTTTTCCGCACGAGTAATACCCCAGCAAAGTCCGCGCCGTTTCACACGGCGAAAAGCCATAGCCAAATTATCTTCAATGCTCATATCGGCGGCTGTGCCCATCATCGGGTCTTGAAAAACACGACCCAAATCCTTAGCGCGTTGATGCTCAGACTTGTCGGTCACATCCACCGAATCGATGAAAATTTTACCGCCATCCGACATATGAACACCGGAAATAACGTTCAAAAGAGTGGATTTACCGGCACCATTTCCGCCAATCACCGTAATAAAATCCCCATCATTAATGGTTAAATTAATATCGTTTAAGGCTTGTTTCTCGTTAACGGTGCCAACGTTAAAACTTTTTTTAATGCCAAACAACTCAAGCATCCTCAGCACCTCCCGCCAAAGCAAATTTTTTATCATTCTCTTTACGCAATTTCCGCTCGGCAAAATATTTACGAATTACCGGTACGGCCAAAGCAACCGCAATAATGGCAGCTGTAAGCATTTTCGTATCGTAAGCTTCAAAACCTAATTTTCGGCCCAACGGCGCAATAGTTAAGGCAAAGATGATACGATAAACAATTGAACCCACCACAACGGCCATCAATTTGTACCAGAAACTGTGGTCTTTATGACAAAGAATTACTTCGCCAATGATAATCGAAGCCAACCCAATCACAATGGCACCTTGTCCCATCGTTACGTTGGCGGCACCTTGGGTTTGTCCAACCAAACCACCGGCCAAACCAAACAAGGCATTGGAGATAACCAAAGCCAAAACCTTCATCAAATCGGTATTAACACCGAGAGCCCGCGCCATATAAATATTGGAACCGGTAGCGCGAATCGCAGTACCGATTTCAGTACCGAAGAAGAAGTACAAAACGGCAATCAAGGCGGCTACAATCACAGCGCCAAGCAATAAGGTAGAAAGGTTGGAAACACCGTTTTCCGGAACTCCCAACGAAATCAACAGTTTATCGATCGGGGTGATTACGCGGTCGTATTGGAACAAGGCCAAGTTGGCCGAACCATCCATTACACGAATGGTGAGGGAATACAAGGCAATCATCGTTAAAATACCCGACAAAATCGCAGGAATTTTAAAAACGGTATGAAAAATACCGGTTGCCAAACCGGCCAAAGCGCCGGCTAAGGTAGCAAAAATCAAGGTAACAAATGGATTGTATCCATTAACAATCATAATGGCCGACACCGCCGCACCAAAGCCAATGGTTCCGTCAACCGAAAGGTCGGCAAAATCCAAAATTCGATAGGTAATGTAAACCCCGATAGCCAATATTCCCCAAACGATACCTTGAGCGATAGCCCCCTCAATACTGAGGCCGGTAATAATATTGGTTTCAAACCAAGCAAAAAAAGAAGTTAATATATTCATATGGTATAATCTCCCTGTCTATAAACGGCTCATCACGTCAAATGAGCAAAAAGCCTATGCGCTTCCAAACGCAGAGCAACGAATGGCAGATACTTATCCACCATTCGTTGAGTTTACAATAAAGAAAAAATTATCCCACAAGAGTCGAAACTTTGGTTGCTTTTTTCAGGATATCGGCCGGAACATCAAATTTTTTGGCTACATCGGTATTGATGACGATTTCGGCATCCTCACCGGCTTTTTGATATTCAATCGGCAAATCGACAACCTTTGCTTCTCCCGAGAGAATTTTAACCGCGATGGCGGCTGTTTGTTTGCCAAGAGCAAAGTAATCCACAGCACCCAAAGTAGCTAAACCACCGCTTTTTACCATACCACTTTCGCCGCAAATAGTCATTACACCGGCTGCTTCGGCCGCAGTGTTAATGGTAGGCATATTGCTGGCACAGGTATTATCGGTAGGAATCCAGCAAACCTCTACTGCACCCTTCATACTTTCTACGGTCGATTGCAATTCGGTATCGGCCGTAACGGTAAACTCTTTGTAGGGGATGTTATTGGCTTTAGCGGCTTCAATCGCTTTTTTTGCTTGAAATTTTGAGTTAGCTTCGCTGGAATTATATAGAATTCCTAAGGTTTTCAGCGTGGGGCAAAGCTCTTTTGAAAAAGCAACTTGCTCGGCAATGGGTCCCAAATCTGAAGTTCCCGAAACATTCGGGCCGGGGCAATCCCCTTCCGGATTGGTAACGGCAGTAACTAAAATCGGAATGGTTTGTGTTTTATTGATGGCAGCTTGAGCAGCGTCGGTAGCGATGGCTAAAATCAAATCACTGTTGGCGCTGACAAGTTGGTCGGCAATAGTGGCACACTCATCTGCTTTACCCGTAGCAACTTTATAGTCGATTTCCACCTTGCTCTCGTCATAACCGGCCTCTTTCAAACCAGCTACAAAACCTTCGTAGGAGGCATCCAGAGCGTCGTGTTTGACCAACTGGATAACACCAATTTTCAACTTACCGCTGTTGCTGCTGTCACCACAAGCGGTGCAACCAAACAACAGACACAAGGTTAAAAGAACTGCTATAATTTTTTTCATATGTATTACCTTCTTTCTTTCCATAAAAGCGCAAAATCCTTTATCGCTTCAATGTAATAAAGCAAGTATACCACAGACCTTCATTTTTGTCAATTCTATTTTTTAAATTTTTCTATTTTCAATTTTTTAAATTTTTCTTTTTTCGTACCGCACTCGAAAAAGGATTGCAGAAATAAAAAAGGTATTATATAATATAGATAACAAAAACGAAAAAAGGAGAACCGCTTTGAAACACGAGATACTGCTTTCTGCACCGGCCGTTATCAAAGATTTTTTAATCTACAGCGAAACCATCAAAAACAAATCGGCAAACTCGGTCAATGAATATTATTCCGACCTGCGTACCTTTTTTCGCTATTTATTGATGGTGCGCGGCTTGGCCGATAATGTCGAATCTTTTGAGGAAATAAGTATTTCCAATGTGAATTTGGAACTGCTAAAAACCGTCACCCTGCAAGACCTATATGCCTTTTTGGTCTTTTGCAAAAACGAACGAAACAACTCGGCCAACACCAGAGCCAGAAAATGTTCGGTTTTAAAAATCTACTTTCGCTATCTCACCCTCAACACCAAGCAACTCGACCACAATCCGGCCGAACTGTTGGAGTCCCCAAAAACCACCCGCTCGCTCCCCAAACATTTGACCTTGGAAGATAGTTTGCAACTGTTACAATCGGTAGATGGGCCAAATAGGGAACGTGATTACTGTATTTTAACCCTCTTTTTAAACTGCGGATTGCGATTATCCGAACTCTGCGGCATCAATATTAGTGACATTTCAAGCGAGGGGCATTTGCGAGTATTGGGAAAAGGCCAGAAAGAACGAGTAATATATCTCAACCAAGCCTGTGTCACCGCCATTGCTGAATATCTGCGAGTACGACCGACCGATGGCATTCCTCTCATTCACAAAAATGCCTTATTTATTAGTCGTAATAAGAGGCGTATTTCTAACAAAACAGTGCAACATATTGTCTACACCTTTTTGGAGAAGGCTGATTTGGGTGGCCGCGGTCTTTCAACCCACAAATTGCGCCACACCGCCGCCACTCTAATGTATCAAAAAGGGCATGTCGATATTCGCGCCTTAAAAGAAGTATTGGGACATTCTAGTTTAAATACTACCCAAATCTACACCCACGTATCGGACGACTCGGTACGACAGGCCTTTGAAGCCAATCCATTGGCCAACATATCAAATAACCCGAATAATAACTCTAAAAAAGAAAAGTAAAAAAACCGCCATTTTCTATGCAAGTGTTAATGTTATGAAAGAATTTTTTCTCATCGAAAAACACTATTTTCGATAAGAAGAAGCCGGATGGTATTTGTAGTTGCAAAGGCTATCCAGCCAAGCTGAAACCTCTGTTACAACAAAAAAGGCTCAGACGGAGACACTTTATAATAAAGTGGTCTCCGTTATTTTATACAAAGAAAAACTGACATCATTTAAAAACGATGTCAGTTCGTTGCTTAAAATTTGATTTTAACTACCACAAGGTGCTTTTTTGTGCTGTCGGCACAAATTGGGCAGTTGACGGCGGAGGATACCTCAACAAAGGGTCTGTTCACTCTTTCTTTTCTAAAAAATGATTTCCTTCCATTGGCGGCATATCATACTTAAATTTAACCGATTTTTAACCGCAAACGAAGTTTATCGGCAATCATTGCAATAAATTCACTGTTGGTTGGTTTTCCTCGATCGTTGTGAATGGTATATCCAAAATAGGAATTGAGCACATTGACATCTCCCCGATCCCACGCTACTTCAATGGCATGACGAAAGGCACGCTCTACACGAGAAGAAGTTGTTGAAAAATGTTTCGCCACGGTGGGATATAACAGTTTTGTAACTGAGTTAATAATTTCACTATCTTTAATGGAAAGGGTAATCGCATCTCGCAGATAGTGATAACCTTTAATATGAGCCGGTACCCCAATTTGATGAATTATCTCGGTAATCATTAATTCTAAATCGGCCTCAGAAACCACACTGTCCTTTCCAACCAAAGGAAGTTCAGCATTTTTCCAACCCGAAAGTTGAATAATGCGCTCAGCCATTACATTCAAATCAAACGGCTTCATAAAATAGTAAGAAGCGCCCGCCGCCAACGTTTCTTTCTCCAGGCGCGGATTGTCGAAAGAAGACATCGCCAATATTAACGGCGCCTCGTTTTGAGGTGTCTCTTGCATCGCGGCTAAAACCCCTAAAATATCTAAATTCGGCATAAAGACATCCGCAATAGCGACATCCGGCTTTTGAATTTTGATACGATGCAACAATTTTTGTCCATCTTTTTCACATAAGGTTACATCCATTCCATAGCTTTTGAGTATTCCGGCACAATGTACGCCGAATTCTGTGGAATCATCTGCAATCACTACTTTTAACTTTTTGTCCATAACGATTTCCTCCTTAGGTTGCAGTAACATTTTACCACAGTTTTTTACTTATTGCAATATATATTTTTGGAATTATATTGTTTTTTTATATTTTTTTATCGCAATTTGTTGATTTTTTCGACATATCAATTGCTTAAATGCGCATTTTCTGAATTATTGATGAAAAAATTACATAAAATTCATTTAAACGACATTGCCGCAACAAAAGAAAAAAGCACAGATTTAAAGCGAAAATCACTTGTAAAACAATAAAATTTGACGAATCCAACTTTTTGTGGTATACTAAAAGAGAAATCATTGCGAACTTGATGAAAGAGGTATTTATTATGTTACCATTATCCCTTTCCACCGCGAATTCCAACGGCCTCTCCCCTCTTGTCTTGTTTTTGATGACGGTTTGTGCCGTCATTGTTATCGGATGCCTTGTATGGGTAGTTCTGCTTAATAAAAAAAACTCGCACATTGAAACCACCATTATTACGGTGGATGCCGAAGAGGATGAATTACCGGATGAGACCACATTGGAAGATATTGACGAATTTTTCAATGAAGAAGAAAACGAAGACGAATTTTAACCCAACTATAATCCAATAGAATAAAAAACACTTGGTTGCCGATAAAAACGGCAACCAAGTGTTTTTTATTGTTGATTTACCTTAATTATTTACGCCCTTCTACCACTTGCACCTTCAATAAATTGGTAGTGCCGGGAACATTCAACGGAACACCGGCTGTAATAACCACTGTATCACCGGGGGAAACCAAATCCACCTGTCTGGCACAATCAATGGCGTGTTGGAATAACCCATCCGAATCATTCTGATTAAGCGCCAACACGGGATGAACGCCCCACGATAAAGCCAGCTGATGGAAGGTTTTTTTATTGGGAGTTGCAGCAATAATGGTTTCGTACGGGCGGAATTTAGAAACCCGTCTGGCCGTTTGCCCGGATTTTGTCACCGCAATAATTGCATTCGCCTTAACATCGCGAGCGGTTGTGCAAGCTGCATCGCAAATAGCATTGGTGATATCAGTCTCATCAATATCGTATTTCATTCCCTGATAATAATTCATTTCAAAGGCATCGGCCTCGGCTTGTCTGGCGATTTTCGCCATCACTCGCACCACATGAGCGGGATGAACGCCCACAGCCGTTTCACCCGACAGCATAATGGCAGAAGTACCGTCGAAAACAGCGTTGGCAACGTCGGTGATTTCGGCACGGGTAGGAGTCGCATTGGTAATCATCGATTCTAACATCTGGGTAGCGGTAATAACCATTTTACCCGATCGATAACACTTATTGATGAATTTTTTTTGAATACCGGGCAAACGCTCATATTCAATTTCTACGCCCATATCACCGCGTGCTACCATAATGCCATCCGAATACTTTAAAATGGCATCGAAGTTATCCACGCCTTCAATGTTCTCAATTTTCGAAATGATTTTGATATTGTGTCCACCATGATAATCGACGAATTTACGTAACGTAACAATATCTTCTTTGCAACGAACAAAGGATGCCGCGATGAAATCCACATCGTTTTGAATGCCGAAAATGATGTCTTCTTCATCGCTCTTACTAAGATAGGGCATATCCAAATGTACGTTCGGAATATTTACACCCTTGTGGTCGCTCACTTCACCGCCAACCAACACCGTGCAATGCACTTGTGTTGCAGTAGTCTTTTCTACTATGAGGCTTAAGCGGCCATCATCAATCAAAACGTGGTCGCCTTTTTTTACTTGAGAGGGCAAATCCAAATAGGTAATACCAACCCGATTCTCATCCCCGATTACCTCTTCGGTGGTCAAAATAAATGTCTGTCCCGCCTTTAAAATTACCTTTTGTTTGGCAAAATGAACTAAGCGAATTTCAGGACCCTTGGTGTCCAACAAAATTGCAACCGGTGCCTTCAATTTCTCTCGCACACGTTTGACCATATCAATCGTTTCTTGATGGTAGGCGTGATCTCCGTGCGAAAAGTTCATACGAACCACATTCATACCGCTTAAAATCAACTCTTCGATAGTTTTTTCACTTCTGCTTGCCGGCCCTAAAGTACCGATGATTTTTGTTTTTCTCATCATTCTATTCCTTTATTATAACTCTACAATAATATATATAATAATATAACAATTTTTATTGTGATTACAAATCTAATTTCATATCGCCATCTTTTATCCAACCGAGTTTACGCATAATAGAAACAAAGAATAAAGAAAGCAAGGCCGGTAAAATAAAGTGCATTATAAGCATTTCAAACAAAACAACCACCGAGGAAACACCTTCTGCCGTCATTGTTTGATAGGTCATAATTTGCCCAACAAATCCACAAGAACCCATACCTGAGCCGGTGGGATTATTGGTCATTTTAAGTAGACAAGTGGCAATCGGCCCTAAAACAGCACTCGTTAAAATAGCAGGTAACCAAATAATGGGTTTACGCGCAATGTTGGGAATCTGCAACATACTGGTACCGACGCCCTGTGCAAAGACACCACCAAGTTTGTTTTCGCGGTAACTGGCAAAAGCAAAGCCAATCATATTCGAACAGCACCCAATAGTAGCCGCGCCTGCCGCAATGCCACTCAAATTCAAAATAACGCCAATGGCAGCCGAACTAATAGGTAGGGTTAAAATCATACCCATTAATACCGAAACCACAATTCCCATAATGAAGGGTTGTTGTTCGGTACCCCAATTGATTAAATTTCCCAACCGAGTCATTAAGGAAGAAATCGGCGGCCCCAATAACAAGCCGACCAAAGAACCGGCCCCAATGGTAACCAATGGAGTTAATATAATGTCGATTTTGGTTTTACCGGCAATCAAATGTCCCATTTCAATGGCAATGTAAGCCGCTAAAAAAGCGCCAAGCGGTTCGCCGGGACCTACCAAAGTAACCGTTCCGTTAACAAAAACGGTTCCCGCTAATATTTTGGTGGCAAAACTGCCAACCAAACCGGCCGTCATTGCTGAAATAACCACCGCCGGCGATTCCTTAAACTTATACGCCACACCGGCACCGATACCGGCGCCCGTTAACGCCGACGCCAGCTTGCCAACCACCATCATCATATTACCAACCGGCTGACTGATATAGTCGCCCACAAAAGTACCGATTTGCGTAATAATAGTACCGATGATTAATGTGGAAAACAATCCCAATGCCATACCACTGAGCCCGTCAATAAAGACGCGGTTTAGCCATTTTTTTAACCAATTCATCGAATGGAACCTCCCAACTAAAACAACTGTATTCAATTATAATTCGCCCCAACAGCCTCTGTCAATGGCAAACACAATAAAAAAACATCATTTCAACAAGGTTTTTTTGTAGAACTGTTCGATTTTCCGTCAATCATCCATCTACCGAGAGTAAAAAATTCTTCAAAACACATCTTCTAGTGGCGCTTAGTTCTTTGCAATGAGGAAAGATTGGATGAAAATAGAATTACTATCTTTTTGTATATCGCAAATAGTCTTCTAATATTATTGTTGCGGCTACCGAATCCACCACAGCCTTTCTCTTTTTACCGCGCGTATTGGTTGCATTCAACGCATGATGTGCCGATACGGTGGTACACCGCTCGTCCCACATCACCACCTCGCCAGCCGGAAATCCGGCGCGAATTCGTTCGGCAAATGCGATGCACTCTTCGGCTTTGAAGCCAAGCGTACCGTCCATGTTTTTTGGCAATCCAACCACGATTTTTTTTGCACCTGCGGCATTTGCTTCGGCAAGAATCTTTTCCAATAATCGGTCTTTATTCCATTCTTGAATGACGGTGCGCGGAAAAGCGAAATGTTCCGACACATCTGAAACGGCAATACCGGTTCTTGCATCGCCCAAATCAACCGCTAAAATAATCATACCAGACATTCCCCTTATTTTTGTTCACTCGAATTTTCAATTTTCTTTCTTTTTCTCGGTTACCAAAGTTGTAATCCGATGGTGGCGCGGTAAATAGCCATCCGGCAGATGCGAAACATCATTAAATAAAACGATTTCAGGCAGAGGGTCATCCCCAAATCGAAGACAGGAAACACCGGTATTATCGCACCAGTGCACCGAAGATAATTCTTCAATCGGTTTTCCTTGGGCATGACAAAGAATATTGCGAAGGGTGCAACCGTGTGAAGCCAGTACAACGGTTTTCCCTTTATTGGTGGCTAAAATCTCTTCTACCGCTTCCCACGAACGCTCATATACCGAGGTCATCGGTTCCCCGTTTTTGGGATAAAATTTATGGGGTTCTACACTCCAGTAATATTCTAATTCGGGCCGTGTTTCCGGAAAATCTACCCAAGAAATGCCCTCAATCTCCCCACCGTCAATTTCGATGAGTTTTGGATGAATGTTAATGGGTAAAGAATGATATTTACCCACCGCTTCGGCCGTTTGAACTGCGCGGGTCAAAGGACTGGAATAGATGGCATCCAACAAAATATTTCGAAATCGTTCGGCTAAAAAAACCAACTGTTTTCGTCCCAACTCGGTAATCGCGCAATCCGAAACACCTTGAAAAATACGTTCTTTATTTCCCATCGCCTCACAATGGCGCACCAAATATATCTCTGTCATTCAAAACACCTCGCCTCTTATTATAATAAAAATGATATAGAAATGCAACCATTTAAAGATATAAAAAAACACCTACTGCCAAAAGCAATAGGCGCGAAATCTTAATCTTTTACAAAGTGTTCCCCATCGGAAGTTCCATCAATTCAGCAGCGATTAAATTGTACCCAAACGCGCTACCTTGATTCAGAACAAAAAGGCTCTCACAGGTGGTGGTGTAATCAAATCCACCACAGGGTGAAACCACAACACTGGAAATAACCTTGTAGCCACCATCTATCTCTTCAATCGAAGTAACGGTATGAGAATATGCATCATAACCTCTGGGAAGAATGGCAAACATACCCTCATCAGCCGGTAAAAAGTCATACACGGCAGCGGCGGGATTAACCTGACGACCATACATACCGGCAATAAAGCCCAACACCAAATCTTGGGAAATCTGACCGTTTTCGCTCTGGTCCAACAAAGCGAGAATGGAATCTTCAATCATAAAGCGGTCCGACTCAAAATCACTGCCGTAGAGATAATTGTGGTTGAGCATATTTTCAAAACGTGCTGCCAGAACCTTGTTCGGCGTAGAAGCCGATGTGTTTATTTTGGCCGACTTTACCGCAGCATTGGCCACCGAAGCGGGAACCGATGCCGGCAGTACCAAGAGGACGGTTAAAACCATCACCAAACAGAGAATTTGTTTTTTCAATATGCCACCTTCTTTCCTTACAATATTATTATACACATCTCTACCACAAAAGTCGTTTCATTTCGTTTACATTTTTATTTCAATTCGATGACAAATCATTACAACTTTGCAACTTTTCGTCTTAGAATAAACACACGAAAAGTTTTCGAAAAAACACTAGACTTTTGTTGCTATATCATTTATAATAGGAATAAATATTTTCACCCCTATTATTTTTCCAAGGAGGAGTTTGCAGCTTATGAATTTTTTTAAAAATTGTCTGGTCAGTCTTATAGCCGGTAGTATGGTGTTTACCTTGTGCGCTTGTCACGGTAAAGATGAAGTGGCTCTCACCGTGAATGACACTCCGATCACTTCCGCCCTTTATCTTAATGCATTGGTCGAGTGTGACAGTGAGGCCAAACAACGGGTGGACGAGCAGTTGGCAGAATCTTCAAATGAAAACCAAGCACAAATTCAAGAAGAAACCGACTATTATGCCCAAAAAATCGACGGCGTTAATTACGTGGAATATGTAAAAAAGAACGCGATCGACCGTTGTAAAGAGTACGTGTTCTATCAAAAATTGTTAGATGACGGTGTCATTAAACTAACCAAAGAGAAAAAAGAAGAGGCCGAAATGTACGCCTCTTATTACTGGGATTATTATGGTGCTTCCGCCCTGTTTGAAGCCAACGGTGTTTCGCTGGACACCTACAAAAAAGCCTATTTATACTCCTACTGTGCTAACGAATACTTCACCTCTTTATATGGTAAAGGCGGCGAAAAGGAAGTTCCCGCGAAGGATATTAAAGAAACCCTGTTAGAAAAATACGTATTGGTTTATTCCCTCTCCACTTCCTACACCGAAGAAACCACCGATGCCGAGAAGAAACAAGCCAAAGCACTATTCAATAATTATTACAAACGTCTGAAAAATGGTGAAGATTTTAAGGTTATTTACAACGAGTATAACAATATAAAAGAAGAACAAAAAGCCGAAGAAAACAAAGACGGCCCGAAAGACCAACTGGCCACGGTTCTTGGCGACAATGATACTTCATACGCCAGCACCGATTTCCAAAAAGTATTTGATATGAAACAAGGCGAGGTAAAATTGATTACCGGTGAGGATAATTCCGGTTATACCATTTACATTAAATTGGATATCACCAAGGACAAGTACTATTTAGAAAACCTGACCGATTCGATTCTCCGTTTACTCAAACAAGATGAGTTTGAAAAATCGGTTGACAAAAAGGTTGTAGACTACAGCGTAAAAGAAAACGGGTATGCCATTCGTCGCCTGAAAGTAAAGAAGATTAAATATCCCAACGCCTAATATGAAATATAAATAAAAGGGCCTGCGCTCAAAACAGTGTTTCTTAACGGAGAATTTGAAAGCCTACTAATTTTCTGCTAAGAACCAGTATCGCATTTATACACACAAATGCAGTTGGGTGGAAACCCAAACCCACTTACAACAAAAAAGAGAAGATTCGTTTGGATAACGAGTCTTCTCTTTCTTTTTGTCTGTTAAGTGATATGCCGATCTTGGCGGCGTGATATTTTCGCTTTGCGAAAGTGATATTAAACCCTTTGGGTTTAGTAATATTCTATTTGCCTATAACTTGCGAAGCAAATAACACTAGGCAGATAGCCGAATATCACTGCATAGCAATATAACTCGCCGCAAGGCGAATAGCGTTGCGTGATACTCCGTTAAGAGTATCACACTAATGAGCGCAGGCCCTTTTAAATGATCGCTGGGTTTAATCCCCGTTTGGAAAGGTGAATTCCGAAGCGTTATATTTTGAAGAGGAATCATCGGTACTTTCACCGGATTTTTCATCCAAATAACTAGAAGAGCCTTGATCGGCTAACAGCTTTACCGAAATATCGAAGCTCTTTTTCTTAGAAACCGAATAGGCACGCAAATTAATTGTATCGCCCGGTTTCGAGGTTTCAATCACCTCTAAAATTAGATTAGAATCTGTAATTTCAATGCCATTCACGTGGGTAATAACATCGCCAATTTGAATTACTTTTCCATACAAGTCACTGCTGGGGTCAATTTCGCTGATTTTTAAACCGCAAGGAGAATCGGTCATTTCGGCAGTTAAAGGGTCAATGGCCAGGTAAGAAATCCCCAATTTAGCGCGATTCTTAACCTTTTTGTGCTTAATTAAAGAATCCACAATCGGTTTGACAACAGCGGTGGGAATGGCAAACCCAACGCCCTCATACTCATCCCCTACTAATTTTGCTGAAGTGATGCCGATAACCTGACCGTACAGATTGTAAAGAGCACCACCCGAACTACCGGGATTGATCGCCGAATCGGTTTGAATGAAAGTTCCGTTATAGTTGGTGGTGGTAGCAATGCGACGAGCCGTAGCCGAAACAATACCCTCCGACGCTGTAGTGGGAAGTGTCGCGCCGTTCGGTCGACCGACCGCAACCACGGTTTCTCCCACGGCTACCTCTTTTGAATTGCCGAAAACGGCCGGTTGAATTCCGGTGGGATCATCAATTTTCAAAACGGCCAAATCACTGCGAACATCGCCGGCAACAAAGGTAGCTGCATGCATTTTTCCATCATGTGTATATACCTTAAAACGAGGATTTTGAACATCGGCGTAGATGTGGTCGTTGGTGATGATGTAACCCTCTTTGGAGTAAATCACGCCCGAAGCCATTCCTTGAATACCTTTTTGGTTATAGACATATACACCCACCACACTGGGATTAGCTTTTTGATAAACCTGAGATACCGTCTTTGCCTCATCCGGATTCGGTTTTTTTGCCAAATCCACCGACTGAACGGAGTTCTCAAAACGCGAAATCCCTAAAAAATAACCGGTTGTCACCGCACCACTCAACAATACCAAAGCTGCCACTAAAATGGCAAAGACTTTCATTCCGCGACTGGTTTTTTCACGTTCCATCGGTTGATAGTCTTGTCGTTCAATGATGGGCGATATGGGAGCCAGCGGTTCTACCGTCCGTTCGTAATGCGGTTTTTCAACCGTTTCAGCTATTGGCTCGGCTGTCTGCTCGGACAATATAAACTGGGTTATATCCGGATCCAAATCCAATTCATTTTCGCTGCTATCCGGCTGTTCGGGCAGGTTCTCCAGCAACGGTTCCGCCGGCAGATGTTCCGGCGGGGTAGTCGATTGGGTTTGATTGAATTTTTGTTCCTCCATATTGCAACCTCCAAAGAGAATTATTTTGTATCTTCTACCGGTACCGGCAAATAAAAAGCGAATTCAGTCATTTCATTCACCTTGCTTTTTACCGTAATTTTTCCGCCGTGAATCGCAAGAATCGTACTGGCCAAATGCAGTCCTAATCCGGTGCTGTCTTTAACGGCAGAGCGGGATCGATCGGATTTATAAAAGCGTTCAAATACAAAGGGAATTTCGTTTGGTTCAATCCCTTCACCGGTATTACAAATGCGAAATTCCACCATATTATCAAAACGATTGGTTTGTAGCCGGATGGTTCCGCCTTCGTTGGTGAACTTGATGGCATTGTCCACCAAATTATACACCACTTGGTAAATCAAATCGTAATCTGCGTATACCATAGTTTTTGGCATATCTTCCAACCCGACAATAACCAAACGGCGCTCTGAAATGCGTTGTTCTTGCGAAAAAACAACGCGCACCACCATATCCGTAATGTCAAAATTTGTTTGGTTAACCTGCTGTTCGCCCGACTCCAATTTAGCCAAGCTGAGCATCGACTGGACCAAACGTGAAAGGCGCTTGGTCTCGGCGGAGATTAGGGAAAGGTAATAGGATTGTTTGTCTGGCGGAATCGTACCATCTACGAGCCCGTCCACAAAACCGCCAATGGTTGTCATCGGGGTTTTGAGTTCATGCGAAACATTTGCAATAAACCGTCGTCTCGTTCCTTCCAACTGTACCAAAGAGTTAGTCATTTGGTTGAAGGCAACCGACAACTCACCGATTTCGTCATCTCCCGTCACCGGAATCCTTTTGGAAAAATCCCCCTTAGCCATACTACGCGACGCTTCGGCCATCAAATGCAGGGGTTTGGTAAAGCGATAGGAAATATAGTATTCCGCAAAAAACATCAATACAATCGGCAACAAAGCCGACAAGAAAAATAAACGCAAGATACTATTATAAAATAAGCGAATACTTTGCAGAGAAAGGGTAGAAAAAACCGCCCCCATTATGGTACCGTTTTTATTTTTGAGCGGCATACCATAGGTAAATTGCACCTGCGAAAATAATCCATCCATATCACCGGCCTCTTGGTATTCACCCGTAGACACTTGTTGCATAATCGCCTCAGATATTTGTTCTGAATTATGCTCACATAACCCATCAATGCTCCACTCTTCACAACTGCAAGCCAAAACATGACCGGTCATATCGCTCAAAAAAATTTCAGATTCGGTCACCCGCGACATCGTGCGAAAAAGGGTAAGACTTTCGGAAGGATTTAAAACCTTCCCACTGTATTCCACTATGGCATCTCGTATCGAAACACAGTTTTCCCGCAAGACTTTTTTCTTTTCACGCGTCATATAATTGCTAACAAAAATACTCAGCAGAATGGTAATCACCGTAATACTTGCCAACATCAAAAGAGAGGACGTAAGAAAAAACTTTTTAAAGAATTTCTGCTTCATACTTCATTCGACGTCCCTTTTTTTATTTTACTTCAAACTTATATCCAACGCCCCAAACCGTTTTGAGCAACCACTGATCCGATACGCCTTCTAATTTTTCACGAAGACGTTTAATATGCACATCTACCGTGCGGGAATCGCCGTAATAATCAAATCCCCACACCTCATCCAAAAGTTGATTACGCGTGAACACCCGATTTGGATTTTTAGCTAAATGAAACACCAGTTCCAATTCTTTCGGCGGGGTGTCAACCGTTTTTCCGTCCACCACCAACTCATAGTTGGTTAGGTTGATTTCCAATTTATCGTATGTAACCAATTGCGCATTTTCATCTTCATTATAGGTGCGGCGCAACACGGCTTTCATCCGTGCCATAACTTCTTTGGCATCAAAAGGTTTGGCAATGTAATCGTCAGCGCCGAGTTCCAATCCCAAAATTTTATCAAAGGTTTCACCCTTGGCTGTAATCATAATAATCGGCACATCTGAAAATTTACGCACTTCTCGGCAAACCTGCCAACCATCAAGCTTGGGTAACATAACATCCAATAAAACCAGGTTTGGCTGTTCCTCCTTTACGGCAGCAACAGCAGCGGCACCATCGTAAACCGTCACGGCTTCATATCCCTCTTTTTCTACGTAAAGGCGGAGCAACTCACAAATATTTTTATCATCGTCTACAATCAAAATTTTAATCGCGCTCATTTAAAAAACACTCCGTTTCCAAAACGGGAACCCCCATTTTTACTGTTTTTCTTACTCTACACAATATCACAATTCCTATGATATTGTATGAAGAGATTGTAAATTATCTATATGGGTTTTGAAACAATCTTCTGCTATCATCATTATAACACAAAAAAGTATTAACAGCAAATGAAAAAATTTTAAAATAACACTTCTCTTTTGCTGAAAAATTTGGTATAATATTTTGAAATGAGGGAGCGAGAGTATTATGTTAATAGAAATCAATGGATTAAAAATAAATTTCATCGACGAGGGAGAAGGCCAACCCATCCTTTTATTGCACGGCTGGGGCTCCTCGATAGCGGTTTGGACCCGTATGATAACCTATCTAAAGGCAAAGGGTGGTTTTCGCATTGTCGCCTTGGATTTTCCCGGTTGCGGCAAATCTCCCGAACCGGATCATCCCTTAAACATAAATGACTATTCCGAACTTGTACTGGAATTCTGCCGTCAACAACAAATCGAAAAACCGATTCTTTTCGGTCATTCAAACGGTGGTCGTGTCACACTTACTCTGCTGGGACAAGATTTACTTCAAGCCGAAAAAATTGTTTTATTTGGTTCGGCCGGCATCAAGCAAAAAAGAAAGCCGCTTAAAACCTTGAAAATTGCCGCCTTTAAAACGGCTAAGTTTTTTCTCACTCTTCCCATCTTAAAACATTATACGGCCGACCATCTTGACCGCGTGCGTGCCTATTTCGGCTCGGCCGATTATAACAACGCCTCGTTGGTGATGCGCCAAACCTTGGTTTCGCTGGTAAATTATGACGTTACTCCACTATTGCCGAATGTAAAAGTCCCAACCCTTTTAATATGGGGTAGTAACGATACTGCCGCCCCCTTGGCCGATGCTAAGGTAATGGAGAAAAAAATCCCCGATGCAGGACTTTGTGTGCTGGAAGGATGCAGCCACTTTGCCCTGATTGAGCGACCGTATGAGGTTGAAGCTATTTTAGACCACTTTATTTAAACAAGGGAGGAAAATCGCTTGAATTACAGAATATTTTTTTCACTGCTCTTTTTTTCGGTAGGCGGTTTTGCCACCCTGCAACATCAACTGCAAATGTTTCAACAAAACTCCTATTATCCCTCTCGATACGGAAAGTGGGTGTGCCATTCGGCCTCTATAACCACCATATTTTCCATATTGTTTTTGGTGTTGGAAACGGCGTTGCTTCTAACCGGAGCAATCACCTTTTTGCCCTTTCTCGCCCTGTTTGAGGCAATTTTTCGTTTGATTAAACAGCAGATACAACATAAAAAATCCATTAAAAAATTAGTTTATACGAAACGGGTGAAACGTCTACTCGTGACCGGTGGCATTTTGTTCGTTTTGCTTTGCATCGCCGGTTTGTTTTTACCCGAAGCCATAGCCAAATGGCCTGCTTTGCTTTTGCTTTGCGTGGCACATTTCCCCCACGCGGTTTTGTTGGCGGCTTGGGCCTTGAATCAACCGATGGAAACGGCCATCAACAATCATTTTCTGCGTGAAGCGAAACAAATTCTAATCCATAACAAAACACTGCAAGTGTTAGGAGTAACCGGAAGTTATGGGAAAACCAGTGTAAAATTTATGCTTAAACGTTTGCTCAGCGAAAGGTTTACCGTCACCGCAACTCCCGAAAGTTTTAACACTCCTATGGGAATCGTGCGGACCATCCGCGAACATTTAAAACCACACACGGAAATCTTTATTGCCGAAATGGGGGCCAAAAACAAAGGGGATATTAAAGAACTCTGCGACCTTTGTAATCCCTCCATCGGGGTAATTACGGCCGTTGGCCCTCAACACTTAGAAACTTTTCATTCGGTGCAAACCGTAGCCGATACCAAATTTGAATTGGCTGACCACTGCTTGGTTGAGAAAGCCGGCAAACTATACGTTAATATCGACAGTCTGCCGGCCGCCGAAAAAGCCGCCACCTATCAAAATAAAAATCAAATCATTACCTATGGCACGAGCGATAAGGCCGATTGCCGCGCCGAAAATATTTCCTATTCTCCGGCCGGCGCTTCGTTTGAGGTGGTATACAAGGAATTTCATTTTTCCTTAACCTGTAAATTACTGGGTCGCCACAGCATCACCAATCTACTGGGTGCCGTGGCAGTTGCCTTGGATTTTGGTGTTCCAAAACGGCAAATTCGCTTTGCCGTTTCTTCCTTAAAACCAGCCCCTCACCGTCTGGAATGCAAACCTTTTTTAAACGGTTCTTTGTTGATTGACGATGCGTATAACTCAAACCCCGAAGGGTGCTTAGAAGCCGTTCGCGTGTTGGGGTCCTTTGAAGGAATGCGCCGAATTTTGGTCACCCCCGGTTTGGTGGAACTTGGCGATGCCGAAAATCAAGCCAACCAAACATTGGGTAAAACAGCAACCGAATATTGTGATGACATTATTTTTGTTGGCAAAAAACGTGCCGTTGCCTTAACGGCCGGTGTTGATGAAACCGACTTTGACCGTGAGCACCTTATCATTGCAGAAAACTTTGCCGATGCAATGAAACATTTGCAATCCATTACCAACAAAAACACGGTTGTATTATTTGAAAACGATTTACCCGATAACTATGCGGGATAAGAAGGAGAAGGTATTATGATTACAGAAAACGGACGCATTCATGTTGCCGTATTTTTTGGCGGTGACTCGGTTGAACACGAAGTTTCTATCATTTCGGCGGTACAGGCAATGACTCATTTGGACCGCGAAAAATACACTGTTATTCCAATTTATTTGGCCAAAGACGGTCAAATGTACACCTCAGCCGCAATGTTTCAAATTGAATCGTTTCGTAAACCAAAAGAACTGCTGGCAAAGGCCCAACCGGTTTTTCTTTCAAACGATGGCAAAAACGTACTTTTAACATCAAAAAAGAAGAACGATTTTTCCGGTCGTAAACCCTTACGGTTGGATGTGGCCCTTCCCATTGTTCACGGTACCAACTGCGAAGATGGTTGTTTGCAGGGCTATTTGGAAACCCTACGTCTTCCCTATGCCGGTTGTAACGTCTTAGCCTCCTCCGTGGGAATGGATAAAGCTATTTTTAAAAGCGTACTGCGTACCGCCGGTATTCCGGTGTTGGATTGCATTCGCTTTACGGCGCGCGATTTTGTAGAATTTCAAGAAAACATTCTCAAGCGGATTCATCAGTCATTTGGATATCCGCTGATTGTAAAACCAGTCAACCTCGGGTCCAGCATTGGTATTTCCAAGGTGAATTCACCCGAAGATTTAAAAGAAGCCGTTGACACCGCCTTCTCCTTTTCGGATTCGGTTTTGATTGAGCGAGCCATACAAAATCTGCGCGAAATTAACTGCGCCGTTTTGGGGGATGATTGCGAATGTCGCGCTTCCTCTTGCGAAGAACCCTTTGGCAGTGACGAAATCTTATCCTACGGCGACAAGTACTTAAATACTTCCAAATCCAAGGGAATGGCCTCCCTTAAACGTCGCATCCCGGCTGAACTGCCGCAAGATATGACCGCCACTATTCAAGAATATGCTTGCCGTACCTTTAAAGCCATTGGCGGTCATGGGGTTGCCCGCATTGACTTTTTAATGGATAATGAAAGCAAAGAAGTTTTTGTTAACGAAATAAATACCATTCCCGGTTCGCTTTCCTTCTACTTGTGGGAGGCTGACGGAATGAAATACACCGAGCTATTAGATCGGCTGATTTCGCTGGCTTTCCGCCGCCAAAATCGCAAAGAAAATTTGCATTTTGAAATTGATACCAACATTCTTTCCCAATGTGGTTCCTTCGGTGCAAAGGGTGCCAAAGGTTCCAAACTATAGGAGATGACAGTGTGACCAAACAGCTAATACATTGGTTTATAAAAAACAACGAACGCACGGCCGATTCGGCCGTGCGCCGTCAATATATACGTCTCGGCAGTATCGTTGGGATGGTATGTAATCTATTGCTGTTTTCCTTTAAACTGGTTGTAGGTTTGCTTGCAGGCAGTGTTTCCATACTGGCCGATGCTTTTAACAATCTTTCTGACATTGGTTCCTCAACCGTCACCGTCATCGGCTTTCATCTTTCGGAAAAACCAGCCGATAAAAAACACCCATTCGGGCATGGCCGCATAGAATATATGTCAGCCCTGTTGGTTTCGGTTTTAATTATTTTAGTAGGGGTTGAACTGCTCAAATCCTCGGTGGATAAAATTCTCCATCCCGCCGCACTAAAGATTGAAGGCTATACCCTATTGGTTTTGTCCATTTCCATACTCATCAAACTATGGATGTTCTTTTTCCACCGTACCATTGGCCGACGTATTGATTCTTCCGCGATGCTCGCTACTGCGCAAGACGCGGTCAACGACGCCATTTCCACCGGTGCCACCTTGCTTTCGGTTTTGATTTGTAAGTTTTCAAATATCAATATCGACCCTTATATTGGCCTTGCCGTTGCCCTGTTTATACTGTATTCGGGTACCAAAACCATTAAAGAAACCATCGATCCTTTATTGGGAATGCCGCCCGAACAAAAAACCATCGATGCAATTTTCGAAATTGTTCTTTCTTACGAGGAGTTTTTAGGCATTCATGACTTAATAATTCACAATTACGGTCCGGGGCGATCCTTCGCTTCGCTCCATGTAGAAGTAGCCTCCGATATCGATATTGTTTCTTGTCACGAAACAATCGACGCGTGTGAAAAACGTATGATGCACGAATTGGGACTGGAAGTTGTCATTCATATGGACCCCATTGTGACGGGTGATGCCGCGGTCTTAGCCACTAAGGAAGCCGTAAAAAAAGCTGTTTTCAGCGTAGACCCGCGTCTGTCCATCCACGATTTTCGTATGGTTGATGGAAAAAATCAAATCAATTTGATTTTCGATGTAGTAATTCCCAACGAATATCCCTATTCCAACGAAGTAACCAAAGATAAAATTGCCACGGCTTGCCGAAGCATTGACCCGCGTTATGTCACGGTATTAACCCTAGACCGCGACTATGTTTCGAATCGATAAATTTCTACCGAAAGGAAGCAATACTATGCCGGATATTATTGTTCTCGGCGGCGGTGCGGCCGGCTTGACTTTTGCCATACAAATCAAGCGAATCACCCCTCATGCTAAGGTTACCGTTTTAGAACAGTTGGACCGTGTCGGCAAAAAAATCAGCATTACCGGTAACGGACGATGCAACATTGGTAATACCGACCTTTCCCCCGCCCATTTTCATTCTTCCGGTAATATTGATCCCTTTTTTTCCCATATCCACCTTCGCGAAATCACAAACTTTTTCTTATCCATTGGAATTCCCTTTACGGCAGAAGAACAAAAGTTGTTCCCCCGCTCCTTTCAAGCTTCATCTGTGGTGGATGCTCTTCGTTTCGCGGCCAACCAATTAGGTATAATTATTCAAACCAATTGCCAAGTTTTAGCGGTAGAAAAGAAGAACAATTTCTTTACGGTTCGCACAGAAAAGGGCCTCTTTTCGGCCGATGCCGTGGTAGTTGCTACCGGCGGATTAGCCGGTGGCAGTAAACTCGGTTGTAATGGAGATGGCTACCGTTTTCTTTCTTCTTTTGGCCACAATATTGTAAAGCAAAATCCTGTGATTGTACAAGTGAAAACCGAAAATCAAATTACCAAACAGCTCAAAGGTATTAAGGTTACCGCTGCCGTTTCGGTAAGCGAAAAGAGTCGTGAAATCGCCCGTGATTTTGGCGAAGTTCTCTTTTGTGATTACGGCCTGTCCGGTCCGCCGATTTTACAACTTTCCCGCTATGCCAAACCCAACCGAATGATCACACTGGATTTACTGCCCGAGATGGACGAGGGTGCTGTATTAGAACAATGCAAAACACGGCGAACCATTTTCGGCGAACAAACTGCCAACGAATTTTTCACCGGTCTTTTGCACAAACGGTTGGGACAGGTGGTACTTAAAACCGTAATCCACTCCTTAGGAGCTCCTTGTAGCACTATACAAGACGAAGATTTAAATGAAATTGCAAAAATTGTAAAAAATTTTCCCTTTACAATCACCGGAAACACCGGTTATACCAACGCGCAGGCCACGGCCGGCGGTGCCGCTTTATCTGAATTCGATGCCGGTACCTTTATGTCGAAAAAAGTAAATGGTCTATTTGCCATTGGCGAAGTATTGGATGTCGATGGAGACTGCGGCGGATACAACCTTACTTGGGCCTTTAGTGCCGGCTTAGCAGCCGCTAAGGGATGCCACCGCTTTTTAACGTCAAACATAAGGAAAATTTCACTATGATAAAATTACAAAATATCAAACAACCTCTTACCGCCAAGCCGGAATGTTCGCCGGCAAAAATGGCCGCTATACTAGGGATTAATGAGAAAGAAATTCAATCGGTAACCTTATATCGAAGGTCGTTGGATGCCCGCAAAAAACCTAATCTTTGTTTTTGTGATACCTATATTGTTTCGTTTGCGCATTTCAAAACCGAAAATGCGGTTTTGAAAAAACACAAAAATGCCGTTGTTTATTTCGAAAAATCCTATCGTTGGCCAACCGCCACTCGCCCTCTCCCCCAAAAACCGATTGTAATTGGTAGTGGGCCGGCAGGTTTATTTGCCGCTTTAACCCTTTGTCGTGCCGGTATTCCCGTTATTGTAATCGAACGGGGTGAATCTGTTGAAAAACGGGTACAGTCGGTGCAAAACTACTGGAGCGGCGGCGCCTTAAACCCCCATTCCAATGTGCAATTTGGCGAGGGTGGGGCCGGTACCTTTTCGGACGGAAAGTTAAACACAGGTATCAAAAATCCGCGTTGTCAAACCGTCCTTGAAACCTTTGCCCATTTTGGGGCCGATCGAGATATTTTGTGGAAGGCAAAGCCTCATATCGGCACCGATAAACTTCGCACTGTTGTGCAAAACATTCGCAAAGAAATCGAATCGCTCGGTGGAGAGTATCGGTTTGAAACGGAATTTTTATCTCCAATTTTGACCAATGGAAGCCTAACGGCGATTTTGTGTAAAAATAAACACGGAGAATTTACGTTACCTTGTAACGATTTA
Organism: Acutalibacteraceae bacterium; assembly: GCA_045577695.1. Lineage (GTDB taxonomy): Bacteria > Bacillota > Clostridia > Oscillospirales > Acutalibacteraceae > UMGS1279. The sequence goes on from JAZNIW010000033.1 coordinate 38,042, forward strand.
ATTTTGGCCACCGGCAACGCCGCACGAAACACTTATCGCACCCTTTTTAAATGCGGTCTTGCTATTCAACCAAAACCATTTGCTATCGGGGTTCGTATCGAGCAGTTGCAAAGCCAAATCAACACCTCTCAATATGGCAATTCGACCGAACTTTTACCGGCAGCCGACTATAAATTGGCTACCCATTTGCCGAATGGCCGCGGAGTTTATACTTTTTGTATGTGTCCCGGCGGCTTTGTGGTCAACGCCGCATCCGAAGAAAATACCTATGTTACCAACGGAATGAGCAATCAAGATCGCGGTGGTCAAAATGCCAACGCCGCTTTGTTGGTTGGTGTTACCGAAGAAGACTTTTCCTCCTATAACGATAATACACCCTTTGGCGGTATGAACTTGCAAGAACAAATAGAACTAGCCGCTTACCGCGCGACCAATGGAAATGGATTACCGGCCATTACGGTGGGTGACTTTTTAGCAAAGAAATGTACCACCCCGTTTTCTTCTCCCCTACCAACCGCCTTACCCAAGGTGATTCTGACCGATTTTGAGCAGATTTTTCCACGTTTTATTACCGACTCCTTGCGAGAGGCACTGCCGATTTTTGAGCAGAAAATCAAAGGATTTGCCTGTCCCTCGGCGATTCTCACCGCTCCGGAAACCCGCAGTTCCTCCCCCATACGTATCCCGCGTGACCAAAATTTCACAGCCAACTTGGAAGGAATCTATCCTTGCGGAGAAGGTGCCGGTTATGCCGGTGGAATAACCTCCTCAGCGGTCGACGGTATTCGCACTGCCGAAGCCCTGCTACACAAACACCATTTATTGGAAGAATAAATTGACCGGAGAGAGTCGATCGGACAAATAATCCCAAACACGAAATTTTTCCCCACATTCGGCAGCCGATAAGGGAATGTAGGCCGCAAGGGTAACAGCCTTTTCCACTTGCGACGCCACAAATGGCGCAGTAATGTGATGCGGTATCTCTCCCAAATATTGGATTTCCAGAAAAACACCTGAAGATAAAATGACTGCACGGTTTTTCACCGTGTGGTCATTTGATTTTTTCACCGCCATTTCCAAGACCGATAAATAGGAAATCATCATCTGGTCAAATTGACAGTAAAAGGCGCCGTTCCCCCGCACCGAGGAAAGGATTTTTTGGTTTTGAACGTTTCCTTTTAAACACACCGCTGCCAAAAGGTGTCGCAGGGAAAATCCTAGGTCGATGGCCCGCTCCTCCGACTCGGTTCCACGAAAAATCATTCGCTCTAAAAAGTTGCGATAAGCAAAGAGAGATTCGAACGAATAATCCGAATGCAGCATATTTCGAAAAAAGTCCTCTCGTTCTTTGGATTCCTCCAACATTCTTTTCGTCAAAAGATACATATTCGTCCCCTTTTTTTAGTCTTATTTTGCCCAATAAAACGAAAATGTTAAAATTCGAAAAAAGTTAGTTAAAAAATAAACAAAGAACTTGAAATATTGACAAAAAAAGGTTAAAATAGTTATAGAATTTTTTTAGGAGGTTCTTTTATTATGGTTAAAGTTGCTATTAACGGTTTTGGCCGTATCGGCCGTTTGGCATTTCGTCAAATGTTCGGTGCTGAAGGTTATGAGGTTGTTGCGATAAACGACTTGACCGATGCCAAAATGCTCGCTCATCTTCTCAAGTACGATTCGGCTCAAGGTCGCTATGCCAAAGCAGATTCGGTTGTTGCCAAAGATGGTGCTATCGAAGTAGACGGCAAAGAGATTAAAATCTATGCCGAAAAGAACGCTGCCGACCTGCCTTGGGGCGAAATCGGCGTAGACGTTGTTTTGGAATGCACCGGTTTCTACTGCTCGAAAGACAAGGCTCAGGCTCACATCGACGCCGGCGCCAAAAAAGTAGTTATCTCTGCTCCGGCTGGTAACGATCTGCCCACCATCGTTTACAGCGTAAACGAAGATACCTTAACTGCAGACGATAAAATCATCTCGGCCGCTTCTTGCACCACTAACTGCTTGGCTCCTATGGCCAAAGCCCTTAACGATTATGCTCCGATTCAAAGCGGTATTATGACCACCGTTCACGCTTTCACCGGCGACCAAATGGTATTGGATGGCCCGCACAGAAAAGGTGACCTTCGTCGTGCCCGCGCTGCTGCTGTAAATATCGTTCCCAACTCCACCGGTGCCGCTAAAGCGATCGGTTTGGTTATCCCTGAACTCAACGGAAAACTCATCGGTTCGGCTCAACGCGTTCCCGTTCCGACCGGTTCCACCACTTTGTTGGTAGCCGTTGTTAAAGGTAAGGACGTTACCGTTGAAGGTATCAATGCTGCGATGAAAGCTGCTTCTTCGGCTTCCTTCGGTTATACCGAGGAACAACTGGTTTCCAGCGATATCATCGGCATCACCTACGGTTCGTTGTTTGATGCTACCCAAACTATGGTTGCTAAGATTGACGACGATACCTATCAAGTACAGGTTGTTTCTTGGTATGATAACGAGAACTCCTACACCAGTCAAATGGTTCGCACTATTAAGTATTTTGCTGAACTTGCCTAAATTTATGATAAAATAAGAAACCCACCGTTTCGGATTTATCCAAAACGGTGGGTTTCTTTATTGTTTATTATCGTATTGGTCACAGAGTTGATTGATTTGTTCGGCAAAACGTGCAATATCTTTGTTAGGACTATTGCGATTGCGCTCAATCACAGCCAATAAGCGTCGTCCGGCAATCATCAAGCGCTCGAAAACGGCGGCTGCACGCTTAGTTTTATAAGCCGTTTTCGAAATCTTAACAATTTTGCCCTTGGCCACACAAAGGCCACTTTGCAAATCATATTCATCGCCGCTGTATGGAGCCAAAGCTTCACAACCAATACGGCGGGTTACCTCTTCGGCGAAGATATCACAAACCGAATCCTCCCCATGGTTGACAAAAACCTTTTTTGGTTTTTTCTCCATCGCAGATAACCAGGAAAGCAACATTTCCTTATCGGCATGACCGCTGATTCCGTCTAAAGACTGAATCTTAGCGCGTACGGCAATTTCTTCGCCGAATAGTTTTACACTCGGCTCACCGTGAATTAATTTGTTTCCTACGGTTCCCTCGGATTGATAACCAACAAACAAAACCGTAGAATCGTTTCGCCAGAGATTATGTTTTAAATGATGCCGAATGCGGCCGGCCTCACACATCCCGGAGGCCGATAATATCACCTTTGGATTTGGATCTTCGTTAATCAAACGGGAATCATCCGAGGTAATTGACAACTTTAGTCCCTTGAAATGAATGGGGTCGATGCCGTTTTTGAGCAACGCTAAGGTTTCAGCATCGTAATATTCGGTAAGTCCGCTCCCATAAATATTCGTGGCTTCGGCCGCTAAGGGACTATCCACATAGACGGCAAAATCCTTATGTCCGATTAAGAGATTTTTTTCCTTAATTGTGCGAATCAAATACAATAATTCCTGCGTTCGACCAATGGCAAACGAGGGAATCACCACATTCCCGCCGCGGTCAAAAGTGTCTTGCAATACGGAGCTCAACTGAGTAACGTAATCGGGCCGTTCACCGTGCAAACGGTCGCCATAGGTGGATTCAATCACCACATAATCGGCCGCTTTTGGCGGTTGCGGATCACGAATTAAGGGACGATCTATATTTCCCAAATCACCCGAAAACAATAGTGTTGTCGTTTTACCCTCTTCGGTTACGGTAAGATAAACACTTGAAGAGCCGAGTAAATGGCCGGCATCAAAAAAGGTAACGGTGATGCCGTCAGCCACCGATAATTGTTTTCCATACGAAAAAGAGCGAAACTGCGAAACAGCTTGTTCAGCATCAGCAATCGTATATAGTGGAACATAGGGTTCCTCTCCCGCTCGCTTGGATTTGCGATTGCGCCATTGTGCCTCAAACTCTTGAATATGTGCCGAATCTCGCAGCATAATTTGACAAAGTTTATGGGTGGCTTCGGTCGAAAAAATCGGACCCGTAAAACCGGCGGCAACCAATGCGGGAATTTTTCCCGAATGGTCAATATGGGCATGGGTTAACAGCACCATATCAATTTCGCTCACCGTAACCGGAATATCACAATTTTCATAAATATCGGCGCCTTGTTCCATCCCACAATCGATTAAAATCTTTTTACCGCAAGCTTGTAGCAAACTACACGAGCCGGTCACTTCATGCGCGGCACCCAAAAAGGTCAGTTTCATAAGACAATACTCCTTTTGTGATTATACTGATAAATTACATCCATATCCTACTGCAACGCCAATGGCTGCTGAAGAGACGATAAGCACAATTGGATGAACTTTGTAAAAGGCCAAAACCGTCATTACCAAAAAAATAACGGCCGAAATATAAAAGGAAATGTCAGAAAAGACCGCCAAATGGAAACCTCCGTGGAAAAAGACCGTTCCGGCGACCGAAACAACTGCCGCTCCAATCAGTCCGATTGCGGTCGGTTTTATCCCCGAAAGGCACCCCTTAACAATTTTGTTTTTCTGAAACCTTTCATAGCACTTGGCAACAATTAAAATGATGATAAACGAAGGTAAAATAACGCCGAGAGTCGCCGCAAAAGCGCCAAAAAAACCGGATTCTTCCGTTCCAATATAGGTCGCCATATTTACTGCAAACGGACCCGGCGTACTTTCACTCACCGCGATAAAATTAATTAATTCACTTTGATCGACCCAACCGCGGGCAAGGGTTTCCTCTTGAATGAGTGGCAGCATAGCATACCCGCCACCAAAGGTAAACAATCCAATTTTAAAAAAGGCAACAAATAATTCTAAACAATTCATAAGAAGTTCCATTATTGCTGTCCCTCCTTATTCATGGCTATCCAAGAGGAGACCAGTCCAATAAGTGCCGCCGAAACAAGCAGTAATAATACATTGACGCCGCACACCGATCCGATAAAGGCAAGACCAACCAAACTGTATCCCAGTGCCGTTTTGGGGCATTTTTTCATCATCCCGACAAATGCTTTCAGCAACAAAGCCAATACGCCTGCACGAATACCAAAAAAAGCATATTTAACAACCTTGATATCTGAAAATCCTTTCAATAAATTGGCAATCAAAAGAATAACAATAAAAGAAGGTATTACCACCCCAAGGGTAGCGCAAAAAGCACCACAAAATCCTGCCGTACGGCATCCGATAAAGGTAGCAGTATTGATCGCAATCGGGCCCGGAGTAGATTCTGCAATGGCAATGATTTCTAAAATATCGTCGTCACTGACCCATTTTTTATTTTCAACAACCTCTTTTTGAATGAGGGGAATCATAGCATATCCGCCACCGAAGGTAAAAGCGCCGATTTTGAAAAAGGTGAGAAAAAGTTGCAAACATTTTTTCCATTTCTGATTTTTAGACATAGATTTCCTTTCCTCTTCTCGCAGCTACTATTTTATTTCCACCACGGTCACGCCATCTTCTCCCTCACCAAACAGACCGGGTCGACTGTTGGCCACCGATGGATGGGAACGAAGATGGGAACGCACTGCTTTTTTCAACACACCGGTTCCTTTACCGTGAATGATGGTAACTATTTCTGTGCCAGCCAATACCGCCTCATCCAAAAAGCGGTCAACCTCCATCAATCCTTCGTCACAGGCAAATCCACGAATATCCAATTCTCGCTTGGCGATTCGCATCCCTTTTGAGGAGATGCCTTTGACTTTACGAATGGCGGGCTTTTTCTCTTTACCGCCACCTTTGAGTAATATAATATCGGTAACGGAAACCTTTGTTTTCAAAGCACCAATAACAACAAATACAGTTTTGCCGTCCTCCCCGACTTTATCAATCACCCCCTCGCGCGATACGCCGCGAATTTTCACGCGATCACCCGGCAGCAAGGGACGGTCGAGTGGCTCAGACACAAATTCCTCTTTTCGTTCGGCCGCATCGACCGTTTTTTCCATCGAACGAATGGTTTGCTTAGCTAAGTGCCGTGCGCGTTCAGCCATTTCACTGCTGTTTTGTCGATTGAGCTGTCTTTTTAAATCGTCGATTTCGTTGAGCATTCGATTGGATTGTTCACGGGCCTGTTCAATAATATCATTTGCTTTTTGGCGGGCCTGTTCCATCATTTTGTCGCGTTGCACCTGAACCTCGTGCAGACGCTCTTTTACTGCCTTGCGGCTCTGTTCCAACTCACTTTGAATGCGATGAATTTCAATCTTACTTTTTTCGGCTTCTATATAGGCTTGTTCCAAACGGCCAACAACACTTTCAAAACGGCGATTTTCTTCACTCACCAAACCTTTGGCGTTTTCCACCAAACGCTCTTCCAACCCTAACCGCCGCGAAATAGCAAAGGCGTTCGAACGACCGGGCACCCCAATGAGCAATCGGTAGGTCGGTTGAAGAGATTCTACGTCGAATTCACAACAGGCATTTTCCACCCCGTTTGTTTCTAAGGCAAAGGCTTTGAGTTCTGCGTAGTGGGTGGTGGCCACCACACTGCTGCCACCGGCAATTAGTTCTTTTAAAATAGAAATGCTTAGTGCTGCTCCTTCAATCGGGTCGGTGCCGGAGCAAAGTTCATCAAATAAAACCAAGGTGTTGGGACCTGCTTGTTTTAAAATATCTATAATACGATTCATATGGGAAGAAAAGGTTGAAAGAGATTGTTCAATGCTCTGCTCATCCCCGATATCAGCATAGACCCCATCGAACACAGCGATTTGTGAATTATCATCGGCCGGAATCATAAGTCCACAATAGGTCATTAAGGTGAACAAGCCAACCGTTTTGAGTGAAACCGTTTTACCGCCGGTATTCGGACCTGTGATGACCAAAACGCGATAATCTTGTCCCAGTGATATCGTAATCGGCACTACTGTTTTGGGTGAAATTAAGGGATGTCGGGCTTTTTTTAGAAAAACCATTCCATCACGATTCAACCGCGGAAGAGATGCCCGCATAGCATAGGCCAAATTAGCTTTGGCAAAGGCCATATCCAAACAAAGCAAAGCCTCGTAAGAGGTAATCATTACATCGGAAAACTGCGCCGCTTCGGCCGAAAGTTCTGCCAAAATACGTTCTATCTCTTCCTTTTCGCGAGAGAGAAGTACCTTAATCTCATTGTTGATTTCAACCACAGCCATCGGCTCCACAAAAAGAGTCGCCCCCGAAGAGGAAGTATCGTGTACCAAGCCGGGAATCTGGCCGCGATGTTCCGCTTTCACCGGCACAACATATCGCCCTTGCCGTTGTGTAATTAGTGCATCTTGCAAATGGTTTGTATGTTTCGGGTCGCGAATTAACCCCTCAAGGCGACTTTTAATATTGGCCGAGGCTGATACCAACTTGCGACGAATATCGGCTAAGGCCGGCGAAGCGTGGTCGTTTAACTCGTCCTCATTTTTTATTGAGAAGAAAAGCTTATCTTCGAAATATTTGTTAGGAAAAAGGGCCGAAAAAGAATCGTCCAACGCGGTGGGCAACGAAGCCGATGCTTCCCGCCATTCCTTCACCGAGCGCACCACACGAAGCAACTCCCCAATTTGAAGAAGTGCCGGCAACGGAAGGGTTGCTCCCGCTTTCGCATTGGCCAAATAGGCATTGCAATTTTTCACCGCACCAAACGACGGCTTACCAAACTTGGCAATCAAAACATAGGCATCCTCGGTTTGTTTCAGGCGATATTGCACCGTTTCAAAAGAAAAAGACGGTTCCAAAGAAAGACATGCCTCGGCCGTTTCGGGAAGAGCCGCCTGCTTGGATAACAGCCCCAACACCTTATCCAATTCCAATGCTTTACCATTTCGTTTCATATCGTTCATAAGACTGATTCCTTCACAGAAAGATAAAAATCTAAGGTTTTAAAATGATGTTCACTTTGCACCGAAACATACTTTTCGGTGATGGCCGTTAATCTTTGTAAATCCTGTTCGGGAATCTCAAACCCGAATATTTTTTCAAACGGCGAATAAATAATATGCCGCATTGCTGCCAACAAGGTAGGGGTAAGCCAAACACTTTCGCCAGCCTCTCCCTTACATTGTGAACAGAACATACAACCTTCGGTATAGGAAAAACGAAACACACCTTGTTCACATTCGCAACCGGCACAGACCGTTAAATCCGGCATAAATCCGGCCAGAGAAATCATTTTCAACTCGGTGACAGATTTAATAAGCAAAGGTGGTTTGCTTTGTTTGTTTAAAAAATAAAGCGCGTTTAGCACCAACCGTAAAATTTCGGTCGGCTCATACTCTTCGGGGGTTAGCCGCAAGGCCATTTCGCAAAAATATTGTGCCAATGCAAACTCTTCCAAATGATAACGTAAATCAAAAAAGAGTTCTATCGGCAAACTGTCACTAAGCTTATATGTATCCTTATTTTGATACAAAGTAAAATTAGCATAACAAAACAAGGAGGTTGCGGCGGTATTTTTGCTTTTCATCCGCCGCACACCATCGGCAAACGCGCGAATAATTCCGTGTTCGCGCGTTAAAATCACCAATAATTTATCGTTCTCACCGATATTGGTTTCCTTGATGATCAGACCCGGAGTTTGAATTTTCATTTTTCACTTCATCCTCCTGCTCCTTTTTCTGACTGGCTACATAGGATAAATAGGCCAACACCGACCCATTTTTTAAAAATTCATTCCAGTGTTCATCACTTAACAACCAAAACACCCTTTCCACTTTTATAGAATTATTTTTTGTGGATTTATGTTTGGTATGAGCGGTAATTTTTCTTTCACCTTTTTGGATGAAAATGGAAATCTACTGGTTGAGTCCCAACGAATGAATAATGCCGCCGCGATTGCGCCAATCTTCTTTTACCTTAACCCAAAGTTTGAGCGAGGTACGACAGCCAAAAAAATCTTCAATATCACTTCTGGCCATACTGCCAATCCGCTTAAGCATACTACCGCCTTTTCCGATAAGAATGCCTTTATGGCTTTCTTTTTCGCAATAAATGGTGGCGCCAACCTCCAAAATTGCTTCTCCCTCGCGGTTATCCCGCTCGTAAAATTGTTCAATCTCAACGGCAGTACCGTGTGGAATTTCATCCTTTAGGGTGAGCAAAATCTTTTCGCGTATCATTTCGGCCACCATCACACGGTCAGGTTGGTCGGACACCGTTTCAGAATCGAAATAATGGGGTGCCGGAACAGAAAAGACCGAAAGTTCCTCTATTAAAGCGTCGATTCCGTCCCCGTTGGCGGCCGAAATGGGCACCACTGCGGCAAATTCATATGCTTTGGTGTAGGCCGCAATCATCCCTAAGAGTTCTTCTTTTTTTTGCAGTAAATCAATTTTATTCACAGCCAATACGGTGGGCAATTTTTGCCGTTTTAACTGCGCAAGCAATTCCACCTCGGCCGGCGGCAATCGTTCGGCATCAAAGCGAAATTTCGGAGCAGCTTCCACCACCAACACTGCCGCTTCCACATCGGAAAGGCCGGAATGAACCGCCTTATTCATATGCTTATCCAGCATATTACGGGGCTTGTGAAAACCAGGGGTATCCACAAAAACTATTTGGTTCTCGCCTCGATTACAAACTCCCATAATGCGAGTACGGGTAGTTTGGGGTTTATCCGAAACAATAGCTACTTTCTGTCCGACGGCGGCATTGACAAAAGAAGATTTTCCCACATTGGGACGGCCGACAATTGCAATGAAGGCCGATTTCGTATTTTGTTCCAACTTCTTATTCCTCTCTTTAAAGCAAAACTCCGTTTGTTTATTTTCCGGTATGTCTTATTCCTCGTATGTATCATCGCCGCCGCGCAAAACGCCGAGTTTGGTTAATACCGATTCCTCAGCCTCTCGCATTTTCATCTGCTCAATGCCACCGTTTACGTGGTCATATCCCAACAGATGCAACATCGAATGCACCGTTAAGAAGGCGATTTCTCGTTGTAAGGAATGTCCATATTCTTCGGATTGGCGAACGGCGTGGTCCACCGAGATAACAATATCCCCCAGCAGCTTTGCTCCATTTTCAGGATTGGTATCATACACACCATTTTCCCCCAAAGGAAAGGATAAAACATCGGTTGCCGATTCGATATTGCGGAATGAGGCGTTGAGTTCCTTAATTTTTTCATCGTCCACAAAGGTGACATTTACTTCGGCTGGCTCCAAAAACGATTCGGTAACCAGTACCGCATTGCAAGCACGTCGAACCAACAAGCGAATACCGGAAGGCAATTTAATACCGGTTTGTTTTTCCGTAATAATGACTTTTGCTTTCATATTTTATTTCCTCCTGTTTTCTTCGTGCCGTTCGTAAGCCTTGATGATTTCCATCACCAATTTATGCCGCACAACGTCCTTTCCGGATAATTTGATAATAGCAATATCGTCCAACCCTTTGAGTACTGTTAAAATATCCCGAAGACCGGATTTTTTTCCATCCGGCAAATCGATTTGGGTAATATCGCCGGTTACCACCGCTTTGGAATTGAATCCCAAACGGGTTAAAAACATTTTCATCTGTTCACAACTGGTATTTTGTGCTTCATCTAAAATAATAAAACTATCATCTAAGGTGCGTCCACGCATATAAGCCAGCGGAGCCACCTCAATATCCCCCCGCTCTTGATAGCGATTAAAGGCTTCTGCCCCCAACATATCAAACAAAGCATCGTATAACGGGCGTAGATAGGGGTCGACCTTTTGTTGCAAATCCCCCGGCAAAAAGCCTAATTTTTCGCCCGCTTCCACAGCGGGACGGGTTAATACAATACGACTGACCTGCTTGGCCCGAAAAGCCTTAACCGCCATCGCAACAGCCAAATAGGTTTTACCGGTACCTGCCGGACCCACGCTAACCGTAATGGTGTTGGAGCCAATGGCTTCTAAATACTTTCGCTGTCCCAATGTTTTCGGCTTAATGGGACGTCCCTTGGAGGTAATACATACACAGTCCGAATCGGCCAAAAGGGAAAGTTTTTCCTCCTTATTTTCGCGCACCAATGAAAAGACATAGTGCAAGTTTTGTTCGGTAATTTGCTCCCCTTTTTCTAGGAGTGTTAAAAGTCCGTTGATGGCGCGGACGGCCGATAAAACATCTTCCATTTCTCCGCGGACCTTTATTTCGCTGGCATGGGTGGAAATCATCACCGAAAATTCCTTTTCGATTTGATGGATATTTTCATCAAAATTCCCAAACAAACTGAGCATATTATCTATACGGTCAATGGAAACCGACTGCTCGAACATACTCTACCTCCGTTTTTTTACACTTTATATTATCATAACACATATTCTCTCTAATTTCCAGTGTTTAACCGCATTTTTTCTTCCCTGGCGTGTAGATAAATCAATGATAGGTAACACTTTTCTCAAAAAAATAAGATGACAGTGTATTTGGAAATAATTTGTTGTGTTGTGAGGAGCCGAAGGCGACGAACAACACAACAAATTCGGCATTCGATCACATTACCGCCAAAT
>JAZNIW010000034.1:0-24902 GCA_045577695.1 Acutalibacteraceae bacterium
GACGAAAGTGGGCTCTAGGTGATATACTTTTCATCGGAAAAACAACTCCTTTGTGCCGATGTTGAGTGTGGTTACTTTCATCTTAGCACATTTGAGTTGTTTTTTCTATTTCTACTGTTACCTATCTATTGTATCATAACACTACAAAACAAAAAAAGAAAACCAAAAAACTTGCAAACAAAAAAAATATATGTTATAATTACTTATAATTTCGTTTGTGAGGTGAGAAATATGGATTCCGGAAGTACACACCCTCGAAGTAGCATCTTAACTCGAAAAGGCGGTTTCGTATTTCTCTTTACTGTTGTTACCAATAAGAGCCGGTTCTAAAGGTTTTATTGCTTTTTCCCGCTCCTTCCATTGGGCCTGTTTATCGTTTCTATTTTGGAGAAAATGCCTACCGCTAATCTATTAAGTGGGAGGTATTTTTTATGGCAGAAGAACAAAAAATCGTTTTCGAAGAGGTTCTTTCCCTTTTAGAGGATAAGAAATTCAACAAACTACGCAACCTGTTTGCCAATATGAATGAGGTTGACTTGGCCGACATTATTGATGAGGCCACGCCGGAGCAAGCTATCATAATTTTTCGCTTATTGCCGAAAAATTTAGCAGCCGACGTATTTTCTTATATGGATTCCGACACCCAAGAGCGTTTGGTTACGGTGCTGAATGACCGTGAACTGCGTTTGGTAATGAAGGATTTATTTGTTGACGACGTTGCCGATATTTTGGAAGAAATGCCGGCCAATGTGGTAAAGCGGATGTTGCGAGCTGCACCGCCGGAGGACCGAAAAGATATTAATCGAATTCTGCAGTATCCTGATGACAGCGCCGGCAGCGCGCTCACCACCGAGTTTGTGGATTTAAAAGCCTCTATGACGGTGGCCGAAGCCTTTGACTATATTCGTTCTTTCGGTCCCGATAAGGAAACCATCTACACCTGCTATGTCACCGATAAAAACCGTAGGTTGGAGGGCGTTTTAACCGTCAAAGAACTTTTGCTTGCCAAAGCAGATGATATTGTCGGTGATTTGATGGAAACCAACGTCATTTCGGTAGTCACCACCGAAGACCAAGAAGAGGTAGCCGCCATCTTCGCCAGATATGATTTGATAGCTCTACCGGTTGTCGATTTGGAAAATCGTTTGGTTGGTATTATCACGGTCGATGATGTGGTTGACATTATGCAAGAAGAAACCACCGAAGATATGGAAAAAATGGCCGCAATGTCGCCCGGTGATAAACCATACCTCAAAACCGGTGTGTTCGAAACCTTTAAAAACCGTATTCCTTGGCTACTTTTGTTGATGATCACCGCCACCTTTACCGGTATGATTATCACCTCGTTTGAAGATGCTTTAGCCGGTTCCATCGTCCTCACCGCCTTCATCCCTATGCTGATGAACACCGGTGGTAACTCGGGCAGTCAGGCTTCGGTTACCATTATTCGTAGTTTGGCGGTTGGTGATATTGATTTTTCCGATACTTGGCGTATTATTTTCAAGGAGTTGCGCGTTTCTCTAATGTGCGGTATCATTCTGGCCGCCGCCAATTTTCTAAAAATTATTTTGATTGACAATCTTCTATTGTCAACCGGTGTTGGCCTTATGGTTAATCTGGTAGTTTGCCTCACCTTGCTGATTACGGTAGTCGCCGCTAAACTCATTGGTTGCACCCTCCCCTTAGCCGCCAAGAAGTTAGGCTTTGACCCTGTCGTGATGGCCAGTCCCTTTATCACCACCTTGGTGGATGCCATTTCGCTTATTTTCTATTTTCAAATCGCCAGTATGGTGTTGGGATTATAGTGATTTTAGGCTCTTTGTCAATAGTTGGGGTAAGGAGTTAAAATGAAAATTTTAAAAGCGGTTAGTCCGGCGTCCGCGTGAACAAGTACATTAAAAAAATGAATAATAGTAAAAATACCCCCTATGGTAGAATACAAGAAACTACCATAGGGGGTATTCTGTATGCGAAGAAATTTCACCACATTCAAAACTATGAAAGAAAAAGTGAAATTTCCAAAAAATTGTAGCCGTTCCATCTGTGCTACCGTACTTTTTCAAAATAACGGAAAAGAAGTCCTAACTCCTTTTTTTCACCGTAACCTTACAGGTCTTGGAATAGGTTTTTCCTTTATACTTAAAGTAGGCTGTAATGGTAGCCGAACCGGCTTTAACCCCTGTAATGACGCCTTTCGAAGAAACTTCGGCAACCGAGCTTTTGCTGGTTTTATAGTACACCTTAGCGCTGGGGAAGGTTTTCGGCTTCAGGGTGGTGGTGCTGCCAATGTACAAAGTAGCAGAATACTTGTTGAGTGAAATACTGGGATTTTTTACTGTAACTTTGCAGGTCCTCGAATAGGTTTTTCCTTTATACTTAAAGTAAGCTGTAATGGTGGCCGAACCGGCTTTAACCGCTGTGATGACGCCTTTCGAAGAAACTTTGGCAACCGAACTTTTGCTGGTTTTATAGTACACCTTAGCGCTGGGATAAACCGTAGCCTTTAAAGTTGTGGTTGCCTTAGTGCAAAGGGTGGCAGATGTTTTGTTCAACAAAATACCCTTTAGTTTCGTAGGCACCAATCCCGAACTATATGCACCGTAATATTTTTTGCCACTATTGGTTACATAAGCGCGAACATAAATGGTGTATTTGGTGGCCGGTTTTAGGCCGGTAAAGGTGTATGAAGTGCCGGTGGTAGCTTTATATTTTCCGGTGGTTTTGTTATAAACAAAATAACCATCGGCTCCGCTGACCTTCTTCCAAGAAACCTTAATCGAACTAGTTCCATAAGCAGCGACCTTGGGCTTAGCCATTTTTACCGGAAGGGTTTTTGCCTTAGCATAAGCAGACCAATCGCCATAAACTTTTTCATTTTTGTCATTCAAGTTATAGGCGCGCACCTTAACCGAATAAGACTTTCCGGATGTTAATTTGCTCAGCGTGTAAGAAGAAGCGGTGGTATAATAGCTTTTTTTAGTAGTTGAAACATAAATCTGATACCCGGCTGCTTTAGATACGGTGTAACCGCTTATCTTCATCGAGGAAGTAGAGAAACCTGTCAATTTCGGAGTGGCCGATTTTCCGGGCTTATCCAAGCGCCATATCGCATATAAAGTAACATTGTCGTATAGCGTATATTCTTTTGAGCCGTTGGTAGCTTTGCTGTTTTTACTCCAACCACAGAAGGTGTAAGGCGAATTGGTTAAAGTAGGAAGAGTAATTTTTTCCCCACTTTGAACCAATAATTGCCGTACCGTTTCGCTTCCGTCTTTCAAAATCAACCGACTAAAAGAAACTTCATATCGTGCCGAAACTGCACCCTGCACATCCACCACGAACAGATAGTAGGTGCCGGGTTCATAAACATTCTGCGAGGCCGAAGTGCTTGTAGTTGCATAATAGCTGTTTTCATTCAAATTTGGGCTTTGGCCAAAATAGTATCCACTGACTCCGATATCGGAAGTGAAACTCATAGTAACCTTTTTCGTAGAATCATCGATGTTGTTGACCGAAAGAACAGCTTTCGGTGCCGTCAAGTTCTGACGATGATTCGTAGGTGCTTCTGAAAGCGAGGCGGTGGTATCGTACACCAAAGAATCGCTTTCTTTTTCATAGGTTAATCCGTAAATACTACTGTAACCGCTCAGTTCGGGGGTGAACACCGTCGATATTGCCGCCGCGCCACTTTGATAAGGTTTGTAGCAATATACCGTCTTGGGGGCAGAGAAGAAAATATCGGTGCCGTTGGTGGTAATACGTGTTTGGTTTTCCGTGTAATATTGGGTTTGACCATAAAACCAATTTTCAGTTTGAGTGGCCAGCGCCGCCGAAGAATCGGTGCTCTTTAACTGTCCGTTTACCGAATCAAAATAATACAGTTTGTTATTTACCGACAGCACCTCGGTATAAGAATCCTGCCAATACCAACCGCTATCATAATAGGTGGAATCGGCCACCGCTGCATAGTCGTCATCCATTTCATGACCGGTGGCGCGAATACCCGCTTCGGAACGGAGGAAGTTTTTATGGGACACTTGCCCTTCCAAATCGTATTTGGTGGGGGTATCATCCCACGTGACGTCAACGTGATACGCCATATCGCCAATATAAACGATATTCCACGCGTGGTTGATCGCCTGAGAAGTAATCATATAACTGGGAATATCCAGTTGTCGCAACAAATAGTTATAAGCTTCCGCATAACCTTGGCAAACAGAAACGCCTTCTACTAAAGCGCCCACCATTTCATAGGAGGTTTGCGTATATTTGCCGGCCGAAATTTCATTAGAATCATATTTGCATAAAACCACCAAGCGGTCATGCAACAAGAGTAGTTTTTCAACGCGGCTAAGGTTATTTCCCCTTAAATCTGCCAACAGTTCATCGGCCTTTTGGTCGACTGCTTCCATCAATGAGGTGTATTCTTGCTTGGTATCGCAAAAAGTAGGATAAGTGTTGTCATCCAACACGATTGAGGTCAATTTCCCTGTGCTTTGGTTGTATTTGAAATCGTTGATATTTAACACGTGGAAAAGTTCCGGCGAATCGTAGAAAATAAAATCGGCAATATCGGTATACAAACTAATCGGAATAGCGAAAGATGTGATATCAACCGTGGTAGGGCATTCTTGGAAACGCGAAACCAAATAATTGCGAAATTCTGAAATTTCTACGTAATCAGCTAAGTTTTTGCTCCAAAAATCTGCTGGATTAGCGGGGTTTTGATGCTCGACTTCAATGTTAAAATCCGCAAAATTCTCACTGGTTGGGGCTTGGAATAAAGCGATTTTTTCCTGTTTCTTTTGCGTTTTTGCTTGTGCCTCTTCCGTTAAGGGGAATTGCAGTGAAGATTCTCCCTCACCGAGCGAGGCTACTCCCTCCCCATTTATGGCGGAAAGCGAACCGATTACACTCGAAGGTTCACTTGCTGCTTGTGCCGAAAGCGGGGGAATCGGAATGGCCATCACAACCAAAACAACCGCCAAAAGAACTGCTAGTATTTTTTGTAACGAATGTTTCAAAATAACCGCTCCTCACTTTTTTTATGGATTAAATGTTATATACAACCAACTTGCTAACTCTAGCATACTACTTTTTTTCTAAAAATGCAACAAAAATTTATCAAATTTCTTTAATTCTTGTAAAAATGATACAAATATGCTATACTTGAAGCGTACTAGTGTTATTCCTCACACCACACAAAAGGAGACATTTATGAAAAAAGCTCAACACTCTCTCTGGCAAATAATAAAATTTACACTCTTTTCTCTTTCGGCCGGCATCATTCAAATTGCCTCTTTTACCCTTTTGAATGAATGGATTCGATGGCGTTATTGGCCCTCCTACCTCATCGCGCTGGTGCTTTCGATTCTTTGGAACTTCACACTCAACCGACGCTACACCTTTCAATCGGCCGCCAACGTTCCGATTGCAATGGCTAAGGTCTTTGGCTTTTATTTGCTATTCACCCCCTCCTCCACCTTACTGGGCCAGTTGGCAGAAAACGCAGGATGGAACGAATATTTGATTTTAGGCATTACTATGCTTTGTAATTTTGTGTTGGAGTTTTTATTCTGTAAGTTTGTGGTCTACCGCAACCAAGAAGACACTTGTAAAAACACACCCCTCCAATAATCCATTTAAAACAAAAAATCCCGCTACACCATTTTTGGTGCAGTGGGATTTTTTAAATTCCATAAGTAAAGATCAAATCCACCTTAGAACGGAATCGAACGATTGTACACTTTTTTAGGGTTGCGGAATCCCTTTTTCATCCATCACATATTGAACGTATTGCACCAAATGGTCATATACGGTCGAGTTGACCAGACCCATTTCGATGCCATCTAGTTTTACCAAATAGCGACGGTCGGTTTGTTTTATCAGTTCAATGGTGCGTTTCCCTTTGCCGCCTTCGGCATAGGTCAAAACAGCCTTAAAGTCGGCTTTTCCGCCAAGGTAGCTCTTTTGGGCTACCGGTTGCAGCGAAACCAAATGCTCATAGTACGAAGTGAAGAGTTCCTCATCCACCGGAGCGCCGTGTTCCGAAACAGTCAGTTCCTCATCAACCTCATCGTAAGAGAGTTGAAAGTGGTACTCTTGTTTCGGCGTATGAATGGCAATGGTGCGAAAATCCTTGACATACTCTAAAAATACAAGCGGATTATGAAAATCTTCCAACGAATAAGAAAGCATCGAAAGAGCATCGGCCGTAACGGCATAGATGGCATCGCGTCCCGCAATCATCACGGCATAATAATCCTGGTCTTTATCGTACAACGTGGCTTTTAACCCAATGGTGGTAGAGCCATAGCGAATGGTGATATCAGCCTCGGGTTTATTCAACCCATATTTTCGGATATCGGCTGACGAAGGATTCAGTTGATAGGTATCAATGGCTACCAAGCCATCGACGGCAATGCCGAACATTTCGTTTACAGTTTCCTCATCAGCATAGCGGCGATAACTGCCTAAATCAAGAAGATAGGGCGCCATCTCACTTTCCTCTTGCGGCAAGATGGTTGCTTTTTGAGAATATTTTTTGCCGTTCAGCACAATAGAATCAAAGGTAGAAAGATTTCCTTCATCATCGTAATACTTTTTGTCGGCCGTCTTGGTGTTTTCATCCAATACCGTCACAGGAACAATACTGGTATTGGCCATTTTTTCGGGAGTCGTATCAAAATTCAGAACGCTACCGGCCGCCACCAAATAAACCTTTTTACTATCGGATAAACGCACATAATACCCCGACGAATCGGGGGACATATCCCCCACGAAAACTTGGTATTCGGTTTTGTCGTACAGTGTAATCGAAACGGTTACGACAGGCTTATCCAGCCCGTAATCCAAGCTTAAATCTTCCATTTCGCGCATGGCATTAAGATTGGCAACACTGTCAACCGCCGCGTTGACTGAGCTTTCGGCCATCAACTTTTTATCGTAACCCTGCAGCGTCCATTCCGTTTTGGTGGTTTTTTCCGAGGTGACATCGTCCACGGTTTGCACCTTCTTCGAGGTGAAAACCATAGTGCCCTCTTTATTTTTTACCACCACTTTTTGCATATCCTCCAAAGCCACATCCTTCAACGCATTTACGGTCGGTGTGGAAGAGGTTTCGGTTTCCTCCTTATCGGAGGGAACCAGGTAAAAAACAGCCAACAAACTACATGCTATCAGCACAGCCACCAAAATAAGAAGCGCCAACAACCGCGTACGCTTTTGCTTGCCGGTTGATTGCTTATTGGGCTGCTCTTCTTGTTTTTTTGTGAAAATGGTAGATTCCTCTACCTCGGAGACCAATTCTACTTCCTCGTTCGGTTCTTCCGGATTCGTTAACGGTTCTTTCTCCAAAGCCAAACCAAAACACCTCCAATCAACACCAAAACCGGCACGACGTACATACATACCACCCGTACGGTCGCTTTTTGGGCATCCGAAAGGGTCATAGATGTAACACCGGTGATTTTGGGCAAGAAATACATTCCCGAACTATCCCGTCCGGCGGTTGCGTTAATAACGGTAATGGCATATTCCATATTGCCGACCACGTCATATTCAAACCATTTCTCGTCAATAAAATCAACACTGGCAAAATAGCCGACATAACTGGAAACGTCTTCATAATTGGCATCCGAAACCGAATCGGCCGTTATCATAATAATCGGCATTTCTTTTTGTTTGGCACTGCTGGGCGGTGTATAGCCGGCCTTGGTGCCAACCGGAGCCTCCACAGCGTAAGGGCTGGTCTGCATTAGAACGTGACTTACACGAGAACCGTTTTCTTCATAGGCTTGTTCCAAGGCGACGTTGTTGCCCGAAAGATACAATTTTTCGGTTTCATTCAAACTGGCCGTCATTTCATTTTTCTGTTGGAAAAGGAAGAAATCATTTTTATCACGATACTGAGCATTGGTTTCGTAAGCCATACCATCAAGCACACGAATACCCCATTCTTCCATAAATT
The DNA here is from genome assembly GCA_045577695.1 of Acutalibacteraceae bacterium. GTDB lineage: Bacteria > Bacillota > Clostridia > Oscillospirales > Acutalibacteraceae > UMGS1279. The sequence continues at coordinate 7,970 of JAZNIW010000034.1, forward strand.
GATTGAGGTTGGGGGTGGCCGGTGCTGCGGTATTGCCAAAGACCAAAAAGCTCTTTCCACGTTTTCCGTTATTATCCAAATACGCATCCAACACACGCAGTTCTGATGCAGAAAGATCCGAAACCGGAGAAACCAATAAAACCATCTGTACGTCTTTTAAAGCTCCGGTCGTTAGGGTGCTTTCGATTTCTTGTACTTCAAAGTTGTAGCCTTCCAACGACTCCAACAAAGTGTCTGCCGCCCCTTTTTCAGCATGACCTGTCAACAACGCAATGTTGGCTTTTTTGCTGGCCGCAACGGTGTAAATCGCACCTGAAAGTTCCGATTCAATATTGGAGGAAACAATCGTGTAAACCCCCATTCCATACATTGCACCGCCGTTGGAACTGTCATACAGTTCGTAAATATCTTCAAAGGTGATAACCGAAACAAAGGACTTTTCTTTACCATCCACCTCGCGCGAACAGCGAACCAAAATATCTCCGTATTGAATGGAGATGTCACTGTCACTCTCCAAAGCGTTGAAACTTGGTGTCTGGGGGTCGACATATTTCACCTTGATATTTTTGTTGTATTTTGAATAACTTTCCAACAACACAACAGTTTGATTGAAGTAGTTGTAAGGAGTGGAGTTCTCTTGCACGAAATAGTTGTTGTAAGCATAGTTTACCATTTCGCTTCCTGTATATCCTTCGCGGGTAGCACAAACAATGAGTTCTACCTCTTTGTCGATGCCTTTAATGAATTCAATGTTTTCCGGCGTTAAAGAATTGGAACGATCGGTCGTAACATCAATCGTAGTGGGCAAGCGTTGCGCCAAAAGGGTGGAAAGTAAATTCACCAGCACCAAAACCGCCACCAAAACCACCGTGAAAATTAAAGCATAGGTGTTGCGTTTAGCCAAATGAATATTTTTCATTTTAGCATTTTCTTTTTTCGGTTTTCTTTTCTTTGCAACTTTGTTGTCATTTTCTTCGGTCGCTACCGATTCCACCACGTCGTTGGATTCGGATACCGTCGATTCCATGCCTTCTTGCAGGTTTTTATCTTCTTTGTATTGCATATATTCCGCCTCCTTTACGCCCAACGTTTACGGTCTAATACCATATTGGTGAAAAACAAAAACAGTACCGTTACACTGGCAAAAAACACAAGGTTTGAAAAATCCAGTTGTCCACTGGTAAATGCGTTGAATCGGCTTAAAAAAGAAATTTGAGTGCATACATTGGTAAACCACTCTTTTCCAACCGTTTGTGCAAAATAATCAATCTGCATAATAAAGAAGGCAACAACCATCCCGAAAATGCCGGAAATAATCTGGCTTTCGGTTAAGGCCGAAATGAATAAGCCGATGGATAAAATGGCAGACCCCAGTAACAAAATACCCAACAGATTACTCAAATACAGCAACCAGTTGACATCCGTGCTGACAGCCAAAATAATTTGATAAACCGGCGACATTGCAAAGGGAAGCATAAACAAGGAAAGTGCCGCCAAAAATTTACCTACCACAATGCGCCAAAGTTTCACCGGCGCGGTCAACAGCACCTGGTCCACTTTTTGCCGCTTGTCCTCGCTAAACAGTCGCATCGTAATGATAGGAGAAACCAACAAGGCAATACTGGAAATGCTAATGAACAAAAAAGAGAGATTGGAATAGTTGCTTTCATACATAAAACTGAAGTACATTCCCATCAGCAACAGCATCACTGCCGTTACAATATACCCGATGGGAGAAGTAAAGTAGGCTCTCATTTCTCGTTTATAAATGGCTCTCATAACGTTTCCTCCCCATATACGGCATCAAACACGGCCACCTCATCGGCCTCATTAAGCGTTTTTGCGGCTTGTTTTTTAACAAAGGCTTTTTCCTTCATTTGATAAGTTCCTTCGGTCAATCGCAGGAAGATTTGTTCCAAAGTAAGCTCACGGGTGCGGAGTTCCAGAATCGGCCAGTTACGGTCGCTCATACGGACAAAAAGTTCGCGACGGACATCCTCCCCCGCTTTGGGCTCGATTTCAAAATCAAACGAACCCTTTTCCACACTGCCCATCGAACGGATACTTTCTACCCCTTTTATCGAACCGATCAATTTCAGAATTTCATTTTCGGGGCCTTGTGCGCGCAGCAACAAGGAATGGTCTTGTGACAGATTGTGCGAAAGATTTACCGCCGTATCGTCTGCCACGATATTACCCTCGTTGATGATGAGAATGCGTTGGCAGACGGCCTGAATCTCCGACAAAATGTGGGAACTTAAAATAATCGTGTGGTGCTTGCCGAGAGCCGCAATCAATTTGCGGATTTCAATAATCTGTTTGGGGTCCAATCCAACCGTCGGCTCGTCCAAAATCAGAACATCGGGATTGCCGACCAAGGCCTGTGCAATACCAACGCGTTGACGGTATCCCTTGGAGAGATTTTTAATCAAACGATTCTCTACCTTATCGATATGTACCAATTTGCAAATTTCATCGATGTGGGGCCGTTTGGGAAATTTGACCGTCTTCAGATCATAAATAAAGTTTAAATATTCCCGCACTGTCATATCGGGATAAAGAGGAGGATGCTCCGGCAAATAGCCGATATGTCTCTTGGCTTGTTCGGGGTTTTCCAAAATGTCATAGCCGCCAATCGTAACACTACCCTCGGTTAATGAAATGTAACCGGTGAGTATGTTCATAATGGTGGATTTACCGGCGCCGTTGGGACCTAAAAATCCAACAATTTCCCCTTCCGCAATGGAGAAGCTGGCGTCCTTAACCGCAACGTGATTGCCGTACCGCTTGGAAAGATTTTTTACTTCAATCATGCAAGGTACCTCCAAAATTGTTAATGGCAAAAACCAAAGTTATTATAGTTGTTCTTTTTGAACAACTTTTAAACATTTTTTAAACACATAAAAAATGATTTAAAAAATTCAATATATTATAACATATTTACTTTCTCTTTGCAATGGAAAAAGTAGCTTTTTACGGATTTTTTTATCCTTGACGTTCCTGTTCGTCAACGGCATTTTTTTAAGCGGTATATCTTTCCATTTTTTTGCGTATACTAAAAAGCGAAAGCAAAAAAAGAAAAATTAGCAAAGTCCGTTTTTTTGGACACTGAACCTTCTATAATAGAAATACAACGAACCGAAATTGCCAAAGTGAAGTTCGGATTTTTGAGATGAAAAAAGATGCTTTTTGAAAAGAAAAAAGTTTTTCAAAAAAAGACTTGACAAATTATTTGTTCCGGTTTATAATGAATTCAGCAAAAAGAACAAATGTTCGTTTTTCCATAAAGTCGGATAAATAAAAGATTTTTTACCTTTTTATACCAACAAATACGGAGGTTTTTAAAAATGAATATTTCTCATACCTTGTTAACAATGGCAGAAGTTTTTTTCGGTTTGTTTTTGATTTGGGGCTTTTGGCATGAAGAAAAAGTCATCGAATGGGAAGACCGGTTGTTAGCCCGTATGGGAATTTTCCGTCGTCGCCGTCGTTCGGCCAAAATCACCCGTTTTGAAAACACCCTAAACCATCGCGAAAAAAACTGTATTTAATCTATTCCTTTTGTCTGTCTTTCAAACGCAAACAAGGGCACGCTGCCGAGTTGGCAGAGTGCCCTTGTTTGTTTATTTTTTATCTTGCTTTGGTATTGATTTCTTCCAAGATATCGGTCATAAACTGTTCGACGGTTTTTGCACCCTCATCCCCCTCTTTGCGAGAGCGAATCGAAAGGGTTCCGTCAGCCACTTCTTGGTCTCCGATAATAATCATATAGGGAATGCGTTGCATTCTGGCTTCGCGGATTTTGTACCCGATTTTTTCATTGCGGTCGTCCAGCTCGACTCGCATACCGGCATTTTGCATTTTTTGCAACACCGATTTTGCATAGTCAAAATGGCGGTCGGCAATGGGAAGTAGTTTAACTTGTACCGGTGCCAACCAAAGCGGGAAAAAGCCGGCGTATTTTTCAATCAACAGGGCCAAGGTGCGTTCGTAACAACCGATAGAGGTGCGGTGAATGATGTAGGGGTTTTTCTTTTGCCCGTCACGGTCAACATATTCCATACCGAATTTTTCCGCCAACATTTGGTCGATTTGAATGGTAATTAAGGTATCTTCCTTGCCGTGAACATTCTTAATTTGAATATCCAGCTTCGGACCATAAAAAGCGGCCTCCCCCACCCCGACTTTGTAGGGAATTTCGAGGTTGTCCAAAATATTCTTCATCACGCCTTGCGCCTCATCCCATTGTTCCGCTGTGCCGATGTATTTTTCACGGTCACTGGGGTCCCACTGGGAGAAACGGTAAGAAACATCCTCATAAAGGCCTAAGGTTTTCAACATATAGATCGCCAATTCCAAACAGCCGCGAAATTCGTCAGCCAACTGCTCAGGGGTACACATCAAATGCCCCTCGGAAATGGTGAACTGCCGCACCCGAATGAGTCCGTGCATTTCGCCCGATGCCTCGTTACGGAAAAGGGTTGAGGTTTCATTATACCGAAGTGGTAAATCACGGTAGGAGCGACTGCGGTTTAAGTAAGCCTGATATTGGAAAGGACACGTCATCGGCCGCAGAGCAAATACCTCGTCGTCCTCTTCGGGGTCACCCAAAACAAACATACCATCGCGATAATGGTCCCAGTGACCCGAAACTTTATACAAATCCGATTTTGCCATCAGGGGCGTTTTGGTGAGTTGCCAGCCGCGTTTTTGCTCCTCATCTTCCACAAAGCGTTGCAATAACTGAATCATACGGGCACCCTTGGGCAACATAATGGGCAACCCCTGACCGATGATATCCGAAGTGGTAAAAAGCTCCATCTCACGGCCGAGTTTGTTGTGATCGCGCTTTTTGGCCTCTTCCAAAGCAGTTAAATGTTCTTCCAGCAGAGAAGCTTTTGGAAAAGCAGTGCCGTAGACGCGTTGCAACATTTTGCGATTGGAATCACCTCGCCAATATGCACCGGTCGCCGAGGTCAATTTAAAGGCCTTGATGCTACCCGTAGACATTAGATGCGCGCCGGCACATAGATCGGTAAAATCACCCTGACGGTAAAAACTGATTTGAGCCTCTTCGGGCAAATCGGAAATAAGTTCAACCTTATACGGCTCGTTTTTCTCTTCGAAATAACGCAGGGCTTCCTCCCGTGGCAGAGTAAAGCGTTCTAAGGGCAAATCCTCTTTAACGATTTTTTTCATTTCAGCCTCAATTAGCCCCAATACCTCGGCAGTGAAAACCGTTTCAGTATCGAAATCGTAATAGAACCCGTTTTCGACAGCGGGACCAATGGCTAATTTCGTTTCGGGGAACAGGCGTTTAACCGCCTGTGCCAAAACGTGGGATGCGGTATGGCGGAAGGTGAATTTTCCGTACTCCTCCTCAAAGGTGAGTAATTCCAATGTGCTATCCTCGGTCAAGGGGGTGCGCAAGTCACACTCCACCCCGTTTATTTTCGCGGCGCAAACCGCCTTGGCCAAACCGGCACCAATCGACTGTGCTACGGCAAAAGGGGTAATCCCCGCTTCGTATTCTTTGACTACGCCGCCTTTTAAGGTCAGTTGAATCATCGTTTCGCTTCCTCTCTCATTTGTTAAAAAAATAAACCCCCACCCCAATTATGGGATGAAGGCATAATCTGCTTCCACGGTTCCACCCAAATTGCACCAATAAGTGCCACTTGATGAAAGGGCGCTTGCGCGCCGATTTCGAGTTGATAACGCAACCACGCGGCCGCCTTATTTCGGTCGGCTCTCGGGGGTGGTGTTCGCGACATTTTCGGTTCCCCATCGGCTTTCAGCCACGGCCGATGCTCTCTTTTTGGGAGGAAAATAGGCTACTGTCCCCTTCAACGATTTCCTTTTTTCTAATGATACCGCACAAAGCAAAAAATGTCAAGAGGTGATTTGAAAGCAAAACACCATTTCCCCTTTTCTTTGAGGTGCCGCAGTTGACAAAGAATCCTGCCATATGGTATAGTAATATTTTAAGATAGAAAACATCGGAAAGGACGAACCTCGAATGGATTGGACCGAAATTGTCATTCAAGTACCAACCGCCCACACCGAACAAGCCGCCGCTATTGCGAATATGACGGTTTCACACGGAATATATATTGAAGATTATTCCGACTTGGAAGCCGGGGCTTGGGAGATTGCCCACATAGATTTAATTGATGAGGATTTATTAAAAAACGACCGCAATCACTCCTTGATTCACATTTATCTCTCGAAAGAGGTCAACCCCACCGAGAGTGTAGAATATATTACCGAACGGTTAACCTTCCTTGGCATTGAACACAAAGTAAGACAAACCGATATCTCGGAAGAAGAATGGGAAAACAACTGGAAGCAGTTCTTCAAATGCACCGAAATCGGCCAACGCCTTTGTGTGCGCCCGTGTTGGGAAGAATATGAAAACAAAGAAAATCGTGTGATTTTAAGCATTGACCCCGGCGCCGCCTTTGGCACCGGCACCCACGCCACAACCTCAATGTGTTTGGAGTTGTTGGAAGAACTTATCACTCCGCAACAAACGGTATTGGATATCGGCGCGGGCAGTGGTATTTTATCGGTAGCCGCCGTTTTATTAGGCGCCGAAAAGGCCGATGGGGTGGATATTGACCCCGTTGCCGTGCGGGTTGCAAAAGAAAACGCCACCTTGAACTTTGTGCAGGACAAAACCCATTATATTCTGGGTGATTTGGATAAGGAAATCACCGAACAATACGATATTGTGGTGGCCAACATTGTAGCCGATGCCATTATTGCACTGTCCGCATCCGCCGGCCGCCGTATGAAAGAAAAGGGCTTGTTTCTTTGTTCCGGCATTATTGATTTGCGCGCGGAAGAAGTAAAGGCCGCTTTGGAAGCACAAGGTTTTCGTATCTTGCGCCGTGTCACCAAGCAAAACTGGGTGGCTTTTTTAGCAGACCGACCGCAATAACCCCCTTTTTTATAAAATGAAAATAATCCCCTTTTTTTGAGGTGAGGAGTACAGTATGATTGAATTTGAAGCCTTAAAACTACAATTGGAATCTTCGCGTGGAGAGATCACTTCTTTGGAAGAAGCTTTGGGTCTTAAGTCCCTAAAATCCGAAATTGCCACCTTGGAAGAACAAACCACCGTCAACGGCTTTTGGGACGACCAAAAACGCTCCGGCGAGATTTTAAAACAAATCAGTTCAAAAAAAAGCAAAGTCGAGTTGGCTACCCGCATTCGCTCCCAGTTTGAAGATTTGCTTACCTTAATTGAACTGGCCGACGAGGAAGAAGATCTTTCTTTATTGGAAGAAATCACCCAAGGCATTGCCACCTTTGAAAAAGACCTTTCGGCCGCCACCCTTTCCACCCTGCTCAATGGTGAGTATGACAGCAAAAACGCGTTACTCACCTTTCACGCCGGTGCCGGCGGCACCGAGGCGCAGGATTGGGCTGAAATGTTGGTGCGTATGTACACCCGTTGGGGAGAGCGTCACGGCTATAAGGTGAAGATGTTAGACTTTTTGGACGGAGAAGAAGCCGGCTTGAAAAGCGCGGTATTACAGGTAGAAGGGCTCAATGCTTACGGTTATTTGAAGGGTGAAACCGGCGTACACCGTTTGGTGCGTGTTTCTCCGTTTGATTCTTCAGGCCGTCGGCACACCTCCTTTGCCTCGTTGGAAGTTATGCCCGAAATTGATGATGATGTGCAAATCGATATTCGCCCCGAAGATTTAAAAGTCGATACCTACCGTTCAGGTGGGGCAGGCGGTCAACACGTCAACAAAACCGAATCCGCCATTCGCATTACCCATCTGCCAACCGGTATTGTGGTTGCCTGCCAAAACGAACGCAGTCAACACCAAAACCGTGAAGTAGCTATGAAGATGCTCAAATCCAAATTGGTGGAGATTAAAGAACGTGAGCATTTGGATAAAATTGAGGATATTAAGGGCGTGCAAAAAGAAATCGCATGGGGATCGCAAATTCGTTCCTATGTATTTATGCCATACACCCTTGCCAAAGACCATCGCACCGGCTTCGAAAACGGAAACATCGGCGCCGTAATTGACGGCGATTTAGATGGATTTATTAATGCCTATTTAAAGGCGGTTTCCTTAGGGGAAATCCAATAGGAGGGTTGACTTTGAAATACGGTAAACTGCTTTTCTTTTCTGCCGTTGCATTGATTTCCACCGTAACTATCCGCTTTCTTCAACTGCTTTTTTTAACCGATTTGAAAAGTGGATTCTTTCTGGAAAACTGCCAAGAAATCGGCACCTATTTATCGATATGGATAGCGCTTTTTATCGCCGTTACGGCCTTGTTGGCCTATATTACCGGCGCCGATCGTATTTTACCTTTTTTCGGGAGATCAAATGCATTATTTCTTGTCGCCTTGTTGGCCGGCGTGACACAAATCGGGGATGCCCTCTTTGGACAGACAGCCATACCCTTGGTGCCGACTTGGATGCTTTTTCTCCGCTGGCTATGTATTCTCGCCTGTGGACTTACTTTTCTTTGGTTTGGGCTTTCCGGATTCTTCGGTTGGAAGCCCTATGCCCCCCTCTCGATGGTATTTGTGGTGGCTTGGATCATACGTCTCATTACCACCTTTATCGGTTTTTCCGGTATGTCCAATATTTCGGAGAATTTATACGACGTTATGATGTTGATTTTTACTCTATTGTTCTTTCTTTCACACGGGCGGGTGCTCTGCGGCATTGCCCGCAAACGCGAAATGCAAACCTTGCTGGTCACGGGTGTATCGGCCGTTTTATGCACAGCAGTATCGGCAGTTCCCAACATCGTTATGCCGCTTATCCGCCACGAAAATCTTGCCCATACGCCGACAGACCACCCGATTCCCTGCCTTTTTACCGCTCTATATATCGCTGTTTTTTTGGTGAAAATTAGTAGAGATACGGTAAAAAACACATAGAAATATAGTCTTTTTGATAATTTCCGGATTTCTTTTTTAAAAATCCAAAAAAAGTCTTGACAAGCCGCCATCAACTCGTTATAATAATTTAGTCGCTAAACGAGAGATGGCGGTATAGCTCAGTTGGCTAGAGCATTCGGTTCATACCCGAAGTGTCGTTGGTTCAAATCCGACTACCGCTACCACTTCAGGGAATGCCGAAGATAAGCGACATTCCCTATTATGGCCCGGTGGTCAAGCGGTTAAGACACCGCCCTTTCACGGCGGTAACACGGGTTCGATTCCCGTCCGGGTCACCACACTTTTATGCGCCGGTAGCTCAGTTGGATAGAGTGTTTGGCTACGAACCAAAAGGTCGGGGGTTCGAATCCCTTCCGGCGTACCAAAATCGACAAGTTTCGACAGAAGCTTGTCGATTTTACTTTTTCACTATTAACTCTTCACTTTTCACTATTCTCTGAGAAGTCGATTTTGGCAAGTAATAAGTAATAGTGAATAGTGAAGAAGTTTCTGCAAGGTTTCGCCTTGCTTTTTTATTTTATAGAAAGTATAATAAATACAAGAGGTGCATTTATTATGATTGGAAGTATTGTCAAAGTTATTGTTGACAGACCGCTTGGTACATACCATCCAGAGCATAAAGATATCTATGATTCAGTTAACTATGGATATATTCCGGATATTGTCGCACTTGACGGAGAAGAACAAGACGCATATATCCTTGGTGTAGATGAACCTATCAAAGAGTTTGTAGGAAAAGTAATTGCTATAATTCATAGAATTGATGATGTAGAGGATAAATGGGTTGTTGTGCCTGAAAATATATCATTTACAAAAGATGAAATTATACGGCAAGTTGCATTTCAAGAACATTTTTTTAAAACGGAAATCAGAATGTAATTTTCAAAAATCTGTAGGGGTTCGAACACATAGCTCAAAAAATAAAAGGACATCGAATTTATGCAACCCTTTCAAAAGGAAAATCCTGTCGATTATTGTCGGCAGGATTTTCGTTTTTACTTTTTCCCTTTATCGGTGCGAAATTTTCGACACGTTTTAAATATGAATCGTCCATTATCCGAAAAGCCATTTAATTTTACAACAAAATTTGTATTGTTTTACGAGGAATTTCAGAATACGAGAAAAGCTACAAGGATGGTATAACGTTTTTATACTGCTTTTTATACCTATTCCCATTGCCTTTTAAAAAGGGTTAGGGTATAATAAGAGAGACCCTATTTAAATCCCAAGGTGGTGAACAACATTGGATATTTGGAGACGATTGCAATTAGAATCTCGCCCCCTTTTGCTCTATGGAAGTGGGGCGGGTGCAGAAAAAATTTACCAACAATTAACAAAACAAGGCACCGCCATTCAAGGTGTATTTGCAAGTGACGGTTTTAAAAAAGCGCGGAAATTCCACGAATTTTCCATACTACCCTACCAAACAGCCAAAGAGCAATTTGGCGATTTTTTGGCTCTCTTTGCTTTTGGTACCAATCAACCTGCGGCTATGTCTTTTGCCAAATCCTTAGCCGATGAGGGACGCCTGCTCTGCGCCGAAATGCCCGTTTGCGGTGACTCTCCATTCGATAAGGCCTTCGCCAGAGAGCATAAAGCGGAACTGACCACTGTTTACCACCGCCTGGCCGACCGTCAATCGAAAAAGGTGTTTGAAGAAACCATTCGCTTTAAACTTGAGGGAAACATCGACCGTTTGTTTGCTGCTGAAACACCCATCGATGAGGCTTTTGAGAATATTTTACAGCTAACTGCCGATTCTTCGTTCTTAGACCTTGGAGCATACACCGGCGACACGGTATTGGATTTTGTAAAGCGCGTAGGTCGATTTTCGCACATTACGGCGGTAGAACCCGATAACAAATCCTTTTTAAAACTGCAGAAAAACACAAAATCACTCTCCCCCCTTCGTGCAATAAACGCCGCCGTTGGAGAACGGGTCGGCCAACTTCCCTTCACCTTAAAAGCCGGTCGTGGTTCGGTGGCCGGCGGGCGAGATATCGTTCCCGTTGTTACGGTAGATTCGTTGGGGGAAGATTTTGACTACATAAAAATGGATATAGAAGGGGAAGAGCTTCGCGCCATTTACGGGGCCGCCTCCACCATTGCTAACAAAAAACCAAAAATGTTGATTTCTGCCTACCACCGCATTGAAGATTACTTCACTCTACCGCTGGCGGTTTTAAACCTGCGTCCCGATTATCAGCTCTATATGCGCCATCACCCGTGTCTGCCGGCGTGGGAAACCAATTTTTATTTTGTTTAAATGTAAAGCGTGAGTTTCACCGCTTTTTCTTTAAAACATTTCAAAAAGCAAGCTTCCCCTTGCAGTTTTCTTTTAAAAATAGTATAATTTTAACGGAATGAGAAAGCAAAGAAAATAGGAGGTTGATTTAGAGTTGCACAAAAACCGTTTTGTTATATTTGGCGGGCCTACCCTCGACTCCTTTACCGGTAGTTTGCTCAAGACAGTAATGGCCCCGTGGGACGAAAAGCCATCCTTCTATCTTCCCTTTGCACAGCCACCGTTGCCCTGCGATGGTTGCGGATATTGTAAAAATCAGCCGGCTTGTAAGTACCACGATTTGGACGAATTTTTTGAAACCTTTTCCAAGGCCGAAGAAATCATTCTGGTATTTCCGGTCTATAACAATAGTTTTCCCGCCCCACTGAAAGCCTTGTTGGACCGATTCCAGCGCTTTTATGCCGCTCGTTTTTTTCGGAATGAAAAACCACCGATGGCCGGTTGCCGCACGGTAACTTTGGTGATGACTATGGGAAACAAAAACGATGTCACACCCTTGATATTAGCACAACTTAAACCTCTGTTTTCCATTTGCGGTTGTACTCTCATAAAAAGCGTGGTATTAACGGGCACCGACACACTATCGCCGGATGCCCCGCTAAAACCACACATTACGCAGTATTATTCCTAGGAGGAACCCCTATGAATCAAGAAAAAAATTTCGAACGCATTGTACCGGAAAATCTATTTGATAGCGGCGATTTAAAGATATTGATTTGCTATCTCATCGACAGTGTCGGCGAAGCCATTCCCGCCACCGAAACGGCTCAACTTTTTCATTATGAAGGCATTGCCAACTATTTTGATGTGCAAACGGCGCTTTACGAATTGGAACAAGACGGCTACATTACCGCCGGCCACGAAAAAGGCCTCTACGCCATTACTGCAAAAGGCTCTTCTTTGGGTAATACACTCAAAGAAAATATTTCCATTTCGCTTCGCACCAAGGTCTACAATGCCGTCATAAAAATGTTGGCACGTTATAAATACAAACGGGATTCCGATATCACCATCGAGGCACAAGCAGGCGGAACACTACTCACTTGTCGTATGGCAAACGCAGAAACCACGCTATTTTCCTACAGCATTTTATTGCCGAATGAATCCCAAGCCAACACCTTGAAAGAACAAATTTTAAAAGACCCCAAATATTATTATGATACCTTCATTGGCATTCTAACCGCCGATATTCCCAACACGGAAAATGAAATCGAAAAATAAATCAAAGGATGTGTAGAAATTTTCAATGAAATTTCTACACATCCTTTTTTGCTGTCCTTAACAACCATACTCTTTAAAATGAGCTGTTTTAAGATTTTACAATATTCCCACGAAATGGACGCTGCCAAGTTCGTGGATTAAAAAGAACCAATATTGGCAAAATTTCCAGACGTCCCGCCAACATATTCAGTGAAAGAATAAATTTTGATAAATTCGAATAGGCGCTGAAATTGGCCATTGGCCCAACCGCATCAAGACCGGGGCCAATATTATTAAGGGTGGTGACCACAGCGCTAAAATTCGTTTCAAAACTAAAATTCTCTATCGAAAGTATCAAAAGTGACAAGGCAAAAATAGCAAGATAACCTATCAAAAAAGTGTTGATGGAGCGCACCACAGTGTGTTCTACCACTTTCCCCTCCAATCGAACTTTTTTGACCGCTCGGGGATGAATAATACGAGCCATTTCATCTCGCAGCGTTTTCACCATAACCACAATGCGCGATACTTTGATGCCCCCACCGGTGCTGCCGGCACAGGCCCCAATAAACATCAAAAACAAAAGTATCGTCTTGGCGAGTTGTGGAAATAGGTTGAAGTCGGTTGTCACGTATCCGGTGGTGGTAATAATCGATCCAACATGGAATAAAGCGTAACGAAAGCTCTCTTCTACCGTATCAAACATAGGCGAGATGTTCCACATAACGCCCACTACAGCGAAAGCGATAATGAGCAAATACCATCTCACTTCTTCCAACCGAAATGCTTGTTTAAAATGACGACGAACCAGAAGAAAATAGGTGTTGAAATTAACGCCGAATAAAATCATAAAAATGGAAACGACGTATTGTGAAAAGGCAGAATAATCAGCCAAACCACTGTTTTTGATGGAAAAACCGCCGGTGCCTGCTGTACCAAGCGAAAGGGTGATCGCATCAAAAATCGGCATCTTGCCAACAATAAGTATAATAATTTGAAAAATGGTCATACAAGTGTAAATGATATATAATATTACCGAAGTTTGGCGCACCTTGGGAACTATTTTTTCGACCTGTGGGCCGGGACTCTCTGCCCGCATAAGATGCATTGTGGCTCCACCGGCAATGGGAAGCACTGCTAAAATAAAGACCAAAATTCCCATACCGCCAATCCAATGCGAAAAACTGCGCCAGAACAAGGTCGCGTGAGAAAGAATCTCAACATTTGGTGCTACACTGGATCCGGTGGTTGTAAAACCGGAAACCATCTCGAAAAATGCATCGAAGAAGTTCGGGTATTCGCCGCTTAGCATAAACGGAACGCAACCAAACAAACTGATAAAAATCCAAGCGGCCGGCACCGAAACGAAGGCCTCTTTTGCATAGAAAGCTTGATTTTTCGGTTTTTTAACCGACAGTAGTGTACCGAGTAAAAAAGTACCCGCACCGCAAATCAGATAGTAAAACCATTCACGTTCACCATAAATACCGCCGACGGCAGCCGGCAAAAGCATTAAAAGCCCCTCTAATTTCAGCACATACCCGATGATGTACCCTATAATGGAAAGATTCATTTTACTTCAAAATATCTCCTACATCATTTAGTTTTTTCTGACCGGTCAAAACAATAATATGATCTCCCGGCTCTAAAACACTTTCACCGTTGGGAAGAACGAATTTTCCGTTGTGAATAATGCCGCAAATAATCAAATGATCCTTTAGGTTCATTTCTTGAATCGGAATCCCAATAAGGGGTGCATTTTGGCCGATTTTAAATTCCAGTGCTTCCACTTTGTCCTCGACCAGCTTGTACAAACTTTCTACATTGTTCCCAAGTGCATTTTGTTTGGTGCGGACATACCGGACGATATTTTCGGCCGTAATGTCGCAAGGATAAATTGTACTATCTAAATTCAAATGAGCAATCAAACTGTGAAACGCAATGCGGTCAACCTTGGTAATAACCTTAGTATGGGTCGTTTCCTGCGCATACAAAGAAAGCAATACATTTTCCTCATCAAATCCGGTTAAAGTAACAAAGGCATCGATCTGAGAAAGTCCCTCTTCGAGTAGAAGATTCTTATCCGAAGCGTCCCCGTGAATGATCAAGGCTTGAGGCAAGCGCTCGGCCAATTCGTGGCAACGCTTTTCATCCATTTCAATAATTTTAACCGAAACGCCGGTGTCCAGTAAAAGACGAGCCAAATAAACTGCAATGGTTCCGCCGCCGGCAATCAAAACGTCCTTCACCGCGTGAGTATCGGTTCCGATTTTTTTAAAAAAGGAAGGAGCTTTTTTCGGCGAGATGACAATCGAGGCTTTGTCCCCCGCCTGTAGTTCAAAGTTACCGTCCGGAATGAAAAACTCGCCCTCTCGCTCAATACAACAAAATAAAACTTCGCTTTCCACACGGTTTCGAACATAGCTAAGCGTTTTTCCGTGCAGCAAAGAATTGGGTGCGATTTTAAAGGTCAACATCTCCACCTTATCTTTGGCAAAGGGATTGATATCAATCGCCGAAGGGAAACGAAGCAATCGCGAAATTTCGGTTGCCGCTGCAAACTCGGGATTGATGATCATAGAAAGACCAATTTGGTCCCGAATAAAACCAATTTCTGAAAGGTACATTGGATTACGTACCCGCGCAATGGTAGAACATTTTTTTGATTTTTTGGCAAACAAACAACAAAGAAGATTCTGTTCGTCCGAACCCGTAGTTGCGATTAGGATATCGGCTTCGTCCAGTCCGGCATCCCTGAGCGAATCGTAGCTCATTCCATTGCCGAACACTCCCATAACATCATTGTTTTCACAGATACCGCGAATATTATTTGCATTATAATCCACAATAGTAACGTCATGCCCCTCATCAGTGAGAGAATGTGCCAAGGTAGCGCCGGTTTTTCCGCCGCCGACAATGATAATCTTCATAACATCGTTTCCCCAACAATAATTTTGGCAGAGACAACCTCTGCTTGCGCCAATCATTATAGCACCAAACGTTATAATAATCAACCTTTTTAGGTTGGATTTTTCGGCAAACATAATTTTAATTTTTTCTAAGGTTTGGGCTTGTGAAAGGTTGCAAAATAAGGTATAATACCCTTAAAACAAAAGATATTTCGGTGATCTGAAAAAACGTACATTTCATCCTAAAAAGGAGCATTGTAAAATGGGAAAAATCTTTCACTCGGCAGAACAACTAATTGGCAAAACCCCTTTGTTGGAACTGACGCATATAGAGCAGAAATACCAATTATCGGCAAAACTATTTGCTAAATTAGAATTTTTCAATCCGGCTGGTTCGGTCAAGGATCGCGTGGCTGTAAAAATGATCGACCAAGCAGAACAGGAAGGAAAACTAACCAAAGATTCGGTCATCATTGAGCCGACCTCGGGTAATACCGGTATCGGATTGGCATCGGTGGCAGCCGCCCGTGGATACCGCGTTATCATCGTAATGCCCGAAACCATGTCGATGGAGCGCCGTTTATTAATGAAGGCCTACGGAGCTGAACTCGTACTAACCAATGGTGCCCAAGGAATGAACGGAGCCATTGAAAAAGCAAATCAACTCGCTTTGGAAATTCCAAACAGCTTTATTCCTGACCAATTCAAAAATCCCCATAACGCCAAAGCCCATTTCGAAACCACCGGTCCTGAAATCTTTGAAGATTTAAACGGAAAGGTTGATGTTTTTGTAGCCGGCGTTGGTACGGGCGGTACCATCACCGGCGTAGGGCAATATTTAAAAAGCAAAAATAATGCTGTAAACGTTGTCGCGGTTGAGCCGGCTGCTTCAGCGGTTCTATCCGGAAAGCTCGCGAGTACCCACGGTATTCAGGGAATCGGTGCCGGCTTTATTCCCGAGGTGTTAAACCAAAAGGTCATCGACGAAGTGATTCCGGTAGAAGATGCCGCCGCCTATTCCGCCGCCAAAGAATTTGGTGGAATAGAAGGACTGCTCATCGGTATTTCCTCCGGTGCAGCATTATCAGCCGCATTGGAAATTGCCAAACGTCCGGAAAATAAAGATAAAAATATTGTGGTTTTATTCCCCGATTCAGGTGACCGATACCTCACCACCCCTCTTTATGAAGATTCGATTTCGTAAGCAATATTAGAAAACGTAAAAGGTCTCTTCGTCAATACTTGTGAAATCAAATTCTTGGAATGGTAAACGTTTTTTCTAAAATATTTCTAGAGCATACTTGGTTCTTCCGTCTATGGTTTCCAGTCGATTCCATTGAACAGATTTCTTCCAAATATGATCTACCTTTTTATATTATTTCAATTTTTCTTTGTAGACTCTACTTGGTTAGCCCAACATTTATTATAGAGGCACATAAAAAAAGAACGGTCACGAAAAACGGACCGTTCTTTTTGTGTTGGCACCGCCCTATTTTCCCGGGCCGCTTCCAGCCAAGTATTTTCGGCACTGGTGAGCTTAACTTCTGTGTTCGGAATGGGAACAGGTGGACCCTCACC
>JAZNIW010000035.1:0-32428 GCA_045577695.1 Acutalibacteraceae bacterium
AAATATATTTCTCGAAGCAACAGATTTTTCTGTTGACACAGAGCTTTCTACTAAGATTTTATTATACTTGAATCATCATTTCAAAAATGACACTTCTCTTAAATCACTATCTAAAACATTCGGTTACAGTCAAAGTTACCTTTCCCGATATTTTAAAAATAGTTTTGGGGTGGGTATCAACCAATATGTTAACATTTTGCGTTTAAGAAACACATTACTGCTTATACAAGAAGGTAATCATACCCACACTTATTGTGCGTTGGAAAGTGGTTTTTCATCTATGAGAACATTTTATCGTGTATTCAAGCAGGAGTTTGGATGTACACTTCAAGACTATTTTTCGTCTATTGATAAACAGCATTAATTTTTACTGTCAAAAACAAAGTCGGCAAAGCCGATAGTAGATAGAATACCTGTAGAATGAAAGAGAGAACAAGAAAGTCTCTCAAATAAAATCCCAATAGTAAGTTATATGTAAGTGCTACGGAAAAGAAAATAATCCTTGTTTTTGTGTTCTTCATTTCAAAATCTCCTTTATGTACGAAATTGATTGAAACGAAGAAGTGGCAGTACAGAGCAAAACACTCCGTACTGCCACAAACAAAGGCTATTTAACATCTTTTAAGAAAATACCAAACCCGAACGTTTCACCGATTGGTAAAAGGTTCGGGTTTGAATGCTTTGGTGCGAGTGACGGGACTTGAACCCGTACGCCAAAGACACACGCCCCTCAAACGTGCCTGTCTGCCGATTCCAGCACACTCGCATATTTTAGTTGCAAAGCCTCTGCAACGTTGCCTATTATACCATTTCACAATGGAGATGTCAACCGTTTTGCGGCTTTTTTTCAAATTCTTTTTACCCAACGAATAAAGAAAAACCCGAAAGGTGAAATTTTTAAGGCACCTTGTTTTATAAAAAGGCGGCGCCTTTATTATATTGGCTTTACGGCAAGCTATAATGCTTCACAGTGATGGGGTTTCAAAGCCTCGTAATATTGCCCTTCGGAGAGGTTTTTGAGCAAATATAATATCACTGAAACCGCAAGGTTACTGCACATTTCAATTTTCAATATCACCGATACATATCGAATGTGAAGTATCGTTTTTGAGCGAGTATTACCATTCTCAAAGTATTTAAACTACCCGTACACTTTCGGTTCTCGGAAATCTTCTTTTTTATACATAAAAAAACGTAAAACACTTCGGGATTTCCCTACGAAGTGCTTTACGTTGAGAAAAGTTTTTACAACTTTTCAATGGTATCGGCCAAAGATTCCAACCAATCGCCTTCAAAAAGTTCAATCACACCGTCATCACAAGCCTTGCTTAAAGCCGGGTCGATCGGCAGTTCACAAACCGTTTGAATGCCGTGATCGGCTGCCACTTCTTTCACGCGGCCGGTGCCGAAAGGATAATGCTTTTTACCGCAATCGGAACATTCGAAATAGGACATATTTTGCACAATGCCGATGATTGGAATGTCCATCATATCGGCCATTTTTACTGCTTTATTAACAATCATTTCCACCAGTTCCTGTGGCGAAGTAACCACCACGATACCATCAATCGGCAGGGATTGAAATACCGTGATAGGAACATCACCGGTTCCGGGCGGCATATCGACAAACATATAGTCGACATCACCCCAAATCACGTCGGTCCAGAATTGTTTGACCGCGCCCGCAATCACCGGGCCGCGCCAAACCACAGGGTCAGATTCATTCTCCAACAGACAATTTAGCGACATAACGCCAATATCGGTTTTGGTTTTTACCGGAAAAATGCCCAATTCATTTCCCGCGGCCTTTTCACCATTTACGCCAAAGGATTTGGGAATGGAAGGGCCGGTAATATCGGCATCTAACACGGCGGTGCGGTGCGAACGACGTTGCATAGTTACCGAAAGCAATGAGGTAACCATTGATTTGCCAACGCCACCCTTACCGCTGACCACTGCGATTATTTTTTTTACATGAGTCAGTTCGTGCGGCTTTTCCAAAAAGTTTTGCGGTTCGATGCGTTCGCCACAATTTTGCGAGCAAGAAGAACAATCGTGGGTACAACCTTCACTCATAATAACATATCCCTTCAAGATTATAATTGTAAAGAATAAAGCCGCAAACCGAACGGTTTGCGGCTTTATTGGTCCGAGTGACTGGAGTCGAACCAGCGGCCTCTTGAACCCCATTCAAGCGCTCTACCAAACTGAGCCACACCCGGATAGATACGATGAAAAAATCACCGAAGACTATGTTACCACGATTGCTTTTAAAAATCAAGTGTTTTGCTAAAATAATTTCTTTTTTTATAAAAAAAGATGCCGCAGATGACACTGCGACATCTGTATAAAGCAAAATTATTCTACAAAACCGGACTGAACCAATTCAACCAGTTGATCTACGGCGTCTTTTTCATCACCGCCGTCAGCACTGATGCGAATGGAAGTACCGCCAATAATACCGAGCGATAAAACACCCAGCAAACTTTTGGCGTTAACGCGGCGCTCATCCTTCTCCACCCAAATGGAAGATTTAAACTCGTTGGCTTTTTGAATGAAAAAAGTTGCCGGACGTGCACGAAGTCCACCTTGATTTTGAACAACAACATCCTTAACGTACATAACAATGACCTCTTCTTTCGAATGTAAATTATAATCGATGAATATACGAATGAAAGCGTAAAAGAATAATAAACCTTTACTACTGTTACTATTATACCACAATATATCGTGCCGTCAATGGGTTTGGATCACAAATATCACAACTTCTCCCAAATGGATAAACGAAAAACAAATTCTGGATTTTGGTTTGTGCAAAAATGCTAAAAGATTTCCAACAAGAGAAACCTTTCTCTACCAAACCATTGTATGCCGATAAACCGAATCTGTTATTCTTTCGTTTGATTCCAGGTTTGCAAAAAAATTCGTTCCTCTGCAGTCAGCTCGGCTGTTTCTAAGAGTTCCGGGCGTTTTTGTTGGGTGGTTTTTAGGGATTCTTCCCTCCGCCATTTCATAATGTTGGCATGATGACCGGAAAGCAAGATTTCCGGCACCTTGATTCCATTCCATACGGCGGGGCGAGTATATTGCGGATATTCCAACAAGCCGTTCCAATGGCTTTCTTCCTCAAAACAACTGTCATCGGCTAAAACTCCCGGCAGCAGACGACAAACAGCATCGGTGACCGCCACGGCAGCAATTTCTCCGCCGGTGAGCACAAAGTCGCCCAAGGAGATTTCTTCATCCACATCCTGTTCCAGCACCCTCTCATCCACTCCTTCGTAGTGGCCGCAGAGCAAGACAATCTGATCGAGAGCTGATAGTTCCCTTGCCTTTTTTTGGTCGAAAGTTTTTCCCTTGGGAGATAAATATATCACCCACGGCTTGACCGATGTCCCTTGGCAAATAGCTTGCAAACAATCGTGAATGGGCTGTGCCGCCATAACCATTCCCTTACCGCCGCCGTAGGGCGCATCATCAACGCGGTTATGCTTATCTAAGGTATAATCCCGAATGTTGTGGCATTTAATTTGCACCTTTTCCTCGGCGCGGGCACGGCCGATGATACTTTCCCCCAAATACGCCTCACACATTTCGGGAAAAAGGGTTAAAATATCAATCTTCATACCATATTCTACTCCTCAAAAATACCGGCTAAGGGACGAATGAGAATCTTTTCCTCCCGGGTATCAACCGAAACGACGACTTCATCAATTACGGGAATCAAATACTCCTTTTCCCCTTTTTGAATGTGCCATACATCGTTAGCCCCGGTTTTTGAAACATCCGATAGTTTTCCGAGTAGATCCTTTCGGTCAGCATCGTAAACCGGCAAACCAATAATATCGCAAATTAAATATTGGTCCGGTTCTAAATGAAGGTCGGAGCGGTCTAAATACAACACCTTCCCCCGCAAGGACTCGGCCTGTTCTATAGTGGTGATACCTTCCAGTTCAAGTATCACAATATTTCCGTGCGCACGGGAGGAAATGACCTTCATCGGCCGATAATCGGCCGCTTCTTTGCAATAAAGGGTTTTCAATTTGGTAAAAAAGGATGGGGAATCACACCACGGTTGCACCCGCAATCCGCCACGCACCCCATGGGTACCAACGATTTTACCCGTTTCAATTTTTTGTTTTCTCATCTTATTCCCACTCCTTCCCAGAGCCGTTTCTCCTGCCCGTTCCTTCTACAACGGAAAATCCTTCGCACCCCAAAAGATGGGGTAAAAAGGATTTTCCGCCGCAAGCTTAGGGGAATTTTTCACCCATTTCAAGCGACGGAAAGAATTTAGTCGATTTCAACGGCAACTTTTTGTCCATTGCGGTTTGCCGCTGCACGCATTACGGTACGGATTGCTTTTGCGATGCGACCCTGCTTACCGATTACGCGACCCATATCATCCTCCGCAACATGAAGGTGATATACGATAACGCCTTCTTCGTTGGGCTCGTCAACTGTCGCGGTAACAGCTTCGGGTTGTTCTACCAACCCAGCTGCCATAGCAATCAAAAGTTCTGTCATAATAATTCTCCTTGAAAATACATGCGGGTGACGAAACGATTCGTCACAGTGGGTGGATTAAAGAACGCCTTCTTTTTTGAGCAAAGCTTTCACGGTATCGGTCGGTTGTGCACCGTTGCCAATCCAAGCCTTTGCTTTTTCAGCGTCAATTTTTACTTCTGCCGGTTCCTTGGTAGGATTGTAATAGCCTAGTTCCTCAATGAATCGACCGTCACGCGGCGAACGGGAATCGGCAACAACAACACGATAAAAGGGAGCTTTTTTTGCGCCCATACGACGAAGTCGAATTTTTACTGCCATTTCAAACACACCTCCTACTCATAAAATATATCCATATTCAAGCAAAACCGCTTTGAATGAATATTGGTTTTATAGTCCGCCAAAACCGGGCGGAAGTCCCATCGAGCGGCCAAACCGCCGCTTTCCGCCCTTTTTATTCATTTGGCGGAACATTTTTTTCATCTGCTCGTATTGATTCAGCAAACGGTTTACATCCTCAACCTTCATTCCCGAACCGGCCGCAATGCGCCGTTTGCGAGAAGCATTTAAAATCTCGGGTTTTTCGCGTTCTTTTTTGGTCATTGAACGGATGATCGCCTCTACACGCAGCAGTTGACGATCGTCAACATCAACATCACGCAGTTGACGATCCATTCCCGGCATCATCGACATTATGCTTTTGAGTGAACCCATTTTTTTAATGCTTTCGAACTGTTGCAACAAGTCATTCATATCAAACTTGTTTTGTGCCAACCGACGTGCCGTCTCTTCGGCTTGTTTTTGGTCCAACTGGGTTTCGGCTTTTTCAATGAGAGAAAGCATATCCCCCATTCCCAAAATACGAGAGGCCATACGGTCGGGGTGAAATTCTTCCAAATCATCCATCTTTTCGCCGACACCGGCGTATAGAATAGGTTTGCCGGTAACAGCACGCACCGAAAGAGCCGAACCGCCACGAGTATCACCGTCTAACTTAGTGACGATAACGCCTTCAATCTCTAATAAATCGTTGAAAGCTTTGGCGACGTTGACGGCATCTTGACCAATCATCGCATCGATAACCAATAGGATGTTATCCACCGGAACCGCTTTGACAATGCGGGTTAATTCCCCCATCAAGTCCTCATCGATATGAAGACGGCCGGCAGTATCCAACAAAAGATAATCAAATCCGTAATCGCGGGCGTGTTTTAAGGCCGAAACGGCGATTTTTTCCGGTTTTTCATTTCCCATTTCAAAAACCGGAACGTCAACCGAAGCACCCACCACCTTTAACTGCTCAATCGCGGCGGGACGGTAAACGTCACAAGCCACCAGTAAAGGGCGATGCCCCTCTTTCTTTAATTTTTTGGCTAACTTACCACTGTGGGTGGTTTTACCCGAACCTTGCAAACCGCACATCATAATGACGGTGGGAATGCGCGAGGCGGTTTTTAAACGAGTATGGCTACCGCCCATTAGTTCCACCAACTCATCCCGCACGATTTTAATAACCATTTGCGCGGGCGTTAAACTTTCCATTACCTTTTCACCGATACATTTTTCGGTTAAGCGGTTGGAAAAATCTTTGGCAACTTTATAGTTGACATCAGCCTCTAACAAGGCCAGACGAACTTCACGCATAGCGGCTTTCACATCGCTCTCGCTCAGTTTCCCTTTAGAACGCAATTTTTTAAAGGCCGCAGCCAGTTTATCCGAAAGATTTTCGAATGCCATGCGGTTTTCGTCACCTCTAATCTTCTAATGTGGTTTCCAGTTGGTCTAATAGTTGTTCTATCGCTTTTCGATCCTGTCGTTGATGGGCAGAACGAAGTTGGGTTATTAATTCCTCCTGCAAAACGTTACGTCGATGCAGGTGAAGACAATCTTCCATTTTCAGCAGTTCTTTTTCGGCACGTTTGATTAAATCCATCGCGCCTTGACGGGATCCCCCTTCATTTTCAGCAATTTCTGAAAGCGAAAGGTCATCAAAATAATACAGTTCCAACAAGCGCATTTGCTTTTCGGTCAGCAGAGCGCCGTAGATTGCCAAAAGGTCGCAGATACGTAGATTTTTGGCCATATTTCTTTCCCTAACTCCTCTCCTACCATAAGAACCACACTCATTATACCACACCCTTCTCGGTCTGTCAAGTTTTTTTCTTGACAGATGTTTTTTTGTTTTTTCAAAAAAACAGTGAGAAACATACAGTTAGAGTTGAAAAAACAAGCGAATAGCTTTATAATAAAAATGTCTATGAAAATTTCACCCGATTTGAGGTTTGATTCAATGATACGAAAAACACTTTCTATTTTACTTGCCTTGGCGCTTTCGATCGGTTTGCTTTGCAGTTGTCAATCCGTTGAAAATTATCTGATTTATTTTGAACTGAACAAGGCACCCGATACCTTAGACCCCCAATTGGCTTATGGTGAAGACGAAGAATTATTGGTAAAAAATCTATTCGAAGGTCTGATGCGTCCTGATGCAGAAGGCAACATCACCTACGGTGCAGCCGAATCGCACACCCTTTCTGCTGATAAAAAAACCTACACCTTTCGATTGGGAGAACAGAAGGTCTGGCAAAACGGCGACCCCCTGACGGCTGACGATTTTGTCTATGCTTTTCGTCGCGCTCTTCTTCCGCGCACCGCATCTTCATACGCCAATCTTCTGTTCAACATCAAAGGGGCCAAGGAACTCAACGCCGGAAAAAAGGCCCCCTTTGGGGTAACTGCTGTTGACCCCAAAACGATAAAAATCGAACTGATTACCCCCGATGACGGCTTTTTAAAAACCCTCACCACCGCCGTAGCAATGCCCTGTCACCGCGACACCTTTGAAAAAGCCAAGGGTCAATACGGGAAAACCGATGAAACTCTGCTTTGCAACGGCTCCTTCCGCTTGCGTTATTGGAATAAAGATAACTTTTCCATTCGTCTAAACAAAAACGAAGCCTATCGCGGCAATTTTGTCGCCGAAGCAACCGCCGTGATGTTCAGTGTCGGCGACCGCAACGGCCGTGCTACCCGCATTGACAAAGAAACTTTAGATATGGGGTTTATCGCCCGCGAGGAGGCCACCGAGCAAAGCAATTTATTCACCTATGAAAAAACATGCTATGCCTTGGTGATAAATAAATCCTCTCCCTTTGGTAACCCCTTATTCCGCGAGGCATTTGCCAAATCCATTCACCGCAATCTATTGAGAAACGAATTGAACGTTTCATTTGTTGAATCGGGTTGTTTGTTGCCCAATAGTGTTTTGCTCAACGGCAAGCCGCTTAAAAACAGTGGCTCCTTTGCCACCCCACCCTCCTACCAACCTGAAGAAGCCCACAATTGTTATGTCGAGGCCGCAAAACAATCCGGCCGGCTTCCTTCGACAATAGAGATTTTATATTACAACAAGAGCGGGGTGGACTCCTTAGCCAAATTGGTCGCTGAAAGTTTTCAACAATCCCTTGGGGTTGTGGTGAATATTAAAAGTCAAGAAAGCCAGGAACAACTATTTGCAGCCGTTCAACAGAAAAACTACCAGTTGGCCATCTTACCAATTACGGCCAAAAGCGACGAACCGGCTGACTTTTTCAATCTGTTTACCACGACCGGTACCACGCAAAACGCGTTTGGCTTTCAGCGAAACGATTATAACAAAGAGGTGGCCAAACTAACCACCAACGCCACCGCGGCTACCACGCTGACTACCGCTCGCAAAGCCAACAAAATTTTGATAAAAGAGGGTTGCATTCTTCCTTTGGCACTCTATACCGAAGCCTTTGCCTATGGAAAAGCCTTTTCTTGCCCCAATATTTCTCCCTTCGGCGGAATCATTGACCTGGCTTTGGTACGAAAAATTGCATAATAACAAAAAAAATTCCTGTCTGCCAAAATTGGCAGACAGGATTTTTTTATGCAGAAATTTCTTTCTTCTTGGATTTTTTCTTCACCAATTTTGGGGTAGCATCACCGGTAATACAAGCTTCACTGACCACCACTTCGGTAATATCCGATTCGCTGGGAACACGGTACATCGTATCCATCAAAGCGGTTTCGAATAAAGAACGCAGTCCCCGCGCACCGGTTTTACGTTCCACCGTTTGCTTGGCAATCGCTTTTAAGGCTCCCTCTTCAAAAGTGAGCGTTACGCCGTCCATACGAAAAAGCTCTTGATATTGTTTGAGCGCTGAATTTTTGGGCTCGGTCATAATACGAATCATCGCTTCTTCATCCAAATGTTCCAACGGCGTGATGACCGGCAGGCGGCCGACCAATTCCGGAATCAGGCCAAAACGAACCAAATCTTTATGGGTAACCAGAGGCAACAACGCCTCGCGCTCGGCATCGTTCGAAGCCTTAACCTCGGCACCAAACCCTAAACTACCGCTACCCAGACGGCGTTCAATAATTTTTTCAATTCCATCAAACGCACCGGCGCAAATGAAGAGAATGTTGGTGGTATCCATACGAATAAATTCTTGTTGGGGATGCTTGCGTCCACCCTGCGGCGGAACATTGGCTACCGTCCCCTCTAAAATTTTCAAAAGTGCCTGTTGCACCCCTTCGCCGCTAACATCCCTCGTAATCGAGGTGTTTTCCGATTTGCGACCGATTTTATCAATCTCATCGATATAAATAATACCACGTTCGGCCTTTTCTACATCATAATCGGCCGCTTGAATCAACCGCAGCAAGATGTTCTCGACATCTTCACCGACATAACCGGCCTCGGTCAAGGTGGTGGCATCAGTAATGGCAATCGGTACATCTAAAAAGCGAGCCAAAGTGGTTGCCAGCAAGGTTTTTCCTACACCGGTTGGCCCCAACAGCAGCACATTACTTTTAACCATTTCAACCTCACGGTTTTCTTTCGAAAGCGAGTTGATTTTCTTATAATGGTTATATACAGCAACCGAAAGAGTCTTTTTAGCCTGCTCTTGACCAACAACATATTCATCCAAACGAGCTTTGAGTTCAGCCGGTTTGGGAAGTGGTATCCGCTCTTTCTCAGGAGCGGATTTTTGAGACCGTTTGGCCGAAGCAGGATAAGGGGTTTCCCGCTCTCCCTCCATCAAGCTGGTGCATATCTCAATACACTGATCGCAGATATAAACGCCGGGACCGGCAATCAGTTGCATCACTTCATCCTGCGTTTTACCACAAAAAGAGCAAACAACCGTTTCATCCTTTTTTTCTGGCACCGGAAACTCCTCCTCTATCGTTTATCGATCACCTTATCAATCAAGCCGTATTCCATTGCCTCTTTGGCCGACATAAAGTTATCGCGCTCGGTATCACGTTGAATTTCCTCCAATGGACGGCCGGTACGCTCAGACAAAATTTGATTTAAGGTCGCACGGGTTTTTTCAATGTGGTGGGCGTGAATCAAAATATCAGTGGCCTGCCCCTCGGTCGAACCGAGCGGTTGATGAATCATAATTTCACTGTTGGGCAGAGCCAAGCGTTTTCCCTTAGCACCGGCTGCCAACAAAAAGGCGCCCATACTGGCAGCCATACCAAGACAAATGGTGCTGACGTCACATTTGATGTACTGCATCGTATCGTAAATGGCTAAGCCGGCCGAAACCGAACCACCGGGGCTATTAATATAAAAATGGATATCCTTATTCGGGTCTTGCCCCTCCAAATACAGCATTTGAGCAATGATTAAACTGGCCGAAGCGTTATCCACTTGGTCATACAACATAATAATGCGGTCGTTAAGCAAACGGGAAAAAATATCATATGAGCGCTCGCCACGACTGGTTTGTTCTACCACATAGGGAACTAAATTCATTTTCGAATCCATTGAATTACCTCCGTTTTAAGTTGAATTTTCTTGGTAAAAAGAGCGATTTTTTACCCAACTAAGGAATAAACCCGACAAGAAAGGAGGAATAATCCCACCGTCTCATCGGGTGCCAACCAATACAGACAATGCAAGTATTGGCTGTATTATTCCAAACTAATCAAATTTTTTAAAAAAGGCTGATTATTCTGCTTTGTCAGCAACCTTGGTTGTGTTTTTGGCCGTGGTTTTTTTTGCGGCCGGTTTTTTCTCACCGTCGGCGGCCTTTTTAGCGGTAGAGGTCTTGGCAGAAGCGGCCTTTTTGGCGGCAGGTTTCTTCGCTTCTTCCTTTTTGGTATATTCCTTTACCTCTTTGATTTTGGCGTTTTCTTTCACCAAGGCCATTGCCTTTTGTACGGCAATATCGGCAGCGATTTCTTTCTCACCAATCGCCGCTTTAATTTGTTCTACCGGCATTGAGTAGGTTTCGGCCATAACAGAAAATTCTTTTTCCAAATCTTCTGCCGAAGGCTCAATCTTTTCCAAGTCTACAATTTTTTCCAAAGCAAGGCGAACCTTAACCTGACGCTCAGCCTGCGGACGGAAGCTGTCTTTCAAAGCATCCAATTTGCCGCCGCTATATTTCATATAGGTTTCCAAGTTCATTCCCTGCATTTGCAAACGGTAGTCAAAATCTTTTACGCTTTGCTCCACACGGTTGCGATACATAGCTTCGGGAATTTCACCTTTCAGTCCTTCTACCAGTTGGTCAATCAGCTGATTTTCCACTTCGTCATCGGCCGATTTATTCTTGCGCTCTAATGCTTTAGCTTTGATATCGGCTTTGAGTTCATCCAAGGTGTCAAACTCACTGACATCTTTGGCAAATTCATCATCCATTTCGGGCAATTCTTTCACCTTAATTTCGTGCAACTTCACTTTAAAGGTGGCCTCTTTACCGGCTAATTCCTCGGCTGAGTATTCACTCGGGAAAGTGACATTTACGTCAAACTCTTCGCCGGCGCTATGGCCGACAATTTGTTCTTCAAAGCCGGGAATGAATTGACCCGAACCCAAAGAAAGGGAATAGCCTTCCCCCTTACCGCCTTCAAAAGCGGTACCGTCAACAAATCCTTCAAAATCGATAACGGCGGTGTCCTTCAATGCGGCGGCACGATCGGTCACTTCTACCATACGGGAGTTGCGGTCGGCCAGTCGATCCAATTCGGCTTTTACTTCATCGTCGGATACTTCGCAAATCAGTTTCTCAGCCGAAAGGCCTTTGTATTCGGCTACTTCTACTTCAGGTTTGGTTGTAAAGGTAACCTTAAAATCAACGCCTTCTTCTTTACTGATGGAAACCAAATCGAACTTCATTTCGTCCTCAATAATCGTAAGATTGGCGGCTTGGGCAGCTTCATCAATGGCGTCAGAATAAAGCAGATTCAAAGCGTCTTCATAAAACACGCCTTCTCCATAATATTTTTCAATGATACCAAGCGGCGCTTTGCCCTTACGGAAACCGGGAACAGCAATGTTTTTGCGTTCTTTTTTGTATACGGTTTGAATGGCATTGCGGAAGGTTTCACCGTCGATGACGATTTCCACCTCATAACGATTGGTATCTACTTTGTTTGATGCTTTTAAACTCATTCGTTTTAACCTCCACAAAATTGTTCATTGAATACTATATCACAACTGGTTTGTTTTTTCTACTATTATTTTGAAATATTTTAATAATTTTACAATTTTTTCTATTTTATCTCATTTAGGGTATCAAAATCGGGGTGAAATCTATGCAATCAGCCGAAATTAAACGAAAGGAAATGCCATCATATTCGCTAACTGCATTATGAAATCCACTGCCGTGAATGTGGCCGTGATAAACCGTTCGAACTCCGTATTCGTGCAGCACTTCCAAAATATCGCGGCAAACATATTCTCCGTAAACGGGGGGATAATGCAAAAAGACCACCTTTTCTCCCCCTATTTGTTCCGCCGCCTCCAGCGAGGCACGCAACCTACCGACCTCGCGTTTTCGGATTTTATCCTCTTCGCCTTGGTCATAAAACCAACCGCGCGTACCACAAATAAAGCGATTTTCTACCGCAATGGTATTGTTGAAAAGCAACCGAATCGTGTCAAATCCATTTTCGTTTAAAAATTCATTGACCTTTTTTACGGTACTCCACCACAAATCGTGATTGCCTTTGAGTAAAATTTTTTGTCCCGGTAATCGATGCAAAAAAGAAAAATCTTCCTTCGTTTCCGGAAGTTTGAGTCCCCATGAAAAATCGCCCGGCAAAACTACGGTATCATCGGGTTTGATGAGTCGATTCCAATGGGCTGAAATCCGTTCGACATAATTTTCCCAGCCACGAAAGACCGTCATCGGTTTATCGCAGCCAAGGGACAAATGTAAATCCGAAATCGCATACAGAGCCAGTTTTATCGCCTGCCTTTGGGTTATTTTTTAAAAAAGAACACATACTATTCTTGGTGTTTGTACACCGAAAAATATTTTAAAAAAGGAGAGTTATGAAAATGGAAAACAAACACGAAATTTCCGGCATTAAATGCAATGTGGAAAACTGTGTCTACCATGCCAAAAACGACGCCTGTGAAGCAGGCCACATTGAGGTAGGCCCCTGCCACTCCTGCCAGTGCACAACCGACACTTGTTGCAATACTTTTAAAGCAAAAAACTAGTAGTTTTGTAAAGGATGGCGCATGAGAAACCCTCATGCGCCATATTTTTTCTTATTCAATGCCCAAGTGAGATAATACAGCCTGCTCCATCGTTTTGGGTTCGCAACTGTTTTGGAACCGCACGGTTTTTCCCTTAAGAGCCGCAATCGGATGCGGTACATTGGTTTTGGTGATTTGACTTAAAAGGTCAACCGTGGCAAATTCATCCCCATCAGCCGATTTACCCAGGGCACTCAGCACATTAGCCGCAAATTTATAGGGACTGGCCGTCGACGCAATCACCACCGGGCGAGTATCTCCGGTTTTGGCCTTGTATTCCTCATATACCGAAACAGCAACCGCAGTATGTGTATCACAAAGATAACCGTATTTTTCATACACCGTACGGATCGTATGTTTGGTCTTTTCGTCGTCACAATATCCGCCGAAGAACAAATCGTCCAACTTCGCTTTGACGGCATTGTCGACCTGATATTTACCGGTTTCTTTCAAGGCAGTCTGCCAAGCAATGGTTTTTTGCGGGTCGCGGTCGCTTAATTCAAACAACATACGCTCCAAATTGCTGGAAATGAGAATATCCATCGAGGGCGAAATGGTGGTGTAAAAATCACGGTTACGGTCGTAAACGCCGGTCTCAAAGAAATCTGTCAAAACCTTATTGGAGTTGGAGGCGCAAATTAATTTATGTACCGGAACTCCCATTTGTTTGGCATAATAAGCGGCCAAAATGTTACCGAAATTGCCGGTGGGAACGGCCACATTAAATCCTTCTTTGAGTTCCTTTCCACTTGAAAGCAAATCGCAATAAGCTGAAACATAGTAAACAATCTGCGGTGCCAAGCGCCCCCAGTTGATGGAGTTGGCGCTAGAAAAAAGCATATTGTGTTCTTTAAGTTTTTCGGCAATAGCGGGATCGGTGAAAATGCGCTTGACACCTGTTTGGGCATCGTCAAAATTGCCGTGTATCGCGTAAACACACACGTTGTTGCCCTCTTGCGTATCCATCTGCATTTTTTGCATGGGGCTGACACCATCGCTGGGATAGAATACCATAATTTCGGTACCTTCTACGTCTTTAAAACCTTCCAAAGCGGCTTTGCCGGTATCGCCCGAAGTGGCCACCAAAATGACCGTCTTTTTCCCTTTCGAAACCTTTTTAGCCGAAGTGCTGAGCAAAAAAGGCAAAATTTGCAAGGCCAAATCCTTAAACGCGCAGGTCGGACCGTGCCACAGCTCTAAAATTTCGGTGCCATCATACAGAGTGTGCAAGGGGGCCGGTTGATCTTCATCAAACGTGCCAATATAAGCACCCTTGGTGCAAGCATCCACCTCTTCGGCAGTAAAATCGCCCAAAAATTTCCCCAAAATATAGGAAGCGCGAGTGGGATAATCCATTTGGCAAAGGGTAGCAAAATCCTCTTTTGAAAGGGTTGGGATTTCGGCCGGAACATACAGCCCCCCCTCGGCCGAAATGCCGTTGGCAATCGCCGAGGCGGCCGAAACCTTAATTTGATTGTCACGTGTACTGATATAGTTCATAAGATCCTCCGTATTTTAAAACAAAATGGTGTTTTGGCTAAAACTCTTTTGAATATTTATTTTTACATATTTTTTGAAAAAATGCAAGAGCATTTTCATAAAAGATGGCATCCACAAGTGCTTTTTTTACACCGGAAACCAAAAAAGCCTCTTGCAATCGCAAAATGTCGGCCGTTTTGGATAACATCGGTGCCATGGTCGCTCCGTCAAAATCAGTCCCAATTGCGATGTTTTTCTCCATTCCCTTCCAACAGAGATATTCCACCTGTCTAAGCAAGGCCGAAAACACATCGTCATCACCATCACCCAAAAAAGCAGGATAAAAGCAAAGCCCGACCAGACCGTTTTTCTGTTTAATGATTGCCAATGTTTCCTCCGAAAGATTGCGGCGATGCGAAAACACCGCATCCGCATTGGAATGGCTGGCCAAGACACGATCGGCCAAATGAGCGGCTTCAAAGGCAGCCGGTTTCGATAAATGCGAAATATCCAGCACCAACCCCAACCGATTCATCGCAGCAATCACCTCACGGCCAAGCATAGTCAACCCCTTGTTTCCATCGGCACCGCCGGCCAAGGCGTTATCGCCGTTCCAAGTCAGTCCCAACATTGAAACACCATCCTCTACCAAACGGTAAAGGCGACCTGGGTCTTGCGCTAAAAAGGCGGCGTTTTCCACCGAAAGCAAAATGCCGTTTTGGAAGTTGTTTTTTTTGGCGAATGCAAGCCTATTTTGCCTAACGAAAGTGTGAATTTGTTTCATCCTTTTACGGTAAACCGAAAAAGGGTTCTTCACCCCTTCGCCCACAAAAACAGCAAGGGTTTGCACATAGCGGGAAAAAGGATGGTCTAGAACATTGACCGCCGTTTCGGTGAGAGGCGACTCAGCCCACATCAGCGGTGTATCGGCATGCAAATCAAAAAAATTCATGCGATGACACTCCAAAAGCATTTTGAATCCAATGAACGTCTGCATTCCGAAAACTTCCGGCTTCATTTAACACAATTTCAATCACATCAAAGCGGGGTTGCAACCGCGTACGACTGCGGTACAAAAAATGCTTGGTTGCGTGCAACAAGCGGCGTTTTTTATCAGCGGTCACGGCCTCACGCGGGGCATAACCGACGTCTGCTTTTCGCACCTTTACCTCCACAAAAAGAACCATCTCTTGGTTTTCAGCGATAATATCAATCTCCCCCAAGGAGGATCGATAGTTGCGTGCCGCAATAAAAAAGCCGTTTTCTTTTAAGTAGGCGGCGGCCAGTTCCTCACCGGCGCGCCCCAAAACATATCCGATCGTGCCGCTCATAGCTTGGTTAAAAAACTGGGGCGATGATGTTCACAAGGCCCATACTGCCGAATCAAATTCCTATGGGCGACCGTACCGTAGCCCTTATGTTTGGCAAATTCATACATAGGGTAGGCAGCATCCATTTCCAACATCAAGCGGTCCCGCGAAACCTTGGCCAAAATCGAAGCGGCTGCAATCGACATAGAGCGACTGTCTCCCTTAATCACGGGTTCACCGGCAATCTCCATTTCTTTGGGCAATCGGTTGCCGTCAATCAAGGCGTAATCGGCCGAAATCGACAGTCCCGCAATAGCGCGATTCATAGCCAAAAAGGTAGCGTTTAAAATATTATACTGCTCAATTTCCGCCACTGTAGCATAGTCGACCGACCAAGCAATCGCCTTTTCTTTTATCACATCAAACAGAGCCTCTCGCTTTTTTTCGCTCAGTTTTTTAGAATCGTTCAAACCCTCAATTTCCACCCCGTTGGGCAGAATAACCGCGGCAGCACAAACCGGACCGGCCAACGGTCCGCGGCCTGCCTCATCTACCCCGCAAATAGAGGTGAAACCCTTGGCGCGGGCGGCCGTTTCAAACTCATAATCCGGCATAACATTCTCCCTCTTGTGCCAATCCTTCTTCTACGGCATCCAAGGTGGTACGCCCCAAAGTGCCGGAACGGTATTCATCCATCAACATCACGGCAGCTCTCTCGGTGTCGATCTCACCGCCGCGCATAACCATCCCGCGTTTTCGCCCGATTTGGCACAAAATATCGTAGGCATCCCACGCGGTATCCCATTCTATTTTATAGCGTTGTTCCAATAAAGATGCGTAAGAATCCTTTATCTCATCCAAAAAGCGAACTGCCAAAGTTTCAATATCCATCACAGTATCCTTGATCGCACCGGTAATAGCCAAACGAAGGCCCACTTTGGGGTCATCAAACTTGGGCCAAAGCACGCCGGGGGTATCGAGCAATTCCAACCCACCGCCTACCGAGAACCATTGATTTCCACGAGTGACACCGGGGCGATCTTCCACCTTGGCACGACTGGATTTGAGCAACCGATTGATGAAAGAAGATTTGCCCACATTGGGAATTCCCACAATCATTAGCCGCAGCGGTTTTCCCACCAAGCCTTTGGCTTTATTCTGTTCGATTTTATCCTTCAGCAGATGTTTTACCGCATCGGAAAAACCGCCGACACCCTTTCCCGAACGACAATCAACCGCCAAAGCTGAAATTCCCTCTTCGGCATATTGGGCAATCCACTTGGCCGTAGCGAAAGGGTCTGCCATATCACTTTTATTGAGCAATACAATGCGCGGTTTGGACGCCACAATATTGGCCAATTCCGGATTGCGACTGCTGAGCGGTATGCGGGCATCGGTGATTTCTACCACCGCATCCACCAGCGACAAACTTTCGGTGATTTTACGGCGAGTTTTAGACATATGACCGGGAAACCACTGAATGTTATTTTCTGCCATTATTTTAAACTCCCAAATTTATTTAGCGGAAAAACTCGACAAACGGCCTTTCCTAAAATATATTTTTCATCGACCATTCCATTGTCACCAATGCTGGTCGAACGGCTATCTAACGAATCGTTGCGGTTATCCCCTAAAACGAACACACAATTTTCTTTCACCCGTACCGGAAAGTTGACATCAAAAGAACGGTAGGTGGGCTCGAGTATATACGGCTCCTCCAGCGGAACACCATCCACCATCACCACGCCGGCCTTAAAGTCGATATCCACTACTTCACCCTCCGTGGCGATAACACGTTTGATAATTGGTTCCTCATAGGTACCAACCTGCGCTGAGTTGTTTATATTGCGAGAAATAACCACAATATCGCCCCGTGCAGGTTCGTAAAAAAAGTTGCTGATAACCACACGCTCGCCGTGCATCAGCGTTCCCATCATCGAGGGGCCCTCAATGGCCACAATACGAAAGAAAAAGGTGAAGACAATCACTACGGCAACCACCGAAGTTGAAATAATTTCCAGCCATTCGAAAACCTCGCGTTGAATTTTTTTTCGTGGCCGAAAAGGTTCGGTACGGTTTTCACTTTTCATCGAATCATTGGCCGACATAGATTCTTGTGCATTGGATACCGATTTTGGTTCTTCTCCCTGCGGCGGATCGCGAAAAAAGCGACGAGAAACCGATGGTTTTTGTGTGCTGTCGATTTTTTCTTGCGATTGATGAAAATCCATAATATTCTTCCTTTCATAAGTCTTATAAAAATGCAAAAAAGGGGACAAACCTGTCCCCCTCTTAAAAACTATTTAATTTGTTCTTTAACCTTAGCAGCCTTACCAACGCGGTCACGCAGATAGTAAAGTTTCGCTCTGCGAACGCGACCTTCGCGTACGATTTCCACCTTATCTACATTGGGGGAATGAACCGGAAATACACGTTCTACGCCAACGCCGTAAGAAACACGACGAACGGTAAAGGTTTCAGCAATACCGCTGTTGTTGCGAGCAATCACAGTGCCTTCAAACACCTGAATACGTTCTCTTTCCCCTTCACGAATCTTTACGTGAACTTTCACGGTGGAGCCGATTTTAATAACCGGAACATCCTCCTTCAGTTGGTCTGCTACTAAATTCTTGACAAAATCCATTCTTTTTTCCTCCTTAAAAATATCAGACGTTCATACTTCTAAAATAGCAGAACAGAGGACCGCCCGCTTCATTGTCTTTTCGGCAATGACCCCATCTGTAAGGATACAGATGCAATCAGATGCTAGATTATAATACCACAACGAATCTTAGATGTCAAGCCTTTTTTTCGATGCTCCACGGTTTTATCAAAGGTCACAAAGCCGCCCCTTTTTCCCTTTGCTTTCTCGGCAAAATAACAAAATCTAAGCCCCTTCAATGGCCAATAGACGGTTATATTTGGCTACGCGGTCGCTACGACAGGGCGCGCCGCTTTTAAGCATAACCGCCTTGGTGGCAACTGCCAAATCTGCAATAAAGGTATCCTCCGTTTCGCCCGAACGGTGTGAAACCACATAACGGTAACCGTTGGCGGCTGCCATTTGAATAACCCGTAAAGTTTCGCTGACCGTACCGATTTGATTGGGCTTAATTAAAATCGTATTAGCAGCTTTTTTCGCCACCCCTTGTTGCAAACGAGCAGTATTGGTGACAAATAAATCATCCCCTACCAGTTGCACCTGCTCTCCCAGTCGCTCGGTAAGGCGCCTCCAACTATCCCAATCGTCCTCGCCTAGGGGATCCTCAATCGAACAGATGGGGAAATCGCGACAAAGTTCTTCCACT
This sequence comes from Acutalibacteraceae bacterium, assembly GCA_045577695.1. Lineage (GTDB taxonomy): Bacteria > Bacillota > Clostridia > Oscillospirales > Acutalibacteraceae > UMGS1279. The sequence goes on from JAZNIW010000035.1 coordinate 19,140, forward strand.
GTATCCATCCATTCCTCGGCCGTGCGGTAAATACCGCGTTTGGGCATAAAATATTTGCCGTCGCGGTACCATTCGCTGGCGGCTACGTCCAAGGCCAATCCAACCTGCTCAAAGGTAAAGCCGGCCGTTTGCACCGCTTCGCAAAGCAGTTCCAAAGCCGCGCGGTCACTGGGCACGTCAGGGGCAAATCCGCCCTCGTCCCCCACGCCGGTCGAGAGTCCACGCTCCCGCAGAATAGCCCCCAACCGGTGGTAAATTTCGCTACCCCATCGCAACGCCTCTGCAAAAGTTTCGGCGCCCTTGGGGCAAATCATAAATTCTTGAATATCTACATTATTGGCCGCGTGAACCCCGCCATTTAAAATATTCATCATAGGAATTGGCATATGCCGTTGTCCGATTCCACCCAAATAGCGATAAAGGGGAAGTTGATAAGAAGTTGCCGCTGCCCTTGCTACCGCCATAGAAACAGCCAAAATAGCATTAGCCCCGAGGCGGCTTTTGTTTTCGGTTCCATCCAACTCACACAAAAGATTATCCACCGATTCTTGGTCAATGCTTTCTAATCGACAAAGTGGCTCTGCCATTTCCTCTTCTATATTTTTCACAGCCGTCAATACACCCTTACCGCGATAGCGTTCTTCGCCATCCCGCCATTCATAGGCCTCATACCGACCGGTCGATGCGCCCGACGGCGCAATCGCAACACCGGCACTGCCATCCGACAATATCACCTGCGCACAAACGGTAGGGTTTCCGCGAGAATCCAAAACCTCTAACCCTTTTACACCAACAATTTTTTTCATAACATCTGCCCCTTTCTTTTTTCTATTATTTACCGAAAAAAGCAAAAACATACAATACCCCTTGCAAAACCGAAGATAATTGGATAAAATAGTAACAGAAGGCTTCGAATAGGAAAAGAGGGATCCATATGAAACGCTATCTAATCGGCCGTTTGGTGGTAGATGTAGATGCCACTTGTGAGCGTCTGGAAGCGCAAGGCAAAGCCTACGAATCCGACGTTTCCGGTCCGGCCGACATTACCGTCTCCTTGCCCGAATCCCAGTTGGATGATTTGCAAAACACCTACCCCTTGCTCTCTCGCGATGACGTTGCCTATTTAGCGACCGGTTCCTTGTTTAGTCGATATCTGATTTCTTTTCACGGTCTGATGCTTCATTCTTCCTGCATTGCGATGGAGGGAAGAGCCTATTTATTCTCGGCCGATTGTGGCACCGGGAAATCTACTCATACCGGTCTTTGGAAAAGATTTTTCGGGGACAAAGTCACCTACATCAACGACGATAAGCCCATTTTACGCCTGCAAGAAGATGGAACATTTTATGCCTATGGCACCCCTTGGAGCGGCAAAACCCCCTTAAACACCAACACCTCTGCCCCCTTAAAGGCCATTGTCTTTTTAGAGCGCGACATCCAAAACACCATCACTCCGATGGAGGGAAAGGACCCACAAGTTTTGCGCCGCTTTTTAGAGCAAACTGCCCGCCCGAAAAATCCGTTGCAAATGGAAAAAATGTTGCAAACGGCTGACCGTCTGCTTCGTCAAACACCGGTTTTCCTTTTAAAATGCGATATGAGCGCAGAGGCCGTTCGTACTTCTTACGAATGTTTGAAAAATTGTTAATTTTTTTTAAAAAACACCTTGACAAATCAACTTTTAATGATATAATGAGTATTGCGTTTGTGAGAACACAATACTACTTGGTGGATATAGCTCAGCTGGTTAGAGTGCCAGGTTGTGGCCCTGGAGGTCGTCGGTTCGAACCCGATTATCCACCCCACATTTTTCACAATTTCATATTGGGGTGTCGTCAAGCGGTAAGACACAGCACTTTGACTGCTGCATTCGTAGGTTCGAATCCTGCCACCCCAGCCAAAATCAAAAATCCGTTCACGAAAGTGGACGGATTTTTGATTTTATACTATTCATTCTTCTTTGTTCATTATTCATCATTCATTAAAAACGGATTTTTAATGAATGATGAATAATGAATATGTGAATTTTCCACCGTCTCTTGTTTTTTATGGTTTTTTAGCTGTATTTCAAGAAACTTTATGAATGGAAGGTATGTAAAAAACCGGTAGCAAAACCATTATTTTTATGGTAAAATGAAAATAAATTTTAAAAAGTAGGTGTTCCTATGAAGCCGCTCGAGGTGGTTTTTTGCTCAGTCAATTCTCAATACGTTCATTCCTCTTTGGCACCGTGGTGTCTCAAAGCCGGTGTGGAAACCTATGCCGACCTACCCCACCGCGTTTACGTTTGCGAAGGTACCATCAACGAAAATCCCACCTCCATATTCGAACGTATTGAAAAAAGCGCTCCCAACCTTCTTGGCTTTTGTTGTTATATCTGGAATATTAAAGTGGTTCAAGAACTCGCCTGTCGTTTTAAAGAAAAGCACCCCGATTGTATTATTGTCTTTGGTGGGCCGGAGGTGAGTTACAATGCCAAGGATGTTTTATTGCATAATCCTTTTGTCGACTATGTCATTTCGGGTGAGGGCGAACAGCCCATTGCCCAATTGTGCGATGCTCTCGCGCAAAAACAAAAAACCAGAATAAATGGCCTTTGTTTTCGAGAAGGGGATGCTATTCATCTCTCCGCTCCTTATGTCGCCGTCGAAAATCCTCCCTCTCCCTACGGAGAAGAATATTTCGCAACCCTACAAAACCGCATCGCCTATGTGGAATCGACTCGCGGTTGCCCCTATTCTTGTGCTTTTTGCCTTTCGGGGCGCTGCGGCAAAGTGCGGTATTTTGATATAAACCAAACCAAACAAGATATTTTACGTCTGGCCAACAGTGGTACCAAAACGGTAAAATTTGTGGACCGCACCTTTAATGCCAACAAAAAAAGAGCCAAAGAGATCGTAAAGTTTATCCTCGACCATTACGGACGTGACATTCCGCAAGGGGTTTGCTTTCACTTTGAAATTGCCGGAGATATTTTAGACGAAGAATTCCTCTCTCTTTTTGCGGCAGCACCAATCGGTTGTATTCAACTGGAAATTGGTTTGCAGAGTTTCAACGAGAAAACCTTAGCCGCTATTCACCGCAAAACCAACTGCAGTATTTTACAAAAAAACATTCGGTCTTTGATAAAAAAGCGCAATATTCATATCCATATTGATTTAATTGCCGGTCTGCCGAAAGAAGATTATTCCTCTTTTTCCAAAAGTTTCAATACCGCCTTTTCCTTGGGGGCCGATATGTTACAGCTTGGTTTTTTAAAACTACTGCATGGAGCCGATATGCGGGAAAAATCAGAGGAATTTCCCTGTCGCTTTTCCGAAAATCCACCCTATGAAGTATTGGAAACTCCTTATCTTACCCGCTCGGATTTAGAACGGCTGCACCGTGTGGAAGATGTTTGCGACCGCACCTATAACTCCGGCCGCTTTCGTTTGACCTTACAATATCTTACCGACGAACTGGGGAATGACCCCTTTTCGGTTTTGGAATATATTGCCGACCGTATCGAAGAGCAACACCGTATTTCGCTGGACGAATATACTGCCCGTTTATTTGCGGTTTTATCAAGAATGGATAGGATTTCGCCCGCCGTTTTGCGCGACCGAATGGTCTGCGATTTATTAGCTTCGGTTGCGGGGGCAAAAATTCCAATCTGCTTACAACAACAAGATCCCTTTTTAAAAACGGCCAAGCAACTGCTCGCCCGCACTGTGAGCACCCAGCCGAAAAAGGGAATTCTCCGTACCACCGCCCTGCTCTATACCGAACAAGCGGTGGTCTACGCAGATTACGAAAACCGTCACCCCATTACCGGACGGTTTCGCTTGCATAAAATTCCCTTTGCCGACCTTCCCAAACAAGCCGATTAGAAAAAATCCTTGAAAACAAAATGTTTTCAAGGATTTTTTAATACCATACTAATTTTTATATTTTTGCTGTTTGAAATCCAAATGCCGAATATCGATATAATCAGGCAGACCATTTTCGAAAAGAATCTGCGCCGCACCTTCGGTGAGAGGTTTTAAATATTCCACCATTTCGGCCGTAACATCGTTGCCCTGCTCGGAAATCCACTCTCTGGGAACACACCGTTCGGCATTGGCAATCATAGCAACATCCGCCACCGAATAGGAAACTTCATATGGCAAATTTCCATTACGGTGCAGAGTAGCAAAAACGCCCGACTCTTGATTTAAAGCTGCGCGGGTAGCCACTACACCCAAATTATAAGCCTCGTTTACATCGGTTGCCGAGGTCAAATTACCGAAACAGCGTTGCAAAATACTAAGTTCCAAGGCACGCACTTTACAACCGATTTCGCGTTCCACCAACTCTTTTAGCACATATGCAACTCCACCCAAGGCAACATGGTTAAATCCATCGCTTTTGGCCGAAGCCTTGGCAATAAAGTGTCCCTCACTATTGCGAATGCCCTCGCTAACAACCACCACAACCGTATTATATTCCTTCAGCTTGCGACGAACATCTTCCAAAAAACGTTTCTCATCAAAAGCTACTTCAGGCAGATAAATTAAGTGGGGTGCAGTTATGGAATTGCCATTCCGTGCCAAAACAGAGGCGGCGGTCAACCAACCGGCATTGCGCCCCATCGTTTCAATAATATGTACACTTTTGATACTGTAAATACTGGTATCGTAAAAAATATTTTTAACTGCTGTTGCCACAAATTTAGCGGCACTGCCAAAACCGGGCGAATGGTCAATACCTACCAAATCATTATCAATTGTTTTCGGAACCCCAACCACCCGAATGGAAAGGCCTTGGTCAGCCACATAGTCGGAAAGTTTTTTTACGGTGTCCATTGAATCATTTCCACCAATGTAGATGAAGTAACCGATGTTATGTTTTTGTAAAATTGAAACAATTTTTTCGAATTCTTCCTTGGTTTTAGAAAGTTTAAACCGACACGAACCCAAATACATCGCCGGTGTTAGTTTCAGTAGATTCAAACCGTGAGCATTGTTTTTAAAGGTTTCGGTTAAATTGATGAAGTTTTCGTCAAAGAGACCTTCTACTCCGTTAATCATCCCGTAAATGGTATCAATCGCATCGCTTTCCAATGCTGTGCGAATCACTCCCGCCAAACTGGAATTGATAACGACGGTCGGTCCGCCGGATTGCCCTACCAATAAACTTTGTTTCATAAAATCAATCCTTTCTTTCAAAAACAAACAAAACAGACTGCAAAAAAGCCTAAGGGAGAAATGTGCTTCACAAAAAAGTTGGCTCTCTCGGTCCTTTTGGAATTTTTAACGAAGTTTATTTTTTCTCCTCATACACGCCGCCTTTTAAAAATTCGCGAATCAAAGAAGTTTCGGGAACCAAATCAGGAGAAAGTGGTACAAATCCCTCCAATGCATCTTTCACCCGCATAGCATATTCATAATTTTCGGCCGTTTCGGGCAAATCGCTCAGCAAGGAGAGAATAATATCCCGAAAGACGCAGGGTTCAAACCGATGAAAGGTGACAAACTGCATATCGGCGGTATTTTTAAAACAGTAGAGGTATTTTTCCTCTCCCTTCACCACGCCGGTCCAGAGAGATAAGGTTTCCGCGGCCGAACTATCACGATAAATAAAATCACGGGAAAGGCGCCGCACCAAGCGAATTTGTCGACTGCTTAACACCACTTCTCCCCGTTCATCGTAAATGGTTTGGTTGGCGCTGATATAAATACGAAACAAACCGTCGCGTTCCAACCCTTCGGTTAAAACCGGATTTAAGGCGTGCAACCCCTCAACGATACAAATTCCGTGACCCAATAAATCAATCGGGTGGCTTTGATCTCGTTTTTTGGTCACAAAGTTGAAGGTGGGAATAACCGTTCTTCCCGTTTCCATCAATTCCCGGAAAGTACGGTGAATTTCAGGAATATCCAATGCGTACACCGTTTCAAAATCCGGTTCGCCGTTTTCCTGTTTGGGCATATCCGAGGCCGAAAGGTAAAAATGGTCTAAGGATACCACTTCAGCCGACATTCCCTCACAAACCAACTTATCTCGCAGAATATGGGCGGTGGTAGTTTTTCCTGAGCCGGACGGGCCGGCCAACAGCACCATTTTTATCTTTTTGTTTTGGCGAATCTGCGCGGCCAAACGGGTGATTGTTTCATCATACTCGGTTTCGGCCGCCGCAATCATTGCGGTGGGATTTTGCCCGGCATCCTGGTTAATGCGATTTTGTGTAATCATGATAAAAGGCCTCCACTCTTTCCTTACGGTGCAATATTTCCTCAAATTGATTTTGATACTCATAGGGGTATTTAAAATTGAAAATGCGTTCAATCTGCCCATCGATCGGCGATTTTAATTTCGTAACAGCCGAAGCGCCGCACGCCAATATGGTATGCGTTTCATCCATAATGTATACATTATACAATCCCTCATACCCCGCTTTTGCATAGCCGACATTTTCCAAATTGCCCACCGTTTTACTTTGGCGATACATATAGTACGGAAGAATGCAAACCTCTCGCAAACGGCGTTCGGCAAAATCAACCATTTTAGCAGCCTCTGCCCCATCCCTCAAATAGGAGAAACTTTTATCCTGCCCCATACCGGAAGAACGCTTAATGGAAAGGGAATGAACCGTAACACTCTCGGGGTCCAGCCGAATCACCTGCTCTACCGTATCCATAAAGCTCTCCACGGTATCGGCCGGCAAACCCGCAATCAAATCCATATTGATGTTATTAAAGCCCAGTTCACGCGCCAAGGAAAAGGCCTCCACCGTTTGCCTGGTAGTATGACGTCGACCGATGGCCTGTAACACGTGGTCTTGCATCGTTTGAGGATTTATGCTGATACGAGTAACACCGCCGTTTTTTAAAGCCAACAATTTTTCTTTGTCAATGGTATCCGGACGACCTGCTTCCACCGTCAGTTCTTCAAAAGAATCCCCAAAGCGACGATGAATCACTGCCAATACAGTTTCTAACTGTTCCGCAGACAGCGTGGTTGGCGTACCGCCACCCACATAAACCGTTTTAACCTTAAGACCCAGCCGCCCTACAATATCAGCCGTTTTTTCCAGTTCTTTGCACAGAAGTTCTATGTACGAAGGAATCAGGTCAGCCGCGCGGTCAATACTGTGTGAAACAAAGGAACAATAGCTGCACCGCGAAGGACAAAAGGGAACCGACACATATAAACTGATTTCGTTCGGCGCTGAGGCGGCAATAATGCCTTCCTCACTTTGGGCCGTTTCGGTTAAAAGTTTCCATTTTTTCTTGCTTACCAGAAATTCTTCTTCAAAAAAACGGTTGGTTTTTTCCACCCCCAACGTTTCTGTAAAACGGCGGTAAAGTTTAGCCGGACGAATGCCGGTTAAAATTCCCCATTCAGGAGAATAATTGGTCAATTGGGCGTAACACTCAAACAACAACCGCGCCAGCGAACGCTCCAACGTTTTTTCGGCATCCGCATCCAAGGATGTTTCGGGCGAAAATTTTTCGCTTCTTTCGGCGTTTTTTTCATTCCAAACCGCACGCGCCGCTATTATTTTTTCTTTTCCCTTTTGCAGCAAGGCAATGGAGGCAGAAAGCCCATCCTCATAAACCACGTTTTTTTCTTCGAAAACGATTTTGGCAAACGGAAAAAACAGACGAGTTAGTTTTTCGATTTCATATAAAAAAGGCAATCCGTTTAAATTGATATACATAACACTACTCCGATAGGAAAGGATTGTAACGTCGCTCATATTCCAACGTTGTCATCTGTTCGTGGCCGGGATATAGGATGTAATCCCCCGTTATATCGCAAAGACGTCGCAAAGATTTTTTCAAGGCAAAAGCATCGCCGGTGGGAAAATCGGTGCGGCCGCAACTTTGGCGAAACAGAGTATCCCCACAAAAAATAGAATCCTCCACCACAAAGCAGACCGAACCCACTGTATGTCCCGGGGTATGAAGCACCTTAATTTCGGTTTCACCCAGAGAAAGAATTGTCCCCTCCTCGCACAAACAATCGGGGGAAAGCGGTTCTTGCCGCATACCAAGCCAATCCGCCAAGCTGGCCGAGGTATCGCAAAGACCGACGGCATCCAATCCATGAATGACCACAACCGCATTTGGATGATCCTGTTTTACTGCCGCCGCACCGCAGATATGATCAGCGTGACGGTGGGTTAATAAAATATATCGAACCGACTCCTTTTGGGCGGCCAAATAGTTTTTCATTTCTTCGGTATATTCACCGGGGTCGACCACAAATATTCCATCTTTGGTTTTTGCCACATATCCGTTTTCGGGGAAAGCAGTAGAAAAGCATTTAACTTCCATATTATTTCCCCCAAATCGCGGTGTCCAGCACAATGGTTACCGGTCCGTCCCCCACCATTGAAACTTGCATATCGGCACCAAATTCGCCGGTTTGTACCGGAATCCCCATTTCTGTTAAACGGGCACAAAACCGTTTATACAAGGCTTTGGCTCCTTGATGCCCCATGGCGTGACTGAAAGAGGGGCGGTTGCCTTTTTTGGTATCCGCCATTAAGGTGAAGTTGGAAACGGCTAACACCGAGCCACCAATATCCCGCACCGACCAATTCATTTTATCTTCTTCATCACTAAAAATGCGAAGGGCGGCCACCTTATCGGCCATCAAATCGGTTGCTCTTTCGTCATCGTTTTCTCCAACACCCAGCAAAACCAAAAGCCCTTTATCGATTTTTCCAACCAGGGCGCCGTCGACCGTAACCGCAGCCGACAAACACCGCTGAATCACTGCTTTCATAAGCGAAGTCTCCCGTTATCTTACATATTCGTACGTTCCACGTTGGAAACACCATGAATGTTTTCCAATCTTTGTACCACCGAACGCAAATGTTCGGCACTCTGTACACTTAGGGTCACCGTAATAATACTGTTTCCCCCCTTGGTTTGGCGGGCATTGGCATTGTGAATCGGCAAACCAATGCCGGCCAAAGCCATGGTCACATCGGCCAACAAACCGTTTCGGTCGACCCCGTTAATGCGAAGCGATGCTTTAAAGTTTTCTTTTTTCACATCGTCCCAATGGGCGGGAATCCACCGTTCAGGTTCTTCGGCCATAGCAATTTCCTTGGGCACATTGTTACAATCCCGCTTGTGTACCGAAACACCGTGCCCGCGGGTAATAAAACCAATAATATCATCCCCCGGCAGCGGAGTGCAACAACGGGAAAGCTTTACGAGACAATTATCTACCCCTTCAATCACTACACCGTCTTGCGAAGAAGTATGTGTGGGTCGCACCAACTGAGAAAGTTCTACCGGTTTTTTCTGGGCGGTTAATTTATTGTAATCCTCTTTAATGCGGGGCATAATGCGAGAAAGCAAAACACCACCGTAGCCAATAGCCGCATAAAATTCCTCGGTATTGGAAAATTTCTGTCGGCGGGCAATATCGGCCAAAAATTCTTCGGCATCTTCTTCGCCAAGGCGGATATTGTTTCGGGCAAAATCGCGCTCGATTTGGGCTTTTCCGGCCACAATGTTTTCCGCTCGGCGTTCCCGTTTAAACCAGTTTCGAATCTTGCTCTTAGCCTGTGTTGTCACGGCAATATTCAGCCAATCGCGACTGGGCCCGTGTCCGGCTTGATTTGTGGTTAAAATCTCAATTATTTCGCCGGTTTGAATCTTATGGCTCAAGGGAACGATTTTTCCATCCGCCTTGGCTCCCACCATACGAACCCCCACCGCCGAGTGAATGGCAAAGGCAAAATCGATGACAGTACCGCCGGCCGGCAGATTGATAACATCCCCCTTCGGGGTAACGGCGAAAACATCTTCAATCGGCAAATCGGTTTTAATGGTTTGCACCAAATCTTCAGGATTATCTGCATCCTTTTGACTATCTAAAATTTGACGAATCCACAACAGACGATCTTCTAATTTGTTATCAACCTTGCGAATGCCCTCTTTGTATTTCCAGTGCGCTGCGATACCATACTCGGCCGTATGATGCATATCCCACGTGCGAATTTGAATTTCAAAGGGGATTCCCTCGCGTCCAAGCACTGTGGTGTGAAGCGACTGATATAGGTTTGGCTTGGGGGTGGAAATATAATCCTTAAAACGACCCGGAATGGGACGGAACATATCGTGCATAACCCCTAAAACGTTATAGCAATCGGCCACGGTTTTGGTGATGATTCTTACGGCGTAAACATCGTAAATTTCTTCAAAATCTCGGCCTTGAAAATACATCTTTCGGTAGATACCGTGAATCGATTTTACGCGCCCTTCCAGTTGAATTTCAACCTCCGGCATCACTTGTTTAAGCCGCTCTTGCACGCGTTTTTTAATCTCTTCTAGCAGATTTTCGCGATATTGTTTCCGCACCCGCAACAATTCTTCAATTTCGGCATAACCAATCGGGTCCAAATGAGAAATCGAAAGGTCCTCCAATTCCTCTTTCATAGCACGGATACCAAGCCGATGGGCAATCGGCGCAAAGACCTCTAATGTTTCCAAAGCCTTATCCCGTTGCTTTTGTTCAGGCTGAGCATCGATGGTACGCATATTGTGCAAACGGTCAGCCAATTTTATAATAATCACGCGGATATCTTGCGCCATAGCTATCAACATTTTGCGCAAATTCTCGGACTGTTGCTCCTTAGCCGAAATGGGCAATTTTCCCAATTTGGTCACACCATCCACCAAGTTGGTTATGGCCGGTCCAAACTCTTTTTCCAGTTCTTCAGAGGTCAATTCCGTATCCTCTACCACGTCGTGAAGAAGACCGGCCGCGACCGACTCGCTATCCATCCCAAGCGAGACCAATATTTTGGCAACGGAGAAAGGATGATAGTAATATGCTTCCCCCGACAATCGGCGTTGCCCCTGATGGGCGCGAAAGCAAATCGAAAAGGCCTTTTCTACCAGAGCGACATCGTAATTTCCACCCTGCTTTTCCATCAATTCTTTTAGTTCGTTTACGTTTTTTGCGTATTCATTCATACTATTCACCGACTACTTGTTTTATCAAATTTAATATGGAAGATTGTTCTAAATCCACCTTTTTCCCCGAAACTAAAGCAAATCTCTGCTCCATCGGTGGACCGTCACAGGATAAAAGACCCAGTTCAGCCATCACATCCACCATCACCTGCAACTGCGCCTTTCCCTGTTGCGGCAAAAGGGCCGCCAATTTTGGGAAGGTGTCGGCACCGGCCTGCACTGCTCGATACACCGGAACGAGTTGCTCACGAGTAAACAAAAGCGTTTTGGCTGTCGCGGGAGAATATTCCCCTTCTAAATAAGTTTGGTACATTTCTATTTGGGCAACAGATTCTTCCTCATCACGATTGGCCGGCCGTACATCTTTGACCAAAACATTCAGTTGCTCGGTGCCTTGGTATTGTCCCACTTCTAAGGCTACGGCAAAATCCAATACCGCACCCACTAAAAAGGGGAAGTTTTCCTTCGCCATTCCAAACATCACCATAGCAACGGTGGTATTATTTTTGGTCGCAATCAAGCGAATATGCCGCCCGTTTCCTATTGCGGTCACGCTTTGCAGTTGCATTCCGCAAAGGGCAAACAACGGCTTTGGATTCTTGACGCCAAAGGGTTCTAACGGGGTAAGCGCCCCCACAAAATCGAGGGTAATTGCGGCCGGATTCAGTTTACAATCCAACCGTAGGGTGGGTAAAGAAAAGGGTTGTGTTTTGGCGTATTGATTCACCGCAGCGATAAAATCCGGCAATGTCTCGGCTGCCACCGTCATACCGGCCGCCTTGTCGTGTCCACCGTATTTTATCAAATATTCGGCACTGGCTTGCAATGCCGAATATATCGAAAAATCGCCCACCGTACGAGCCGACCCCTTATAGGGCTCGGCTGTGTGTTCACGACTAAGCAAAATAGTTGGTCGCTGAAACCGTTCGGCAATGCGAGCAGCGGCAATTCCAAGCACACCCTCGTGCCAACCTTCGCCTGCAATCACCATTACACGGTTGCGATAGAGTTTATGCTCCATCACCTGCTGGGCAGCAGCTTTCGCAATCTCTTGTTCAATTTGTTGGCGACGCTTGTTTTCATCGTCCAAACCGGCCGCTATCTCCATCGCCGCCGCATAGTTATCACTTATCAACATTTCAACGGCGCGGCTAGCATCGCCTAAACGGCCGGCAGCATTTATCCGCGGGACGGCCGTAAACGATAGGGTTCCGGCCGTAATCTCTCCAAATCGAGCGCCGGCAGCCGCAAAAAGTGCCTTTACACCGGTAGAGGGGGATTGATTGATTTTCTGCAGTCCCCAATAAACCATACTGCGGTTTTCGTGTAACAACGGCATCACATCAGCCACCGTACCAAGGGCAACCAAATCCCCATAATAACGAAGCATCGTCTCGGGCGAAGTGCCGGCAATCGCTACCGCCAAAGCAAAAGCCACCCCTACACCGGCAAAATCTCGAAACGACATTGCACTGTCTTCCCGATGAGGATTGACTACCGCCAAAGCATTGGGCAAGGTTTCTTTTGGTAGATGGTGGTCGGTTACCACAACGTCCATCCCAAGGGCATTCGCTCTTTCAATCTCAGCGTGAGCGCTGATGCCGTTATCCACAGTAATCAGCAGTTTCGTCCCCTTTGTTGCCAATCGCTCGACCGCTGCTTCATTCATACCATATCCTTCTTGACGGGAAGGAATATAATAGGAAACATTGGCCTGCATGCGATGCAAAAACAAATAGAGCAGTGCGGTAGCCGTTACGCCGTCACAATCGTAGTCACCGTAAATCACTATCTTCTCTCCCGCTTCGATAGCGGCCCCCACCCGGTCAACTGCTGCTTCCATATCCGGAAAAACGTAAGGTTCGAGTTCAACAATATCACGCGAAAAGAATTCATCCAAAGAAAAGGGATCGCTGTATCCACGCCCGCAAGCCAAAAGGGTTAAAAACGGGTCTAAGCCACATTCTTCGGCCAACGCATTGGCTACTTGCTTATCAATATTGGAGAATTTCCACTGAAAATGGCCCATCCTAACCCTCCTAAAAAAATTTTTGAAAAAATTAAAAAAAAGACTTGCATTTTTAACTATAATATGATAACATATTTACTGTTGTAAAACAAGTGCAACTTTTAAAACTAATATTCGGGGGTATAACTCAGCTGGGAGCGCGATGCACTCAAAGCCAGACCCCACTTCATAATTTCATAAATAAATCACCTAGTATACCTCATATGGGGGTATAGCTCAGCTGGGAGAGCGCTTGAATGGCATTCAAGAGGTCAGCGGTTCGATCCCGCTTATCTCCACCAACTGTATACTAGGTGATT
>JAZNIW010000036.1:0-54710 GCA_045577695.1 Acutalibacteraceae bacterium
AAACACAGCATACTCAATGCCTGAAACCAAGGTTTCCGCTTCCGAGAAATATTCATCTGTCCAATCGGGGCAGTATTCCTTAAACACCTCTTTAGCTCGCTCTGTATCGTTCTTGCGAATATGCTCCATACACATTTTGCTTTGATAGGTGGATATAAAGAAATCTTTTGCCACCTCATCCTGCTCACAAGCAGAAGCAATGGTCAGCAGCTCCAGGCAGATTGCCATAATAGAACTGTATCCGTCCTTAGCTTCGTCCTCCATCATCTTCCACTGATACTTGCATAGCATTTCAACCAGCTCTGCCAACATATGTTCTTTTGTCGGAAAATGAAATGTCATATTGCCGGGACTCATATTTAATTTTTTGCACATAGAGTTTACTGTCGTTTTGGTATAACCGTCATTCAAAAAACAGTTAGCCGCAACCCGAACAATCTCACTGCGAGTAAGTTCTTTTCTATCTACTCGTATCACGCTTATATAACCTCCTGTCGTCTTTTGCACGTAAAAAGTTCATTATTCTAAAAATAATCATCACTATTATAGTACATATACTACGAAATCGCAATAGTTTTTAGAAACTTCTTTATATTTATATAGAAAAACCGGACGAGGCAAAAAACTCATCCGGCTTTGTGACAGTTTGAATATTTAGTTTTAAGCTGCTCAGAACAATGGATTTCTGAGGCATATTTAGAATGTTATTCCGCTCCTTTCTAAAACCGCCCAAAACCCTGTTTTGACACCAATGCGTTCAGTGGGGCAAACCGGCGAAAGTCCTAGTGTTTATTCGCTCTTCACCCGCAAGGCGCTGTAGGTTTGACCTTGATGTTTCACAAAATTGTTTGTTTATTGTTTTTTCTCTATACTTTTTTCCGGTTTTATGCTATAATAAAAGGCAGAATTTTGTTTAGGAGGTGCAAAGAATGTCTCTTTTCGTCAAAAAATCCACTCCCCCTTGGGAGAATCCCTTTTTAGCCAATGCGCCACCCCTTTTGAAAGGGGAGGAAGTGACCGCGCAAAACGATTCTTTGCCCTTCGGTTTATTTTCTCTCCTTTAACGCTTTTAAAAAAAGGGGGGTGCCCCTAAAAAAAGGAGATTTTAAAATTATGTGGTTTATATTATCCCTCGTTACTATCTTTTTCTGGGGTGGGTCGGATCTGTTTTCCAAAATCGGCTCTCCCGCCTCGGACAAATACAGTCATTGGAAAATTGTTATGTCGGTCGGTTTGGTGATGGGTATTCACGCTACCATTGAACTAGCTACCGGCACGGTTTTCTTTCCGGTGGATTTCATCAAATATCTACCGGCCTCCTTCTGCTACATTTTATCTATGATTTTGGGCTATGTCGGTCTGCGGTATATTATGCTTTCGGTTTCTTCCCCCATCTGCAACTCCTCGGGCGCCGTGGCCTGCCTTCTTTGTTTGATTTTCTTGCAACAAATGCCCGACTGGCTTACTTGGATTGGTATTGCCTTGGTTACCGTTGGTGTTATTGGGCTCTCTTTTGTCGAAAAGCAGTATGACAACGAAGTGCAAGACCTTTCGAATAAGACTGAAAACAAAAAATTCAAATCCGGCTTTATTGCCGTTTTCTTTCCGATTTTTTACTGTATCCTCGACGGTCTTGGCACCTTTGCCGACGCCCTTTTGCTGGACACGAACATTGTCAACGAAGATTCTGCCAACATTGCCTACGAGTACACCTTCTTTTTGATGGGTGTGGCGGCCTTTGTATATGTGGTG
Organism: Acutalibacteraceae bacterium; assembly: GCA_045577695.1. Taxonomy (GTDB): domain Bacteria; phylum Bacillota; class Clostridia; order Oscillospirales; family Acutalibacteraceae; genus UMGS1279. The sequence continues at coordinate 1,753 of JAZNIW010000036.1, forward strand.
CTGATTAAAAAAGAGAAATTAACCTGGGCTTCTTTCCGTCCGAAAATGGCCGGCGCTCTTTGTGAAACAGCCGGTCAATTCTCCTACATTTATGCCATCGGCGACAATGCCACGGTGGCCGCTCCGATGATTTCGGCCTACTGCGTATTTTCGGTTCTTCTTTCCCGCATTTTCTTAAAAGAAAAATTATCGTTAAAACATTATCTTATTATTTGCACCGTTTTCCTTGGCATCATCGCTATGGGCATTGCCGAAGGATTGGCAGAATAAAAAAGCCGCCCTGTCGTCCCGGCTCTTTTAATCAAAAACCCCTGTTTTTCCTTTTTGAAAAAACGGGGGTTTATATTTTTTAAAAAACGGTGCATACTATTCTTAAAACAGAAAGGTTGTGTGCATTTTGATTGAACAAGATACCTTGCGCCTGCTACGGGAATGTGATGCCGGTGTAAAGATGGGAATTTCCTCATTGGATGATGTCATTCCCTTGGTGCAAAGCGAATCACTTTCCCAACTGCTTTCTCGCTGCAAAGAACAGCACGAAAAGCTGGAAACCGAAATGGAAGAAGCGCTCCACCGATTTTCGGACGAGGGCAAAAACCCCAACCCCATTGCCAAAGGAATGTCCACTATGAAAACGAATCTAAAGATGGCGATGGATAAGTCCGACCAAACCATCGCCGACTTAATGACCGATGGCTGTAATATGGGGGTCAAGTCCCTCTCTCGCTATCTCAACCAGTACGCCGCTGCCGATGAAGATTCCAAGGCTATTGCCGGCCGACTGATTCGCTTGGAAGCAGACCTTTCGGAAAACCTGCGCCCTTATTTATAAGAGAAACGTTTGCATTCGACACCCTTTTTTGATATACTAAAAAGGTATACCAAAAAGGAGGGTGCCGAATGTTTTTTCTGCCAACCGAAGTACATCACACCATAGAGCTCCTAAATCGAGCCGGATTTGAAGCCTATTTGGTGGGCGGGTCAGTGCGGGATCTATGCCACGGTACTACTCCGTCCGATTACGATATAACCACCTCGGCCACGCCAACCGAAATAAAAGAGGTATTTAAGGGCGAACGATTGTTGGAGGTAGGCATTGCCCACGGCACCATCACCCTGCTTTGCTCTGAATCACCGCTTGAAATTACCACCTACCGCACCGAAACTTCCTACTCCGACCATCGTCACCCCGATGCAGTGGCATTTACCCGCAACTTAACCGATGACCTATCCCGCCGTGACTTTACCGTGAACGCTATGGCTTACCACCCATACGAAGGATTGATTGACCCCTTTGGCGGTAAACAGGATTTACAACATAGACTGCTTCGCGCGGTGGGGGAACCCGACCGCCGCTTTACGGAAGATGCTCTGCGTATTTTACGAGGACTGCGATTTGCCGCAACACTCGGATTCTCACTCGAAGAAAAAACGGCCAATGCGATGCGAAAAAACAGCCCCTTGCTTTCCAAAATCAGTGCTGAACGGCAGATGGAGGAGGTAAAAAAGTTTCTACTCGGGCAGGCAGTTGAACCCATTTTGTCGAAGTATTTTTCACTGCTTTTCCCCGTGTTTGAACCACTGAAAAAAGCCGAAGAAAACCCCTCTTTTCCACCGCTTATCGCTCGCACTGTTTCCCTTCTACCGGTCGATTTTCCCTTGCGTTTGGCTGCGCTGCTCAGCTTTTTTTGCGACACGCCGAACATTGCCGCATCGCTTTGCCAGAGCAAGAAAGCAGACCGCCATACCACCGACCGCGTCGTCACGTTGGTGTCCCACCAATGCGATGCCGTTCCCCCCAATGAAATCGCCGTTAAAAAGGCCATTTCCTCCCTTGGCTTTTCTGCTTTTTACGACCAAACCGCCTTGCAAATCGCCCGTTCTTCGGCCGCCGGCAAACACTCTCGTGCGGCGGCTTGGCAGGCGGCCGCACAAACAGCACAGCTTTTGGAAGAGCAAGGTGACTGCCTTTTTGTGCGAGATTTAGCTATCACCGGAAAGGACCTGTTGCAATACGGGGTGCCGGAGGGACCTTCGGTTGGCCGCATCCTTTCCTTTTTGCTGACCGCCGTAATGGAAAACAAGGTAGAAAACAAAAAAGAACCATTGATTTCCCTATTTCTCCAAAAAAGGATAGAAATTCTTTAACTCGAGAAAGATTTTTAATTGTTTTTTTATTCCGTTTCTGTTATAATAAATTGGTTATGTGCGAAACCGTTTTGGTTTTCTTTGTTCTTATTTTTACTTCTCTGTTTTGAGGTGTTATGTATGTCCGAGACTTTTTTGCCAACCAACATCGACTATTTTATACCGGGGATTGAAAAGCCGCAGCAAAAGCCGATTGAGTTTCAAATGGATCCATGCTTTTTAGTCTTTCCCTTGTGCCTTATTTATATGGAACTTGTATTAAAGATAGCAACCGGTATGCCTTTTTGGAATATCGGCTTACTTTTTATGCCTTTATTTTCAATCTTCTTCGGCACCTTGTTCAGCATTTTATGCACTTCTTTTACTCCGCCTACCAACCGCCGTTTGGTGCGGCTGTTTCTAATTTTGTTTGGCCTTCTTTTTTCCACCCAAATCGTCTATCATTGGTGCTTTGATAAGTTGTTGATTCTATATTCCATCGGTGCCGGCGGCGCCGACCAAGTCATCGAAGACGGCATTTTAGAAACCACCCTAAAAACCATTAAAGCCTGTGCCATCCCCATTCTTCTTACCTTTGTTCCCGCCATTTTAAGTTTTATTTTTTTAAAAAGACAACCACTCAACTTCCCCCGTATTCCTTGGCGGATACGGTTGATTTCCTTTCTTAGCAACATTGGTTTTTACGGACTGATTTTGTTACTGGTCTTTTTAATCCCCAGTGCAAACGAAATCTATCGTCGCGCCTTTGACCCCAATCTCACCACCCCGGCCTTTGGTCTTTTACATACCGAAGCAAAAGATTTGCAATACAATGTTTTTGGTCTGGACGGACGACTGGAAGTCGCCGTCGACCGCCCCTCCTCATCGGAAGAAGATATTTCTGTCCCCGAAACTCCGTGGGTAATGGATTTTGATTTTTCTGCCCTTTCCGCGCAAGAAAAGAATGCAGATTTAAAAAATCTGCACACCTACTTTTCCAACCGCACCCCTTCTTACCAAAACGAATACACCGGTATGTTCAAAGATTATAACCTCATTTATATCACGGCCGAAGGCTTTTCGCCCTATGCCATTCACGAAACCTATACCCCAACCCTCTATAAAATGGCTCAAAAAGGATTTCAGTTTGAAAACTTCTATACTCCAATTTGGGGGGTTAGCACCTCGGATGGAGAATATATCAACTGCACCGGCCTTCTCCCCAAATCCTGCACATGGAGTTTTTATCAATCGGGCAAACAACGCAACAATATGCCCTTTACTATGGGCCGCCAGTTCCTTAAAAAAGGCGTCCCCAAAGTCTACGCCTATCACAACCATTCCTACTCCTACTATCACCGCGACGTTTCCCACACCAATATGGGCTATCGTTACACCGGTTACGGCAACGGACTGGAAAAACACCTCACCAAAGTGTGGCCCGAATCGGATTATGAAATGATCGCCGCCACAGCCGATAAATACATTAAACAAGAACCGTTTCACGCCTATTATATGACGGTGAGTGGGCATTTGCAATACAGTTTTTCCGACAATAGTATGGCAAAAAAACACCAAAAAGCCGTCGCCGATATGGAGGCCAGCGAGCGCGTTAAAGCCTATATGGCCTGCCAAATTGAACTTGACCGCGCAATGGAACTCTTGCTTGAAAAGTTGGAGAAGGCCGGCGTAGCCGACAAAACCCTCATTGTTCTAGCCCCCGACCATTATCCTTACGGATTAGAAGACAAGGAAAATAAAGACAAATATCACTATTTCTCGGAAATTTTAGGACACAACATTGACCCCAATTTTGAACTTTATAAAAGCGCCTTACTGATGTATTCTCCCTCGATGAACGAGCCAATCAAGGTGAGCAAATACTGTAGTAATTTGGACATCATCCCCACCCTCAACAATCTGTTCGGTATGGAGCACGATTCCCGTCTGCTGATGGGGCGCGATATTTTGTCCTCGGCCGAACCGCTCGTGGTATTTGCCAATCACAGCTTTATCACCGATAAGGGAATGTATAACGCCAGTACCAATACCTTTACCACTTTTGACGGAAAACCATTGGCCGACGAGGTCTCCTATGTTGCTGCAAAAAAAGCCGAAATCAACAATATGTTTGTCGTTTCGGCCGGCATTTTAGAACAAGATTATTACGGTGTCCTACTCGGGACCCGAATCAAACCCTAAACCCTATCGGAGGAAACTATGACCACACTCGCTTCCCGCAAACACATATTTATTGGCGATGGCGCATTTTATCACCGCGTCATCGCCATATTAGCGCCCATTATTATTCAAAATACCGTCACCAATATCATCAATTTGGTGGATAACGTGATGGTTGGTCGGGTCGGTACCCTTCCAATATCGGCCGTAGCCATTGTCAATCAATTGATGTTCGTCTTTTTCCTTTGTATTTTTGGCGGCCTTTCAGGGGTTGGTATTTTCACCTCGCAATTCGTTGGCATCGGCGATAAAGAGGGTGTGTGCCACACCTTTCGTCTAAAATGGTTCGTGGCTCTCTTTTTGTTAGCGGTTTGTCTAATTGTCTTCTTATTCTTCCCCAAGCAACTGATTGGGCTTTATCTTTCCGAAACCACCTCGCCCGAAGATGCCGCCACCCTGCAATACGGAACAAGTTATTTAACCTCCATTCTGTTTGGCTTATTGCCCTTTGTTGTTTCGCAAATTTATGGCAGCACCTTACGGGAGCTGGGACAGACCAAACTGCCGATGTTGGCCAGTGTGGTTGGCATTTTGGTCAATGTCTTTTTCAACTATCTTTTGATTTTCGGCAACGAGGGACTCTCCTTTTTGCCCTTCGCCCCGATGGGTGTAGTAGGTGCCGGTATTGCCACCTCTCTTTCCCGCTATGTCGAAATGGCAATTTTGTTGATTTCGGTTCACAAACACCGGGACCGTTACCCCTTTCTCGAAGGAGTTTATCACCGATTATCCGTTCCCTTTTCTCTTTGCAAAAAGGTGTTTCAAAAGGGATTTCCCTTGTTGTTAAATGAGTTTTTGTGGTCGTTTGGTATGGCGGCCCTAATGCAATGCTACTCTTCCCGCGGCATTACGGTAGTGGCAGCCACCAACATCTCTTCAACTGTCGGCAACATTTTTAATGTAATTTATATTTCTATGGGTACCGCCATTGCCATTATGGTGGGACACGCCCTCGGTGCCAACAACCACAAAGAAGCGAAAAACATCGTCTGGCGCCTTTTAGCCCTCTCGGTGGTAGCCTGTTTAGCGACCGGAGTGTTGTTGTTTGCCTCTTCCTTTTTTATTCCGCTGGCCTACAATACCACCAACGAGGTGCGGCATTTAGCCACCCAACTTCTGTGGGTTGTGGCTGCCTTAATGCCTTTTAACGCCGTTTGTCACGGCTGCTATTTCGCCATGCGGTCGGGCGGAAGAACCATTATCACCTTTTTGTTTGACAGCGGCTTCATTTGGCTTGTCTCTTACCCCTTAGCCTTCTGTTTGGCCCGTTTTTCCGCACTTCCCGTTGTTCTTTTCTTTCTATTGGTGCAGGGGATAGAAGCCGTCAAGGCCATTGCCGCCGTGCTTTTCATCAAAAGTGGTTTTTGGTTAAATAATATCGTCCAAGAATAAATATCCGGCGCCTTTTTCTAAGAGGCGCTTTTTTATGAAAAAGGGGTGTTTTCTCAACAACTTCTCCTTGACTTTTCTGCCTTTTTTCAGTATAATATATTGGATAAAAACACATCGTTCGAACGCCCCTTTTCTTTTCCCTTTTCGAACAGAAAGGAACTGCTTATGACCACCCTATACAAAAACGGCCATTTTTACGAAAACGGTACTTTCTCAAAGAAGGATTTTCTCGTGCAGGGTGGCGTTATTGTTTCTATTGCGGAATCTTTCTCTCTGTTGGCGGCCGACGAAGTCGTTGACTTGACCGATAAATATGTCTTTCCCGGTTTTGTAGATGTCCACGTTCATCTTCGAGAACCGGGATTTATTATAAAAGAAACCATTGAAAGCGGCACAGCCGCTGCGGCCAAAGGCGGGTACACCTGTGTCTGTTCAATGCCCAACTTAAACCCCGCGCCCGACACCTTAGAACACCTTTCCATCCAGTTGGAACGCATTGAAAAAACCGCCCATATTCAAGTATTACCCTTTGGCACCATCACCCGCGGCCAAAACGGACAAGCTCTTTCGGATATGGAAGACTTGGCCCCCTTGGTCGCCGGTTTTTCGGACGACGGCCGCGGTGTACAGTCCGAGGAGATGATGCGCCAAGCTATGCAAAAGGCCAAGTCGCTTGGCAAAATTATCGCGGCCCATTGTGAAGATAACTCTCTGCTGTTCGGCGGCTACATTCACGATGGGGAGTATGCCAAGGCTCACGGCCACAAAGGCATTTGCAGTGAGAGTGAGTGGGGCCCGATTGCCCGCGATATTGCCCTGTGTAAAGAAACCGGTTGCGCTTACCACGTCTGTCACATTTCCACCAAAGAAAGCGTGGAACTCATTCGAAAAGCCAAGGCAGAAGGTGTGGATATCACCTGCGAAACCGCCCCTCACTATCTGATTTTGGACGAAACGGATTTAAAAGAAGATGGGCGCTTTAAAATGAACCCGCCGTTACGCCAAGCAGCCGATCGTGAAGCTCTGCTTGCCGGCTTGTTGGATGGCACCATTGATATGATTGCTACCGACCACGCCCCACATACCGACGATGAAAAATCCCGCGGTCTGGCCGGCAGTGCGATGGGCATCGTAGGGCTGGAAACTGCCTTTCCCATTCTATACACCAAACTGGTAAAAACCGGCCTTCTTTCCTTAGAACAGCTGGTCGAAAAAATGTCGCTGAATCCCAAAGCCCGCTTTGGAATTCAGCAAGAAAACAGTTTTACGGTGTGGGATTTAGAAAAACAAACCACCATCAACCCCGACGAATTTCATTCCCGCGGCCACGCCACCCCCTTCGCCGGTGCTTCGGTCTTTGGAGAATGTGTGTTAACCGTGTTGGATGGCCAAACCGTCTACGCAAGAAATTAGGAGGAAACCAAAAATGGCAAAAAGAACAGACATTAAAAAGATTTTAATCATCGGCTCAGGCCCCATTGTCATCGGTCAAGCGGCAGAATTTGACTATGCCGGCACCCAGGCCTGCCTTGCTCTGCGGGAAGAAGGATATGAAGTTATTCTTTGCAACTCCAATCCCGCCACGATTATGACCGACACCATCATTGCCGACAAAGTATATATGGAGCCGCTCACCTTAGAATATATTGCCAAAATCCTTCGTTATGAGCGTCCCGATGCGATCATCCCCGGCATTGGTGGGCAAACCGGTCTAAACCTTGCCATGCAGTTGGAGGAAAAGGGCATTTTAAAAGAATGCGGCGTAGAATTACTGGGCACCAGCAGTGAAAGTATCGAACGTGCCGAAGACCGCGAGCTCTTTAAAGAACTCTGCGAATCCATTGGCGAACCTACCATCCCCTCCGAAATCACCTACTCTTTGGAAGAGGCCAAAGCAGCGGCTGAGCGGATTGGCTATCCGGTAGTATTGCGCCCTGCCTTTACCTTAGGCGGTACCGGCGGTGGCTTTGCCAACAATGAAGCCGAATTGATGGAAATCGGAATCAATGCCTTTAAACTTTCCCCCGTACACCAAGTTCTCATTGAAAAAAGCGTAAAGGGCTATAAAGAAATTGAATTTGAAGTTATGCGTGACTCCAACGATACCGCCATTACCATCTGCGGTATGGAAAATATTGACCCCGTCGGCGTGCATACCGGCGACTCGATTGTGGTAGCTCCCATTTTAACCTTAAACGACCACGACTTAAAAATGCTGAACGACAGCGCCTTAAAACTCATTCACCATTTGAAAATTGAGGGTGGATGTAACGTACAGTTTGCCCTAAACCCCGAAACCAGCGAATATTATTTGATTGAAGTGAATCCCCGCGTTTCGCGTTCTTCGGCGTTGGCTTCCAAAGCCAGCGGCTATCCCATTGCCAAGGTAACGGCTAAAATCGCAGTTGGCCTGTCCTTAGAGGAAATTACCATTGCCAACACAACCGCCGCTTTTGAGCCGCGACTGGATTATATTGTAGCAAAACTACCGCGTTTCCCCTTTGATAAATTTGCCACGGCCCAAAACACCCTAGGCACCCAAATGAAAGCCACCGGTGAAGTTATGGGTATCGGTTCAAACCTAGAAGAATGTTTGCTGAAATCGGTGCGCTCGCTGGAAATCGGTGCCCAACATTTCCATCTGCCCAAGTTCGACTCGATGAGTGATGCCGAACTACGCGATTATCTCACCGTATTTAAAGACGATACCATCTTCTGTGTAACCGAGTTGCTCCGCCGCGGCGAATCCATCGATTCCCTGCATAAGATGACCAGCATTACAGCCTATTTCTTAGAATCCTTGCAAAACATTGTCGATATGGAGAAGAAATTGGCCGCCAATAAAGGCGATGTTGCGGTGCTTCGCGAAGCCAAAAAAATGGGATTCGGAGACCCCTTCATTGCCAAACTGTGGAATCAAACCGAGTTGGAAGTTTTCGAGCTTCGCAACAAAATCAATCTTTTCCCCTCCTACAAAATGGTTGACACCTGCCACACCGGTGCCTACATTCCTTATTTCTACTCCTCTTACACCGGCGAAACAGCCTCACGCCTTAGCGATAAGAGAAAAATCGTTGTGCTGGGCGCCGGCCCAATTCGTATTGGACAGGGGGTAGAGTTTGATTATTCGACGGTACACGCCGTTACCACCATTAAAAAATCCGGCTACGAAGCCATTATTATCAACAATAACCCCGAAACCGTTTCGACCGACTATACCACGGCCGACAAACTCTATTTTGAACCGCTGACCCCTGAAGATGTTATGAACATCATTCACTTCGAACAACCCGACGGCGTCATCGCCTCCTTGGGTGGTCAAACCGCCATCAATTTGGCCGAGCCTCTTCGTCGCCGCGGGGTAAAAATCATCGGTACCGATTGCGACGCCATTGACCGTGCCGAAAATCGTGATTTATTTGAAAAACTTCTCTCCGACCTAGGCATTCCCCAACCCGAGGGGCAAGCCGTTACTAAAATTGAAGACGGCCTACGCGCCGCCAAAGAAATTGGCTACCCCGTTTTGGTTCGTCCCAGTTTTGTGCTCGGCGGCCGCGCTATGCAAATTGTAGCCAACGAAGAACAACTGCGCACCTACTTGAAAACCGCGGTAGAAATCGACGAGGATAAACCCGTTTTGGTTGACAAGTATATCCAAGGCAAAGAGGTGGAAATTGACGCTATTTGCGACGGAAAGGACGTTTTCGTCCCCGGTATTATGGAATTGGTAGAGCGCACCGGTGTTCATAGCGGTGACTCAATTAGCGTGTATCCCACCTTTAGTATTTCCGACCGCGTAAAAGGTATTATTCTGCAATATGCCAAAAAGCTCGGTCTTGGTATCGGTATCATCGGTCTGTATAACATTCAGTTCATTGTGGACGAAAATGACGAAGTCTTCATCATTGAAGTGAATCCCCGTTCCTCCCGCACGGTTCCCTTCCTCTCCAAAGCGACGGGATACAGTTTGGCCGATATTGCCACCGAAGTGATTCTTGGAAAATCTTTAAAAGAACAAGGATTCTTCAACATTTATCCCCAAGAGAAAAAACGCTGGTACGTCAAGGCCCCCGTCTTCTCTTTCAACAAAATTCGTGGATTAGATGCCTATCTTTCGCCCGAAATGAAGTCGACCGGTGAAGCCATCGGCTATGACGATACCCACAATCGCGCCTTATACAAGGCTTTGCAGGCCTCGGGAATGCACTTGCAAAATTATGGTACCGTTTTGGCCACTATTGCCGATAAAGACAAGGAAGAAGCCTTACCGCTGATTCGCCGCTTCTACAACCTCGGCTTTAACATTGAGGCTACAGCCGGTACCGCCGCCTTCTTAAAAGAAAATGGTATTCGCACTCACGTACGCCAAAAAATCAGCGAAAATGGAGACGATATTCCTGAGGCGCTTCGCCAAGGCCATATTGCCTACCTTATCAACACCCGCGATATTGCCACCACCGACCAATCGAGCGACGGTGCTATGCTGCGCCAATGCGCCACCGAAAATAATGTCAATATTTTCACGGCACTTGATACCGTGCGAGTTCTCTTAGACGTATTAGAGGAAACCACCCTCACCATCTCTACCATCGATTCGTAAAGAAAAAGGAGCCAAGAATGAAGCAATCTCTTTTTACCATTACGGCCAACAAACCCCTCACCGACACCGTATTTGAAATGAAACTAACCGGTGACACCAAAGATATTCGGTGTGGTCAGTTTCTCAACATTCTGCTGGATGGTCAGTTTTTGCGCCGCCCCATTTCGGTCTGCGATCAAGTTGGCGATACCGTTACCATTGTTTACAAAGTGGTTGGTCGCGGCACTAAGCAGATGAGCCAAATGGCGGTGGGCAAAACTCTGGATATTTTAACGGGTCTCGGCAACGGGTACGACCTAACCAAAGCGGGAGAAAACCCCGTTTTGGTGGGCGGCGGTGTTGGAGTGCCCCCTTTATATCTCTTAGCAAAACAACTGATTGCCGCGGGAAAATCTGTATCTGTGATTTTGGGATTCAATACAAAAAAAGAGATTTTTTACGAGCAAGAATTTAAAGATTTGGGTGCCATAGTCACCATCACCACCGTGGATGGCTCTTACGGAGTCAAAGGATTTGTCACCGATGCCTTAATGGGAATGGATTACACCTACTGCTATACCTGTGGCCCCGAACCGATGTTAAAGGCTTTGTTTGGGTCTTTAAAAACCAGCGGCCAATTCAGTTTTGAAGAGAGAATGGGTTGCGGTTTCGGTGCTTGTATGGGTTGTTCTTGTAAAACCATTGCCGGTTATAAACGCATTTGCAAAGAGGGACCGGTGCTGGAAAAGGAGGAGATTTTATGGGAAGTTTAAGCGTTAATCTCTGTGGCATCCAACTGGATAATCCCATCATCCCCGCCAGTGGTACCTTTGGATTCGGCTATGAATTTGCCGAACTGTACGATATCAACTGCCTGGGTACCTTCTCCTTTAAAGGCACCACCAAGGACCCCCGTTTTGGCAATCCAACCCCCCGCATCGCCGAATGCACCGCCGGTATGATTAATGCCGTCGGTCTGCAAAATCCCGGTGTCGAAAAAGTTATTACTGAGGAATTGCCGAAACTAAAACAGTGTTTTCACAAAAAAGTGATGGCTAATGTCAGCGGATTTTCGGTGGAAGATTATGCCTACACTTGTAAAAAATTGGATAAAGAAGAGCAGGTTGGTTGGCTGGAAGTCAACGTCAGCTGCCCCAATGTGCACGGTGGCGGAATGAGCTTTGGTACCGACCCCGCAGCCGCGGCCGAAGTCACCAAGGCGGTCAAAGCCGTTACCAAAAAACCGGTAATCATTAAACTTTCTCCCAATGTGACCGATATTGTTGCCATTGCCAAGGCCTGCGAAGAAGCGGGAGCAGATGGTATCAGTTTAATTAACACTCTCCTTGGTATGCGCATTGATTTAAAAACCAAATCCCCCGTGATTGCCAACAAAATGGGTGGCTTTTCAGGAAGTGCTATCTTCCCCGTGGCTGTTCGTATGGTCTATCAAGTGGCTCACGCCGTTTCGATTCCGGTTATCGGTATGGGTGGTGTTTCCACCGCCGAAGATGTGATTGAGCTGATGTTGGCCGGTGCCACCGCCGTCGAAGTTGGAGCGGCCAATCTCACCAACCCTTATGCTTGCCGCGATATCATCGGCGATCTGCCGCGGGTAATGGAACAATACAACATTTCTTCTCTTTCAAAGATTATTAAAGGAGTAAAATAATATGGGTAAAGATGTTATTGTAGCTTGTGATTTTTCCTCGGCTGCCGAAGTGTATTCCTTTTTGGACCGTTTTACCGGTCGCAAACCATTTGTTAAAATTGGTATGGAACTGTTTTATGCCGAGGGCCCGCAAATCGTTAAAGAAATTAAAAAGCGGGGCCATAAAATCTTTTTAGATTTAAAACTGCACGATATTCCCAACACCGTTAAAAAGGCTATGGCCGTCTTATCCCGTTTGGATGTCGATATCTGCAATCTCCACGCCGCCGGCACCGGTCGGATGATGACGGCCGCTTTGGAAGGCCTCACCCGTGAGGATGGCAGTCGCCCCTTGCTTATCGCCGTTACCCAACTGACCTCTACCGACCAAGAAACGATGGAGCGCGATTTGTGGATTGAAAAGCCCATTGACCAAGTGGTAATGCACTACGCCGAAAACGCCAAAAATTCCGGTTTGGACGGCGTGGTTTGCTCCCCGCTGGAAGCCGGCAAAGTACACGACCTTTGTGGTGCCGACTTTTTGACCATCACCCCGGGTGTTCGTTTTGCCGATGGTGATATTGGCGACCAAAAGCGGGTAATGACGCCGGCCGAAGCCAAAAAAATCGGTTCGGATTATATTGTTGTCGGCCGTCCCATTACGGCTGCCGAAAACCCGGTTGCCGCCTACGAGCGTTGCGTAGATGAGTTTGTAGATTAAGGAGTAGATATAAATGGAAACTTACAAAGAACAATTTATTGCCTTTTTGGAAAATGCAGGCGTGTTAAAGTTTGGCGACTTTACCGCAAAAAGCGGCCGTAAAATTCCTTATTTCATCAATGCGGGCGATATTAAAACCGGCGAACAAATTTCCAAACTCGGCGAATTTTACGCCAAGGCCTATTTCGAAAAAATAGGCAACAAGAAAACCGTTTTGTACGGACCGGCTTACAAAGGTATTCCGATTGCCGTTTCGGTTTCGGTTGCCTTGGCCAAAGAGGGATTGGACCTTCCCTTCTTTTTCAACCGTAAGGAAGAAAAAGACCACGGCGAGGGCGGCGTGTTTGTCGGCTATAAGCCATCGGCCGGCGAAGAAATCGTCATTGTCGAGGACGTCATCACTGCCGGCACCGCCATTCGTGAAAGTATGGCCATTTTAGGCGGTCTTCAGGGTACCAAAGTGGCCGCCACCTTTGTGATGGTGGACCGCAAAGAAAAAGGCCAAGGGGAAAAATCTGCTATGGCCGAAGTCGGTGAAGAATATGGCTTTCCCGTATACTCGGTGGTAGACGTCTATGATATTATTGAATATTTGGAAAAAGACCCGGCCAACAAAGAAAATGTTGACCGCATTAAAGCCTACCTTGCCGTTAACGGCGCCAAAGAATAAACCTTTCCAAAACCTCCCGAACATTTTGTAAAGAAGGGACGATTTTTGATGAAAAGCTTGATTGATATTTTAGATTTATCCACCGCAGAGCTTGATGAACTGCTTGCCGTGGCCGAAGACATTATCGCCAACCCCAAAAAGTACAGCACTGCCTGTCAGGGGAAAAAATTGGCCTCGTTGTTTTTTGAACCTTCGACCCGCACGCGACTGAGTTTTGAAGCCGCTATGTACGAACTTGGCGGAAACGTTCTCGGTTTTTCCGAAGCCTCCAGCTCTTCGACCGCCAAGGGTGAAAGCGTTGCCGACACCGCGAAAACGGTGAGTTGCTACGCCGATATCATTGCGATGCGCCACCCCAAAGAAGGTGCCCCGCTGGTAGCGGCACAAAATGCCACTATTCCGGTCATCAATGCAGGCGACGGCGGGCACAATCATCCAACCCAAACCTTGGCTGACCTTCTCACCATCAAGCGGGAAAAAGGTCGCCTTTCGGGCTTTACCATCGGTTTTTGCGGTGATTTAAAATTCGGGCGCACCGTACATTCGTTGATTGCTGCTCTCTCCCGCTATGCCGATATCAATGTCGTTCTCATTTCCCCCGAGGAATTGAAACTTCCCAGTTACATTAAAAAAGATATCTTGCAAAAAAACCAAATTCCCTACACACAAACCACCAATTTAGAAGAGGTTATGCCCTCGTTGGATATTCTCTATATGACCCGCGTGCAACGCGAGCGCTTTTTCAATGAGGCCGACTATATTCGCCTGAAAGACAGTTATATCCTTACTCCTAAAAAATTGGAAACTGCCAAAGCCGATTTATCTATTTTGCATCCTCTGCCGCGGGTGAATGAAATTTCGGTTGCCATTGATAACGACCCGCGCGCTTGCTACTTCAAGCAAGTGCTTAATGGAAAATATATGCGGATGGCCCTAATGTTAAAACTGCTGGAGGTGACCTTATAATGCGTATTGATTCCATTAAGAACGGATATGTGATTGACCACATTGCCCCCGGCAAAAGTATGGAGATTTACCGCTTGTTAAACCTCGGCGAGTTGGATTGTCCCGTGGCCGTTCTCAAAAATGTGCAAAGCCGTCAAATGGGTAAAAAGGATATCATTAAAATCGACGGAGAAATCGACCTTTCTCTCGATGCCCTCGGCTTTATTGATGCCGGTATTACGGTCAACACCATCAAAGATGGCATCTTGGTGGACAAATGCCACTTAGAATTACCCGCCCGCATCGAAAATGTTGCGCGATGCAAAAACCCGCGTTGCATTACCTCGGTAGAACAAGAACTTCCACATATCTTTTTGCTTACAGATCGTGAGCAAAAAATCTACCGCTGTTTGTACTGCGAAAGCAAATTAAAAAACCACTAAAAAATTCCTTGGAAGAGGTTCTTCCAAGGAATTTTTTTGCGGTAAAATCTTCTCTTTACGGCAGGTACGCCAAGGCGGTAATTAAAATTCCTCGCACCGGCGGATAAAAGGTAGGAAAGTCGGCCATCGGCAATGGGTTGACCCCACGACCGGCTTCGACCGTATAACCGGGACGCTGATATTCTTGAATAAACCAATCCTTATAACCGGCATAACTCGAATAAGGGTCGGGGTCGGCCAGTCGATAACCGCTGACTTGGGCCATTTTTTGCCCAATGGCCATTCCGTTTGGCGGAACCTCATTTAAAAATTTCCAGTAAATTTCCTCCCCCTGCGTATGAAGGGATACCGTGCGGTCGAAATCCATACGTTTGGTTAAATCGGCCACCGCACGACTTTCGGGTTGGTCAAGCGGGGCTTCTCCCACATAATCCCGCGGGGCGGGTTCGGTGAACCCGGCGGCAAATTTTTGCTCTTTTGCCTTTTCCCAAAGGGCCGGGTAATTTAGGTTTAAATCCACCCCATTTACATTCGCTTTCCACCCCGAGGGAAAAGGAATGAATGGATATCGGTTGGCAATCTGCAAAATATCCAAATAGGTTGTTGATTCTTTTAACAGCGCACCGGTCACCAAATCCACTCCATCGGGATTGACCATCGGCATCACAAAAAGGGTGGTCATATCATAAAGATATTCGGCATTCTGTCCGCCGAATTCCGTAGCATTGGTCACGGCCACGGCATATTCCTCCAAAAAAGCAAGCGCCATAGGAGTGGTTATCCACTCATTTGCGTGGTGGGAAGCATTGACAAACACCTTTCTATTTCCTTTTCCCATCTCCAACAAACAAAGCGGCCTTCCCAAAACACTGCGCCCTACCACCGAAAGGCGCAAAAAAGGATACCGCACCGCCAGTCCCTCACAAACCAGTTCGGTCAATAGTGCATTATACGAAAGATTGGTAGCCACCAATGGAAAGCGAAAGGGCACCACCAAAGAAGAACCTATCCTCAGATTGTTATCGACCAATGCGGGATTCGCGTTTTCAATTAAAGCGGGCAGGGTGTTATACTGCATTGCAATACGGTAAACCGTATCCCCCGGCACCACCGTGTGCCGTATATATCCCACTAAATAGGGCCGAAGCCGCAAAAAAGTTTTTCGGCCGACCACGCCGTCAGGGACAAGCCCCTCTCTTTTTTGAAAGGCCACCACCGCATTCTTGGTTTTTTCCCCAAACAAACCATCCAATGCCAGTGGAAAACCTGCCCGCAACAAGGCCAGTTGCACCATTTCCACATAACTACCGCCGTCCCCATTTCGTATTAAAAACATCGCACAAAACCACCTTTCTTTTTTTTATTATATGTCAAGCGGTTTTCGGCATATTCTTAAAAGAGAAAGAGGGGGATTTTTTGTTTTATGTAGTAAAGGTACGCCAAAAACGGGGAGGATTTCGCGTCTTACAGCAGACCAAATTCTCTTATTTAGGCGTGGATTTTACGCTATTTTCGCTTCCGCCACTCCTAAATAAAAAGAAAAAGGAACATTATAGGTTGTATTTTTCGGCCTACCGCGGAAAACTACTTTTCCAAAAGAATTTTCCTTTTTTTTCATTGGAAGAGGGCGCCTTTTCACCAAACGCTTTCGGTGAAAGGATATTACTAGCCGCTTTTTTGCGCTATTGCAAGCAAAAAAAGCCGCCCTGCGTCACTATTGCGCCGGCCGGAAAAATGCATCCCGATTACCTCTGCGCAATTGCCCCTTTTGTCGGTCGCATTCTTTGTATTGGAGTACCGGCCAATCTTGCTTTATGCCAAAGTCTACTGGAAAAAAGCGGAACCCCGCTTTTTTTCGTGAAAACATTGCCGGAAGATACCGCCTTTTTAAATTTAGACAAAAGCGACTACAAAATGTTTCACCAAAACGGACCGTATTTTTCGCTGGAAACCTTTTTGCGCCTTTCGGTATCATTGACCTTTCCGCCCCCCTTGGACGAAATTGACCCATTGACCCTTTCGGCCGCTTTATTTGAAAAAACAAATCGCCCCGACCTCAAAGAAAAATGGGTCGAAGCGATATTGCGTCTATTTTAAATCTTATTTTTTCCCCTGGTACGGCGCTCTTTAAAAAAATCTTGCAATAGGGCAAGGGCGGCTTTTTCCTCGACCCCGCTGTAGACTTCGGGTTTCCCCTTAAAATTCTCGGCATAGAGATGACAAACCGAACCAAGCGCCCCTTTGACAGGGTCAAACGCCCCGAAAACGACCTCTTTAACACGAGCATTCAGAGCGGCGCCGGCACACATTGGGCAAGGTTCTAAGGTGACATACAAACTAGCTCCGTTAAGGCGAAAGTTGCCCAGTCGTTCAGCCGCCTGCTGCAAAGCCAAGCATTCGGCGTGAGCCGTAGGGTCTTTTCTTTCCTCGCACAAATTGTGAGCGGCGGCTAAGACCTCGCCATCTTTCACCACCACCGCACCGACGGGGACCTCTCCTTTGGCGGCAGCTTTCTCTGCCTCTTGCAAAGCCAAGCGCATATATTTTTGGTCCATTGTTTGTCTGCACCCCCTTTTTAACCCTTAAGAAAGGGCACCTTGTATCTGCGCCAATAAAACATTCAGGCCCACAATCACAAAGAAAATAATCATAGCGGCCGAGCCACACAGCCAACCAAGCCGCATTTTTGTGGTCGATTGGTGGGGCGTTTTCGAAAAGGTCATTGCCTTAGGATTTTTTTGACAAAGTAAATAAATGCCAAAGAATCCCACCAGTAAAATAATCAACAAAAACAGCATATATACTGCATTTGCTACCACTTGGCCGACTGCCATTTCCAAATATTGTATCAATACGGAAAAAAGATTATTGAGAAAATGGATCAAAACGCCGGTCCAAAGAGAGCCGGTTTCCATTACCAGAAAACCAAGCGCCAATCCCACCAAAAAGGCAAAGGGAATTTGCACCAAATTGCCATGCAACAAACCAAAAAGTAAAGCCGAAGTGAAAATGGCGAAAGGTTTGCCAAATTTGACAAGCGAACCCATAATAATACCGCGGAAAAGAAACTCTTCCAGCAAAGCGGGTGCAATTGCCACAGAGCAAACCGAAAGAAGAAAGCCGAAAAATCCGGTGGGTAGGTCAATATCACCGCCGGCCAATGGGAAAATGTTTTGCAAAAAGGAAACCACTATATTGGCCACAAAACAAAATCCCAAACCCGCCATCACCGAAGAAAGTCGCTTGCCCTTTTCGGGTTTCGAAAAGGATATTATTTTTTCCACCGGTTGTTGTTCGGTTTTAATCATAACCAAGGAGGCACCGGCAATAGCCAAAAGCGACAAAACCAAGTTTAATGCCAACAAAAAGGCTGCATTTTGGAAGAGAGAAATCATTTTTTCTCCCCTTAAAAGCACAAGTGCAATTTCCACCACGTAACCAATGAAAAAATAGGTCAGTAGGCCAATCCCAATGTGATTGGCTGTTCGCTTAACCGCTTTGCGTTCATAATAAAGAGCGAGCGACTGATTGTTAAAATAAAATCCCGATTGCATTTTTATTCCTCAATTTCATCCGAAAAAGTTTCGGTCTCCTCCATCTCTTCGGCAGCAAGTTCCTCGGCATCACCAATATCCTCCGCTTCGGCATCCGGCGCATCGGGATGGTCGGTGACCTCTTCTTCGTCATGGGGGGTGGCCACCACGGTCAAGAGTTTTACTCCCTCTTCAATGCGCATTACCTTAACCCCCTTGCCGGGACGACGGTAAACATTGAGTTCGCCCAAATGAATACGAATGATAATGCCGCTCGAAGAAATCATAATCAAATCATCGTCGGCATCGGGCGAAATCACAGCAGCCACATCGCCGTATTTGGCGGTGCGATAGTTGATAATACCCTTTCCTCCGCGAGATTGCAGGCGATAATCCGCCAATTCGCTAATTCGACCAAAACCGGTTTCGGTCACGGTTAATACACGGTCGCCCTCTTTGGCTACAATCATACCGATAACAGTATCCCCCTCGGACAAGCGAATGGAACGAACCCCGCGGGCGGTTCGACCCATAGAACGAACGCCACTTTCGTGGAAACGAATCGCTTTACCCATTTTGGTAGCAACCAACAAATCCGAATCGCCATCGGTTAATTTTACGAAAGAAAGTTCATCTTGTTCATCAATCGAAAGAGCGATCAAGCCGTTTTTGCGAATGTTTTTAAAGGCTTCCAGCGGAGTACGTTTGATGATACCGCCCTTTGTGCCCATACAGATAAAGTGCCCCTCTTCCATTTGTGGTACCGCAAGAATGGTAACAATTTTTTCCTCCGCTTGTAAAGGCAAAAGATTCACAATATTCATTCCCTTGGCGGTACGACTTCCCTCGGGAATTTCATAAGCCTTCATCCGATAGGCCTTGCCCATATTACTAAACATCATCACCCAATCGTGCGAGAAGCAGGTAAACATATTTTCTACCACGTCATCCTCGCGGGTGGACATTCCGCGAATGCCGCGTCCTCCACGATTTTGGGCTTCATATTCATCACAGGGCATTCTTTTAATATACCCGTTACGGGTTTTGGTTAAAACGCATTGCTCTCTTGGAATCAAATCTTCAATATCCACTTCGCCGGCCACATCGGAAATATCGGTACGCCGCTCATCGGTGTATTTGTCTCGCAGATTCAGTGCTTCGGCCTTAACGATTTCTAAAATACGCTCGCGACTGGATAAAATTTCTTCACATTCCTTGATAAATTCAATTTTTTCTTGCAATTCGTCTAAAATCTTTTGTTTTTCCATACCGGCCAAACGACCCAGTTGCATTTGAACAATGGCGGTAGACTGAATTTCATCCAAACCAAAACGTTCCATCAAGGCCGTTTTGCTTTCGGGAATCGTTTTGCTGTTGCGAATAATCGAAATAACCTCGTCAATAAAATCTAAAGCGATTTTTAAACCCTTTAAAATGTGTGCTCTTTCTTCGGCCTTGCGTTTATCGAACGCGGTACGACGGTAAATGATATCATACTGAAAATCGATAGCATTTTGCAACAATTCTTTTAAGGTTAAAATCTGTGGCTTACCATTGACAATAGCCAATAAAATCGCACCAAAGGTAGTTTGCAATGAGGTATAGGAATAAAGCTTGTTCAAAACCACCTGGGGACTGGCGTCCCGCTTGATATCGACGATAATACGAATTCCGCCGTCTCGTTTGGAGGAATAGTCGACCACATCTTCAATGCCTTCTATTTTCTTTTCCGAGGCCAAGTCGTAGATGTGTTTGACCAAATCCTTTTTACGTACTTTATAAGGAATTTCAGTAATTACAATACGGAATTTTCCGTTTTTGGTTTCCTCAATTTCGGCCTTGCCGCGCACAATAATCTTTCCGCGGCCGGTTGCATAGGCGGCACGGATGCCGGCGCGACCCATGATGATACCGCCGGTCGGAAAATCGGGACCTTTAATATGCTCGCACAAATCGGCCAGTTGAGCATCGGGATTGTCAATCAAACAACACATCCCATCAATAACTTCTCCCAAATTGTGAGGGGGAATTTCGGTGGCCATACCAACCGCAATGCCCGAAGAACCATTAACCAACAGTTGCGGAAAACGCACCGGCAACACCGATGGTTCTTTTAAACGATCGTCATAGTTGGGAACGAAATCTACCGTGTCCTTATCAATATCGTCCAACATATTCAAAGAAAGACGATTCATCTTGGATTCGGTATAACGATAGGCAGCAGCAGGATAACCATCAATATTACCAAAATTGCCGTGACCGTCAATCAACGGATAGCGCAGAGAAAAATCTTGCGCCATACGAACCATTGCATCGTAAACCGAAGCATCCCCATGGGGATGATAACGACCCAACACAGCACCGACCGTATCGGCGCACTTGCGGTACTGTTTTTCGGGGGTAAGCCCGTTTTCATACATCGTATACAAAATACGACGGTGTACCGGTTTTAATCCGTCCCGCACATCGGGAAGAGCACGGCCAACCAGAACAGACATAGAGTATTGCAACATACTACTACGCACTTCGTCGACAATTTCAACCGGTCGAATGGTTGTCATTTCATCCTCCGGCCAAATTACAGTTTCTTTTTCCTTTCTTGCCATCGTTTCTCTCCCCCTTTCTTAAATATCCAAATCGGTTGCAAAAACGGCGTTTTCTTCAATAAAGCGACGTCTGGGTTCTACCTCTTCTCCCATTAACATCGAGAAGGTGGCATCGGCCACAACGGCATCCTCAATGCTCACGCGAAGTAACGTGCGACGTTCCGGGTCCAAAGTGGTTTCCCATAGCTGTTCGGGATTCATTTCACCAAGACCCTTATAGCGTTGTACATCAACGTTGCCGCCGAGTTCTTCGATGCACTTTTCTTTTTCTTCATCGGTAAACAAATCAAAATGTTGTTTTCCCTTAGAAACGCGGAACAAAGGCGGTTGCGCCAAGTAGATATGCCCCGTTTCAATCAGTTCCGGCATATAGCGGAAGAAGAAGGTTAAAAGTAGGGTACGAATGTGAGAACCGTCCACATCGGCATCGGCCATAATCACAATTTTATCATACCGCAATTTGCTGATATCAAAATTATCGGCAATGCCCGTTCCCAATGCAATGACAACGGGGGTTAATTTATCGTTGCCGTAAACACGGTCGGCGCGGGCTTTTTCCACATTAAGCATTTTTCCCCAAAGCGGTAAAATCGCTTGATAAGTAGAGTTACGTCCCTCTACTGCTGAACCGCCGGCCGAATCTCCCTCGACAATGAAAAGTTCGGTTTTACTGGGATCATCCGAAATGCAATCGGTTAATTTTTCAGGCATACGGGTACGACCACCAAGCGTAGATTTGCTTCTGGTAGCCGCAAGGGCTTTTTGCGCCGCCTCCCGCGCATTGGAGGAGGCGATGGATTTTTCCATAATAATCTTCGCCTGCGAAGGATTTTCTTCCAAAAATTGGCCGAGTTTTTCTTTCACAATGGATCGCACCAACCTGCCAATATCCGTATTACCTAATTTTGCTTTGGTTTGGCTTTCAAATTGGGCGTCAACCAATTTGACACTAACCACGGCGGTAATTCCTTCGCAAATATCCACCGTCGAAGGCTTACTGTCGCTGTCTTTTAAATATTTAAAGCGCAAACCGTAATCGTTGATGGTGGCGGTCAACGAAGTTTTGAAACCGGTTTCGTGAGTACCGCCGTCCACCGTATGAATGGTATTGGCGAAACTGATGATATTGCTGCTGTAACTGGTACTCCAAATCAAGGCAATTTCAACATTGGAATCCCCTTTACTGCCTGCCAAATAAATCACGTCATCAATAATGCGTTCTTTTCCGGTTTTTTCAAGCAAATATTCCACATAAGTGCGAATACCTCCCTCAAAATACAAATCATTGGTTCGTTCATCCATACCGGTACGTTTATCGGTTAACACGACGCGAATGCCGGCATTCAAAAAGGCCTGTTCGCGCAAACGAAGAAGCAAGGTATCGTAATCATAGGTGGTAGTATCGGTGAAAATGGTGGGATCGGGTTTAAAGGTAACCCGCGTACCGGTTTCTGTGGTATCTCCTATGATTTCCAAATCCGAAACAATATTTCCCTTTTCAAAGCGTTGTTTATAAATATGAGTACCATCTTTAACCTCAACCTCTAACCAAGAGGATAAGGCATTTACAACCGAGGCTCCTACGCCATGCAGCCCCCCCGATACTTTATATCCGTTCCCGCCGAATTTTCCGCCGGCGTGTAAAATGGTAAATACGACCGTAACCGAAGGCAAACCGGTTTTTGCATTGATACCAACCGGAATTCCTCGTCCGTTATCCGAAACTTCAATCACACCGTCATCCAGAATATTAACCGTGATTTTATTACAATATCCTGCTAATGCTTCATCAATGGAATTATCTACAATTTCATAAACCAAATGGTGCAGACCGCGTTCACCCGTCGAACCGATGTACATACCCGGTCTTTTTCGAACGGCATCCAGCCCTTCCAACACCTGAATGGAATTTTCATCGTAATTTTCATTTACCGGTGTGTTAATCTCCACATTCGTACTCATAATTGTTCTCCGTTTCTGTGATTTTTGCTGTTTTTTAAAAGGGAATATTGAAAATTGTTTCGTTTATGCAACGTGGAAGAAGAAAGTTGTGAAATATACACTTTTCTTTCTCTCTTTTTTTTGGGATTTACCACCACAAAGGTTTTGGGCAATTCGTAAGTAATCGTAATTACTTCGCCTTTTTTTTCAGCACGACTTAAATAATCTCTCGTACTTTTTTGAACCGTACTGGTATCCATATCAAAAATACCGATAATTTCATCGGTTTTGACCACCGTTTCCTGTCCTAAATGAAGAAACATATTTACTCTGTGTATATTTTTAATACGATACGTATCTATCGTATTTTTTTATCACAGATCCTTCCTCCTTCCATACGATATACCGCACCTTTTTTTAATCCTTTTATATTATCGGGATCGCAACAAGAGATAAAAACCTGCCAATCCTGAATATGATTTAAAATAAAATCTTGACGGCTTTGATCTAATTCGCTCATCACATCGTCCAATAGGGCAACAGGATATTCGCCGGTAATTTTTTTCAGCACCCATGCCTCGGAAAGTTTCAGGGCAAGCGAAACACTCCGCCGTTGTCCTTGACTACCGAAACTTTTTAACAGTTCTCCATTTAACAACAGTTCCAAATCGTCACGGTGTGGCCCTATAGAGGTATTTCCGGTAAATATATCCTCCCGGCGAGACTGCTTCAAAAGAAAAGAAACTTCTTGTTCGGTAGCATCGGCCGGAATTTTGGAAAGATATTGCAAGTTTAACACCTCTTTTTTTCCCGAAATTCCTCCGTAAAGTTCTAATGCCGATTCCTTTAAAATTTCTACATACCGCAGACGATATTTTATAATTTCTCTCGCCAACGATACCAAAGGTGCTTCAAAATCGTCTAGCAACCCTTCTAAATCAGGGTGCATTCTTATATCACGCAGTAAGATGTTTCGTTGTGCGACTGCTTTGGTATATCTCCTCAATTTTTCATTGTATAACGGATGAATTTGCCCGATGGCGGTATCCAAAAAGCGACGACGAACGGCAGGTCCATCGTTTATCAAATTTAAATCAATGGGGGAAAAAACAATGGCATAAAAGTTACCCGCCAAGGCAGCCGCAGAGGAAAGCATTTTTCCGGAAAGTTCGGCCTTTCTCTTTTCTTCGATTATAATTTTGGCGTTTCTTTCCACCCCGCCAAATACAAAATCACAAGAATTTACGGTTTTTTTACAGCCGTGTTTTTTCAACTCACTATCCTTTGCCCCGCGAAAACTTTTGGCACCGCAAAACAACCAGATTGCCTCTAACAAATTGGTTTTTCCCTGTGCATTGTCACCGTAAATAACATTGATTCCTTCTATTGGGGTGAAGGTAATGGTTTCAAAATTTCGAAACTGTTGACACTGTAATTCCTTAATTATCATATCTTAACTATATATTCGTTTCCTTCAAAGAAAACAATATCTCCTGCACGAAGCTTTTTGCCGCGCATCAAACAAACTTGACCATTAACCTTCACTTCACCGCCGGTTATAACCATTTTTGCGTGGCCACCGGTGGAAACTAAGGCCGCCAATTTTAAAAAGCTATCCAACTTAATATAATCTGTGGTAATTACTATTTCTTTTCTCATTTTAAAATCATCGGTAAGACCAGATAAATAAACTCTTCCCCATTTACGGGTGTGAGAACGGCGGCCGCTGCCGAACCGTTAAATCGAATCCTTACCTCCTCACTTTCGGTGGCTTTTAAGGCATCTAATAAAAATTTACTATTAAAGCCGATTTCAAACTCATTTCCATCCAAAAAGGTGGAATAAAAATCAGTTGCTCTACCCACCGCAGAAGAACAGGTGAAAACAATCTTATCTTTTTCCACACTGCAACGAATAGGACTTTTGGTTTGATCGTTGACTATGACAAGGGAAATACGTTCCAAAATTTCAATAACTTGGGGAACATTTATTTTTATTTCTTGTTGGAATTTTTCAGGAATGGAGCGATTATATTCAATGTATTTACCATCCAATAAACGAGAGGTCATTACATATCCGTCAATATCAAAACTAATGTTTCGGCTTCCTATGCGGATGATGATATCTTCATCCTTTTCACCAATGATTTTTACCGCTTCTCCAATAGCACGGCCCGAAACAATAAAGTTTAAATTTCCTTCGTTTTTTATTTTTGCCTTGCGAATAGCCATACGGTTACCGTCAATAGCTACCAACTTAATTTCATTTCCATTTATTTCAAAATTAATACCGGTCAACACCGGACGAGGTCCTTCTATCTGTGAAGCTGCAAACACTGTTTGACGCACCATATCTCTTAAAAGTTCCGATGAAATAACAATGCGGTCATTTTCGGCCACATTTGGCATTTCGGGAAAATCAATAGAATCCATTCCCATAATATCAAAAGTAGAAAGACCACAGCGAATATGGCAAACCAATCGTTCATCTACTTCAATTTCAATGATTTCTCCCTTTACCTTGCGAATAATGTCAAAAAGAATTTTGGCGCTGATAACAATATCCCCTTCTTTTTCGCAGGTAATGGGAATTTCCTTTTTCATACTGATTTCCATATTATAAGCCATAAGGGTTAATTTTCCAACTTCGGCCGATAATAATACACCTTCTAAAATAGGCAGAGAGGAACGGGGTGTCACTGCTCGTTGTAAATTTGAAATGGCTTCGGCAAGTTGTTCACGATAAACCGAAATTTTCATATGATTCACCTTACTTAAAAAAATTGATTTTTTGTTTTTTTTATTTTTATTATTTATAGAAGTAACAGTATAAGGGGTGGATAGGGTGGAAAAGTGTAACAAAGCCAATAAAATAAAGGTTTTTTTCATCCCAAAAAGGAAAAAGAAAAAATGGGACAAAAAGGGGATAAATAGAAGTTAAAATTGTTATCCACCAAGGTGTGGATAATTGGAAAAAGGATAACGAGAAAAAGGTGGAAAACTTTTTTTGTTTTTATTACAAAAAGTAAAATTTTATTCGCTTTTTAGGTTTTTAATAATATCCTCCACCAGTTCTTTATCAAAGGGATTATTTTTCAAATGCTCTTCAATTTTTTGTACGTTGTATAAAACGGTGGTATGGTCTTTACCAAAACTTTCGCCAATCGCTTTGTAGGAAAGTTCGGTAGTTTCGCGAGCAATATACATAGCAACCTGACGGGCAAAGGCAACGGCCGCCGTTTTCCGTTTGGAAATAATATCTTTTTCCGAAACCGAAAAGGTTTTAGAAACTTGAAATACAATTTCTTCGACCTTAATGGGTTCGGGGGTGTTATCGGTAATTACTTCACGAATGAATCCCTGCACTACTGAAATACTCGGTGTTTTGTTTTGCAAGGAAACAAAGGCGTGAAGTTTTTTAACCACACCTTCTAATTGGCGTGTATTCATTTTGATATGTTCGGCAATGTAAAAGACAATATTATCTTCTAAATTTAGTTGTAATAAATTTGCTTTTGTTTTAATAATTCCAACGCGAGTTTCAAAATCGGGAGGAGTAATATCGGCCATCATGCCTCCCTCCAAACGGGAGCGAATTCGTTCTTCTAAGGTTTTGATATCTTTTGGAGGACGGTCGCAGGTGACAACGATTTGTTTATTTTCTTGATAGAGGGTGTTAAAAGTATTAAAAAATTCTTCTTGCGTTGAATCTTTTCCGGCAATAAAATGAATGTCATCCATCAACAAAACATCTACATTGCGAAAGCGATTACGGAAGTCTTCTATTGAGTTGGTACCAATGCGTCCCTCTTGCAGTGCTTTGATCATATTATTGGTAAAATCTTCCCCACGTATATACTCGATTTTTTTATAGGGATATTTTTTAGAAATATGATTTTTTATGGCCAATAATAAATGGGTTTTTCCTACACCGGAATTTCCGTAAATAACCAATGGATTGTAATTGGTAATGGAAATTTCACTATCTGAAACAGCCATAGCGGCGGCGTGAGCAAAACGATTGGATGCTCCTACAATGAAGTTTTCAAAGGTAAAATTAGATTCAAAAGAATCATTTTCGTGAAGCGGTGCAGGGGTTGAACCAACCAAACTGCCATCTTCATCCGATAACAATAATTCAAATTCCATTGGAATACCAATAATATCTTTCAAGGCCATTTCAATGTAGTTTTTAAAATTGGCCTCTAAAATACCTTTTTTATAACTGGAATAAATAGAAGCAATCATTTTTCCATTTTTTATTTCAATAGGAATAATGTCAACAAACCACACACCATAGGCAATTTCAGTAATATATCCCTTTTTAATACATTCGTCGCAAACGGCTTTCCAAACATCTTGAATGGATTCGATTTGCATTTTTTTCATCCTTTCTTTTGTCGCATTTATTGTACTTTTTTGGTGGATAAATAGGAAAAAATTTTTTCTTCATAAATCACCTTTATTTTATCATAAAACAAGAAAAAATTCAACCATTATTCACGTTTTTCACCGAAAAAAGAGGAAGGAAGGTTCCTTTTTTCAAAACCCTTATTTTTTCTTTTTTAAGGGTTTCGTTTCTCTTCTTTTCTTTTTTTCGAAACCAATCGACAGAAAGACCTTTTTTTAACACGTTGACAAAATATTGTGGTTTTGTTATCATAAATTCACAATATTTAGTGATTCATTAAAGGAAAAGGAAAAAAGGTTACCGATGGAAATTAAAAGCCCTTTTATTACACAAAAAATATTACAAATCGAGTGTCAACAAATAGACCTGCCGAATACAGTATATCGTAGTGAAACCGAGGAAGAAAAAATAATTGCACTGGCAAATAATATACGAAAAAATGGTCTTTTTGTCCCCCTATTGTTGCGTCGCAATATAAATGACCCCAAACGGTATTTATTGGTTTCGGGTTTTCGACGCCTTTGTGCTCTTTCCTATTTGAAGGTAAAAAAAGTTCCCGCCCTATTACTTTCTTTGACCGATGTAGAGGCCGAATTGGCGCGGTTTTGTTTGGATGAAATGAGGGAGCCTTTTACCTGCTACGAAACGGCTGTGGCAGTAAATTGTTTACTCAAAAAAGGAAGAATGACCTTATTTGAACTGGCAGAACAGTGTGGAGTTTCCACCAAAAAAATAGCCAAAAAACTAGATATTTTAAAACTCACGCCCGTGGAGAGACAGGTTGTAATACACCACTCTTTTTCTACCGATTTTATTTTTCTTTTTTTGCAGTTATCGTTAGAAAAAAGAAAAGAAGCACTGAATGATATTGTTCTTAAACGACTTTCACCCGAACAGGCAGTGTTGTATGTAAAGGAAATTCTCACCCCAAAAAAAGAACCAACAAAAACGGCTTTTTTAGCCGATGACTTGTTGGTATTAAACAGTTTAAAAAGAATGGCAGAAACATTAGAAAAAAATGGAATTCCCGCCCGTTTTGTGAAACGGGAAGAGAAAGAAGAGACGGCATATACCTTGGTTTTAAAAAACCAAAATAAAATCTCTTTCGAATAATAAAACAAGATAAAAAGGCCAAGTAACGGGTTAGGTTACTTGGCCTGCCTTTTCGGTAATTTTTAATTTTTTTACAGGGGTTTTTTCTTAATTTGACCTGAGGCACGAGGATATTTTGGAGGAGTAGAGGCGATTTTTTTTACCATAACAATTACGCGCGATTGGTCGCTGGGTAGGGAAACCATATCGTATTGTGGGGAAGAACCGCCCAATAAAGAAAGAGCCGATTCGGCAGCTTTTCCCTCCTCCTTCGCACCGGGTCCTTTCATAGCCAAAAAACTGCCACCTACCTTCACAAAAGGCAGACAATATTCGGCCAGTTGTGGCAAAGAGGCCACCGCTCGAGCCGTGACAATATCAAAGGATTCGCGATATTTTTTCTCTTTGGAGAGCAGTTCTGCACGGGCGTGCAAATGGGTGGTTTGAATGCCCAAAGCTTGCTCAACATCTTTTAAAAATAAAAAGCGTTTGGCATGGCCATCCAAAAGGGTAACGGATAAATGGGGGCAGAGAATTTTCAAAACCAAACCGGGAAAGCCGGCACCGGTGCCGACATCCAATAAGGTTTTTTCTTTTTGGGGAGAAAATTTTGTTAGTAGAGAGGCACTGTCCATAAAATGTTTTTCTACAATTTCTTTTTTCTCGGTGATGGCGGTAAGATTGATTTTTTCGTTCCACTGCAATAAAAGTTCCCCATATAGGTTTAATTGTTCTATTGCCTGTGTGGGCAGGAAGATTTTGTGTTCTTCGGCAAAGGCAACAAAGGGAGAAAAATCAAAATTAGGCATGCTTGATTCCTTTCTTTTGCAACCAGATAATTAAGACCGAAATATCGGCGGGGCTCACCCCGGAAATGCCCATGGCTTGGCCGATACTTAGCGGTTTTATTTTGCTTAATTTTTCTTTGGCTTCTAATCGTAAGCCATCAATTTCATCGTAAGGGGTATCGGCGGCCAATTCAGTTCCTTCCATTCGGTGCATTTCTTGAACGGCCGACATTTGCCGTTTGATATAGCCGCTGTATTTAATTTCTGTTTCAACTTTATCGGCTAATTCTTCGCTTAAATGTGGGCGATTTTTGTCAAACTCGGCCAGCTCGTCATACCCAATTTGTGGGCGTCGAATCAAATCCGCCAAACGAACGCCGGTGGTTATCGGTGCCGTTCCTTTTTTGGTTAAAAAGAAATTGAGTTCTTCGGTGGGAGAAAGAAAAGTGTTTTCTAAGCGCTCTATTTCTTGTTTTTTGGTTTGTAGCATCTGTAAAAAGGTTTGATATCTTTTTTCCCCAATCAAACCCAGTCGGTATCCCTCAGGAGTCAGACGCTCATCGGCATTATTTTGCCTTAAAATCAAGCGATATTCCGAGCGAGAAGTCATCATGCGGTAGGGGTCGGAACATCCTTTGGTAACCAGGTCGTCAATTAAGGTACCAATATAAGAGCCGGAGCGCGGCAGATGAAACAAATTCTGTTTTTTGGCGTGGCGAGCGGCATTAATACCGGCTACTAACCCTTGGGCGGCGGCTTCTTCATATCCCGAAGAACCGTTGAATTGACCAGCACCGAACAAGCCTTTGTGTTCTTTTACCTCTAAAGTGGGGAATAAACAACAAGGGTTGATACAGTCGTACTCTATGGCGTAGGCCGGTCGCATTATTTCGACCTGTTCTAATCCCTTTATGGTGCGGTAAAATTGAACCTGTACCTCCTCCGGCAAAGAGGAAGACATCCCTTGCAGGTACATTTCTTCGGTGTTTTTGCCGCAGGGTTCAATGAAAAGTTGATGCCTTTTTTTGTCGGCAAAACGGACTATTTTATCCTCAATACTGGGACAATAGCGAGGCCCGACCCCCTCAATTACACCACCGTAAAGTGGAGAACGGTCTAGATTTTGTAAAATAATTTCTTTGGTTTGATCGTTGGTGTAGGCGATGTGACAACAAACTTCATTTTTTGGCGGATGCTCGGTGGTAAAACTAAAGGGAACCACTTTTTCATCCCCCTCTTGCACCTCAAGGGAAGAAAAATCAATACTGCTTTTTAATACTCTTGCCGGCGTTCCGGTTTTAAAACGGCGCAAGGGCAACCCAAGGGCAAGCAGGGAATCCGAGAGTTTGGTGGCGGCAAAGGTGCCGTCGGGACCACCCTCGTAATTAACTTCGCCTACAAAAATGCGCCCTTTTAAAAAGGTTCCGGTGGCCAGTACCACACTTTTGGCCACATATTCCGCTCCCAAAGAGGTGGTCAGCAACCATTCTTCTCCCTGTTTGACTAATGAAACCACTTCGGCTTGTTTGATAAGAAGATTTTTTTGGGTTTCCAGGACGTGTTTCATATACGAAGAATAGTCGCGGCGGTCAATCTGGGTGCGCAGACTATGTACGGCCGGCCCTTTCCCGCGGTTGAGCATACGGCTTTGTAAAGTTGTGGCGTCGGCGGCTTTGCCCATTTCACCACCCAAGGCATCAATTTCGCGAACCAAATGCCCCTTGGCAGTGCCGCCAATGGAGGGATTGCAGGGTAGATTTCCCACCCAGTCTAAATTGATGGTAAAACAAAGGGTATCGGCTCCCAGTCGGGCGGCGGCCAAGGCAGCCTCAATTCCGCCATGCCCGGCACCGATAACCGCTACTTCAACACGTTTTGCAAAATAGGTTTTCAAAAGCCATTCTTCTTTCTTGAAAGGTTGATTAAAAAACAGGGTTATTTTCCTACGCAGAAATTGCGAAAAACTTCGTCGGCCACTTCGGTGGTAATGCGCTTGCCGTCGAGTTCCAACAAGGCCGAGAGCGCATCGTCGATTAAAATGCCGACGGCATCAAGGGTGACCCCTTGTTCCAAGGCGGTAATCGCCTCTTTGATCGAAATATCGGCCCTTAGTACGGTGTTATATTGTCGCTCGTTGCTTAATACTTCGGCATTTTGGTCCAATTTATTAAGATGCAGTAAGTCGGCAATGGCGGCCACCAAGTCTTCTTCGCCGTGGCCGGTGCGGGCGCTGATACGAACATAGGGAAAACCGGTGTCGGCAAAAAAGGATTCGTCGGCCGGTGAAAGGTCGTTTTTGTTGAGCACCAAAAGTGTTTTGTTAAGGGGCAAACGGGCCAACAAGTCTTTATCGTCTTGTGTGACGGAAACGGAAGAATCAAACACCGCCAAACACAGATCGGCTGTTTCTAAACGGTCTAAGGCCACCCGAATGCCAATTTGCTCCACGGTATCCTCGGTTTGATGAATGCCGGCAGTATCGGCCAAAAGCAGGGTATAATCACCAACCGTGGCAGCTTGTTCAATTACATCACGAGTGGTGCCGGCAATGGGGGTGACAATCGAACGTTCGGTTTTGGAAAGCATATTCATCAGGGTGGATTTGCCCGCATTGGGACTGCCGACGATAACGGTGTTAATGCCCCCGGTGATCAGACGTCCGCTGTCATAACTTTGCAAAAGAAGTGTTAGTTCTTTTTTGATTTCTTGTAAGGAGAAAAGAAAATCCTCGGTCGAAAGGCAAAGCGTTTCATCTTCGGGAAAATCGGAAAAAACCGAAATTTGACTTACCAAATAGAGTAATTTATTGGTTAAAGACTGGATTTTCTTCGAAAGAGCCCCGCTTTTATTTTTCGTGGCAAGTTGCAGAGCTTGTTCCCCTCCGGCAGCGATGAGCTGCATAACCGATTCGGCTTCCGTTAGTCCCATTTTGCCGTTTAAAAAGGCACGTTTGGTAAATTCGCCCCCCTCGGATACGCGGGCGCCGGCTGTAACGGCCGCTCGGAGCAGACGACGGATGAGGTAGATTCCGCCGTGAACCGAAAGTTCTACGGTATCCTCACCTGTGTAACTTTTTGGCGCGCGAAAGACCAGCGCAACGGCCTCATCCAACAAGGTTTCCGCGTCATAGACGTGTCCAAAGGCGGCGGTGTAGCCTTTTTTTTCAGCCAATCTTTCCCCCGAAGCGGAACGGAAAATGCGATCGGCAATGGCAAAAGCGTCCTTGCCTGAAATACGAATGGCCGAAATCCCCCCCTCTCCAAGCGGGGTAGCGATGGCGGCAATAGTATCGGTTGTCATAGCATTTTCTCCTTTTTCGGGAAATGTTTCACGTGAAACATTATTTTCCGGCAATTTTACCGGCCAATTCGGTTAACTCTTCTTTATTGTAAAATTCTAAGGTGATGGTGCCTTTTCCGTCTTTGCCCGATTTGATAACCACGCGGCGATGAAGTTCGTTTTTAAGGGCCAATTCCACTTCGCGGAAAAAGGTGTCAACCTTGGTTTCCTTTTGGGGAATTTTTTCTCTTTTTTCGGCTTTAGACCAGGCTTCGATTTGCCGTACCGAAGCACCTTCCAAGGCAGCTATGTAGGCTTCGTCTTGCTTTGTCGGGTCGGTGAAGGAAAGCAGAGCACGGGCATGTCCGGCGGAAATTTTGTTTTCCGCCAAAGCATTTAATATATCTTCCGGCAAATGTAACAGGCGCAGGGCATTGGTTACGGTGGTTCGGGATTTTCCCACCCGTTCCGAAACCTGCTCTTGAGTTAAATTGAAATCTTGGATCAAACGGGAATAGCCGTTGGCCTCTTCCACGGGGTTTAGATCCCGCCGTTGCAGGTTTTCAATTAAGGCCAATTCCATTGTTTGCTTATCGTCCAACTCTTTTACAATTACGGGAACACGGGTTAATCCCGCCATCCGACAAGCGCGCCAACGTCGTTCACCGGCAACGATTTGGTAGCTGCCCCCCAACATGGGACGCACCACAATGGGTTGCAACAATCCGTGGGTGGCAATACTGTCGGCCAATTCTTGTAAGGCTGACTCATCGAAATGAACACGGGGTTGATCTTTATTGGGTTCGAGTTCCGAAAGGCGCAGTTCAATCGCGCTGTTATCGTCGCTGGCGTTTTCGGAAAAAAGGGAGTCTAATCCGCGGCCAAGGCCGCTTTTTTTTATAGCCATTCGAGAATTCTCCTTTCCAAAGGCAGATTTATTTATTTCGCTTAATAAATTCGGCGGCCAGAGCGTTATAGCAATCTGCCCCTTTGCCGCGCGGGTCGTAGTATTGAATGGGAAGCCCGTAACTCGGCGCTTCCGAAAGGCGAACCGAACGGGTGATGACGGAGTGATATAATTTTTTACCGAAAAACTTTTTAATTTCACTTACCACTTGTTGCGTGAGATTCAGGCGCCCATCATACATCGTTAGCAAAACCCCCTCTACCTCCAGGGTGGGGTTGTAGCGTCGTTTAACCTGCCGCATGGTTGAAATTAGTTGGGAAAGCCCTTCCAAGGCGAAATATTCGCATTGAATCGGCACCAAGAAGGTATCGGTTGCAACCATTGCATTTAGCGTGATTAGGCCCAACGAGGGAGGGCAGTCGATCAATATGTAATCGTACTCTTCTCGCACAAACGAAAGACTTTTTTTCAAGCGGGATTCGCGGTCATCCAATGTGGTCAGTTCAATTTCCGCACCGGCCAGATCCATTGACGAGGGAATGATATCCACCCCGTCGAATTTGGTTTTAATGCGAACATCGTTTGCCGTAGCCTCGCCCAAAATCAACTCATACGAGGAACCGTTGACCGCTTTTTTATGAATACCAAATCCACTGGTTGAGTTGCCTTGCGGGTCCATATCCACCAAAAGCACTTTTTTTCCCAGAAGGCCAAGACCGGCGGTGAGGTTGACCGAAGTGGTTGTTTTTCCCACGCCGCCTTTTTGGTTAACAATCGCAATGATTTTACCCAAAACAATTCTCCTTTTTCCCTTATTCGGCTGAAAACGCCCCCAAAGGGGGCGCGATTACTAAAATGGTATCTATATTATAACAATTTTCCCCGAAAAAGTAAACACCAACCGACCAAGTTTTTGCAAAAAATGTTTCACGTGAAACATTTAGTAACTTCGCTTGCTTGGTTTGGAAATCAAGGCGCCTAAAAAGCCAAAGATAAGGGCCGCTGCAATGCCGGCCGATGTGGCGGTTAGTCCGCCCGAAAGCGCTCCGATCAAGCCATACTCTAATACCGCCTTTTCTACTCCAACGGCTAAGGAATAGCCGAAACCGGTAAGGGGTACGGTGGCACCTGCATTGGCGAATTCTACCAGGGGGTCGTAAAGGTTAAGAGCGGTTAATATCACACCGGCTACTACATATCCTACTAAAATACGGGCCGGAGTGAGTTTGGTGTAGTCGATGAGGATTTGTCCGACAAGGCAAAACCCACCGCCCACCAAAAAGGCATACAAAAGGTCTAAGAAAAAATCCATAATCTATTTATTCCTTTCTTTTTATGATAGTATGTGCGACCTTTGGCGAAATATCAAAAATCCCCGTTTTTGTTTTTGGAAAACCTTTTAACGTATATCTTCAAAAGTTGTTATTTATTATGCAACGATATTGCATGGCAGCGATGTTTTCTGACAGCAAGAGTGATTCGCTTTGTGCGTTTTGGCAGTGAATAAAATATCACTGAAACCGATAAATTTCTATACCCTTTCTTTTAGGATATCTCGCCCCGGGCAAGGAGTTTTAAAAAATCTCGCACAGACGTTTGACAGCATCGTAGAATTGAAACAAAAAAAGAAGACTCGATTGGAAAAACGAGTCTTCTTTTTTTGTTCGTTGGATGTGGCTTCTGCCCAATCCGGTAATGGCAGAAACAAACCCATTGTTCGTTTGAAGGAATTTGTTTATATCTAAGATAAAACCTCACGAATAATGCTATCTTAAAAAAATGCTTGAAAAAGCGGGTGTTTTGTTCGATATTCAAGGTTTTAGTCGAAAGCAAAGCCGTGATACGGAACCAGAGCGGCGGATTGCGGTATATCCTCGGTAGTCCATAATACGCTAAAGGGTTCGGGGGAGATTGTAAATTCCACGGGCAAATGGGCGGAAAGAGGCGTGGGTAAACGCAATTCTAATAACGAGCATTTGCTTTGGGTAAGAAGAAGCCGGACCAGAGAAAGCAATTCTCTTTCTTTTCCGCTGCGACAAAGGGCCTCTTTCACAAAAAGCAAATTCTCGCGTATTTCATAGGCAATCCCAAGGGTATGGTTTCCTATAAAATGGCAGTCGGCCGTGGCACCCAAAAACAAATCGGTTGGGTAATCGACATAACGGCATCCCGATTCGGATAACAAACGTCGGCGAAAGGAAAGCCATTCTTCGGACGAACAAGACGAAAAAAAAGAATCAAATGAAAGGCCGGCCTTTTGGCAAAGATTGGTGAAATTTTGGGCGGTACCACACCATTTTCCCACCGAAAAATAAGGGGTGAAGTTTGATTTTTGATAAAAATGAAACAGCGACGGCTGAGCCGGTTTTAAGAAAATGGCTTTTTTGTCGTTTTGACGAGCTGTTTCTTTTGCTCTCTCTAACAGGTGACGCATCCAGCCTTGCTTGCGGTAGTCGGGGTGAGTGCAAGCGGCGTATAAATAATAAACCGGATAGCGATTTTCCCCATCGACGAGTTCGCAATCCATCAAATAAAGCATAGCGATGGGGCGGTTGCTTTGTTGTTCGGCGACCAAAGTCGCTTTGGAGAACACCGAGGTAAACAGGTGTTTGGCATCGGCTGGGGAATCCTCGGGAAAGCAGGTTATATAGAGGTCATAAAAGGGGTTCATTCCGGTTTGTTCTCCTCCAAAAGATATTTCTTCAGCAAAAATTCAGGATGATAGGAGAGTTTCGCGCGGCGCAGCCCTTCCAAACCCATATCCTCTTCGCGGTTAATGAGGGAAAAATCGGTTGAAATTTGTTCTGCAAAGGCGCGATTGATAACGGTGTAAGCTGTGCGATACTCCGGTAGTGCTTTTTCAATATGAATATCGAAAACACGGTCGTTGACCGGTGAGCCGAAGGTGAAGGCGATACCCTGCCCATTTAATCGAATCAGTCCGCCCCGAATACCCAGCGAATCAAAGTGGGGCAGAAGGGTTTGAATGGCTTTGTTCTCGACACGCAGACCTTCACTCGGCCCATTTTCTTGCTCGTATGAAGTGAGCCAACGATTGGAAACATCGATGAAATCGACAATATTTTCGACACTCAAAGCCTCATACTCCCAAGCATAGCGACGGGAAAAGGCGGAAATGTGATTTCTTTTGGAATGAAACTTCTTCCCCGTTAAGGTCACTAAGGCGTCACTACGGTAAATATACTCAAAATCGTTACGGTTTTCGGTTTGGGTGAATTCCTTTCCAAACCGTGCGAGAAATCGCTGCAGACGATCCCCCTCGGCCGATAAAAAACGAAGTCGAATTCCCACTTTTTTTGTGTGGTCTCTCAAACGGGCAATTGCCTTTTCCATATCGGCGGCAATCGGCAGAAAAAAAAGAGGTTCGGTTTCGCCCAGCGAAATAAACAACATATCCTCCTCTATCGCAATTTTTTGGTGATATAACGCATTCCAAAGCAATAGGATAATGGGATTGGTTTCGCAGGACATACTCTCGTTTTGAAAAGGGGCCATCAAGCGCTGCAAGGTGGAAAAGTCGGAAACTTGCGGTCGCCGGAAGGGTAAAAGATTTGGTGAATCGCTTAACATAATTCCTCCGTTGATGGTAAGAAAAAAGGGGGAGAAACTTTTCTCATAAAAAAGAGAGCTACCCCTTTTTCTGAAAAGTCACATTCAAAAGGTTATCTACCGCATTGGCAGACAACCTTTAGAAAATTTAATTTTTCTTATTTTGCTGTTCAGACAGCAAGGTGCGAATATCGCGCAGAATATCCTCGCTGGTTTCAGGTTTTTCTTCGGCGGGTGCATCCTCTTCTTCCGCCTTTTTGGCTGTCAGTTTTCGACTGATTTCACTAATTTTTGCTACCAATTTTACCATACAAAAGATAATCAGTCCCATAATGATAAAATTGATGACACCGGTAATAAAAGAGCCGTAATTGATAGAATTTTCGACGAGGGAAACGGCACCGGTAACGGGGTCAATCACCTCTTTGACACCGATAACCAAGCGGTATTGACTGAAATCCACCCCGCCGAACAGGCCGAGAATCGGGGAAATGATATCGTTGGTTAAACTGGTGACAATGTCTTTAAAGGCTAAGGCGATGATAGAGCCGACGGCAAAATCCATCACATTTCCTTGCATAATAAAATCTTTAAATTCGCGCAAAAACTTTTTCATTTGATATTTTCTCCTTTCATTTCCGGATAATTCCCAAGGAAGGAAAAATCCTCAAGTTCACTCTGCAAAGAGGAAAGCAACAATAGTGTTTTTTCTTCTCGAACATTTCCCAAAAAGTCCAGATAAAATTGAGTCTCAAAATCTCCGTTTTTACCGGCACGGGATTCTAATTTGGTCAGGTTGAGTCCGTGCAAGGAAAAACGGGTTAAAATTTTCTGCAATGAGCCGGCCGTGTGAGAAAGCGAAAAAACCAAACTGATTTTATCATTCTGTAGCGGCAGGATTGGTCGTTTGGAAAGGGCGATAAAGCGAGTTTTGTTGTTGGCGAAGGATTGCACTGAGGGCAACAAAACGGAAAGACCGGTTTCTTCGGCACATTTGAGGGAACCGAGAGCGGCTACCGATTTGTCCTGTAGGGCGGCCACTTTGGCGGCAGCGGAAGCGGTATTACCAAAGGGTCGCGCTTCGATGCCGTTTGCCTCTAAAAAAGCTTTACACTGCGAGAGAGCCTGCGGATGGGAATAAACAACTTTAATATCATCAAGGGTGGCTTCGTGCGGTGCGAGTAGATTATGTTCAATCGGCATAACGGCCGAGGCCACGATAAAGAGTTTGTATTTTAAAATCAAGTCGTAAACTTCTCCCACCGAGCCGGCCGAGGAATTTTCTACCGGCACAAAGCCAAAATCGGCTGTTTCCTCATCCACCGCCGCAAAAACCTGTTCAAAGGTGTTGCAAAAGTGGGTTTCGGTGGGTTCGGCGCGAAAAACCGAGGTCAAGGCCAAATGGGTGAAGGCCCCCTCTTGTCCATAGCAAGCCAAACGGCCGCGCATAGATAGGGCTGGTTCCGCCGTTTCGACCAAACGTCGCAAGGAAACGTCGTGTTGCAGGGATTGGTGTTGCAGTTCGCGACTGCATTCCATCAAAAGACGATAAATTTCGACAAGATAGGTTCCCTTATCACCGCCGGCCGCTCGTACGCGGTCTAAAATTTCTTGCTCGCGCGTGGGGTGATAGATGGCAAGACCCGCGCGCTTTTTGATTTCGGCAACTCGGAGAGAACAATCCATACGTTTCAGCAGAAGGGAAACCAATTCTTCATCGATCGTGTCGATTTCGGTGCGAATAGCAGATAAATCCATCGATTACAGCACCTCCGCTAAGAGATTGGCTATCACGATGGATGTAACAGCCTCCACCGCCGGCACGGCACGGGGAACGATGCAGGGATCGTGACGCCCGTGAATGGTTAGTTTGGTCGGTTGGCCGGTAGTTAGGTCGATCGTGTCTTGCTCTTGACCGATAGAGGGGGTGGGTTTTACGGCCACGCGGAAAATCAGGGGCATACCATTGGTAATGCCACCGGTGATGCCACCGGAA
The DNA here is from genome assembly GCA_045577695.1 of Acutalibacteraceae bacterium. Lineage (GTDB taxonomy): Bacteria > Bacillota > Clostridia > Oscillospirales > Acutalibacteraceae > UMGS1279. The sequence goes on from JAZNIW010000036.1 coordinate 40,644, forward strand.
TGATTGGTTTTGCAACGGATTTTGCCGTCGGTCACGGTCAAGGGGTCATTGGCTTGACTTCCACGCATTCCGGCAAGAGAAAATCCGTCTCCAAAGGCGATTCCTTTAATAGCGGGAATGCCGAAGATGGCTTTTGAAATAGCGTTTTCCACCCCGTCAAACATCGGACTGCCAAGTCCCGCCGGTAGACCGGTTACGGCCACTTCGATGGCACCGCCGACACTGTCTTGTTGCATCTTGGCGGTCTCTACTTCCGCTCGCATATCGGCTTCCTTTGTGCTGTTTAACAGCGGAAAGGTTTGTTTGGAAAGATCGCGCAAGGTATCGGGCGAAATCGAAACGGGGTCAAACAAGTCCTCGGTAACACGACCGATTTGATAGATATGTGCCCCGATTTCAACACCTTTTTCTTGTAAATATTGGCGTAATATCGTACCGGCAATAACCAGCGGAGCGGTCAATCGTCCCGAAAAGTGTCCACCGCCCGAAGGGTCGTTAAAGCCGTGATAGTGTACCGAAGCAGCATAATCCGCGTGGGATGGACGGGGGGTGTGGGCAATGGCTTCATAATCCTTAGAGTGTTGATTTTGATTGCGAATGAGAGCGGCTAAGGGCGCTCCGGTGGTAACTCCCCCTTTGAGGCCCGATAAAAACTCGGGCAAATCGGATTCTTTGCGCGCGGTGGCGGTGGGATCGTTACCGGGGGCGCGACGGGCAAGTTGCCGTAAAATCTCTTCTTTATCCAGTCGCAGGCCGACCGGTGGGGTATCCATCACCATACCAATGGCCGGTCCATGGCTTTCCCCAAATACCATTACGGGAAAGCGGTTACCTATACGAGATGACATGCGCGATTCCTCCTAATTTTCTGAAATCATCAAAAAAGGTGGGATAGGATTTTTCGGTCGCTCTCCATCCCAAAATCACCGAATCGCTCTGGGCCGCGGTGGCCAGTACCGAAAAGGCCATAACAATGCGGTGGTCGTTGGCGCCGTCAATCACGCCGCCGTGAAGCGGGCATCCCCCGTGAATGAGAAGTCCGTCGCGGCGCTCTTCAACCGAAACGCCAAAGGCCATTAGACCGTTTTTGGTTGTTTCAATGCGGTCGCTTTCCTTAAGGCGCAACCGCTCGGCACCGTATAACAAGGTGTCCCCTTCAGCAAGGGCGGCCGCTACCGCCAAAGCCGGCACCATATCCGGTATTTGGGAACAGTCGATTTTTTGGAACAGCAAAGATTTTTCTTTGGTAATGTGATATATGCCGTTTTGTTGGGTAATGGTAAGTCCAAAGTCACTGAATAGGGAAAGGGCGGCTTTATCACCTTGGGTTGAATCGTGTGAAAGACCGCCGAGTTCCACCTGACCGCCTACGGCGGCTGCCGCAAGGAAGAAGCAGGCGTTAGACCAATCTCCTTCGATGGTTCCACTGAAAGGGTGATAGGTACCTTGGGCAGTGTAACGCCCTCCTTCATTGATTACCGTTACACCAAAATTTTTCATAGTTTCTACCGTCATATCAACATAACCGGCCGATAAAAGTGGCGTGGTTAAACGAACCGTTGCCCCTTCGACAAGCGGAAGGGCCAGCAATAATCCGGTTAAATATTGAGAACTGATATTTCCTGCAATGTGGTATTCACCGGCTTGTAGTTTTCCGCGAATGGTCAGTGGCAGGGTATCGCTGCTGCAAGAAACGCCGTGTTGAGCAAACAAATCGGTCAATGGTTGAATGGGGCGAGAGGGCAAGCGACCCTGCCCAACAAAGGTAGCGTTTAGACCAAGGGCAGCTGCAATCGGAAGTAAAAACCGCAAGGTAGAGCCCGATTCATTGCAGTCAATGGTGATGGGCGCGCGTGGCAGGGAATCTGCAGTAATGCCGTCGATCACAAAACCTTCGGCCGTTTCTTCCACTTTGGCACCTAGGGTGCGAACGGCGTGGATAGTGGCTTCAATATCTTTGGAATAACAAAAAGGAGCAATGGTTTGCCGTCCACCCGATAAGGCGGCGCATAAAATCATACGGTGAGCCGCACTTTTGGAAGGGGGGATGGTTACACGGCCGTGTAACAAAGCGGGGGAGATTTTCATATCCGTCATAGGGCGTTCCTGCCTTTTAAAAAGTCGGCGAAATGCTCGAAAGCAATCGGATAAACAAAACTTTCCCCGATATTTTTCAGCAAAACCAGCCGAATTTCTTTGCCACGGGATTTTTTATCCCCTACACAGTATTCGACCAAAGTTTCGGTTGGGATATCGATTTCGGTTGGCAGATGATAGTATTTGCAGAGTCTTTCCAATCGTTTGGCGGTGCCTTGCTCGGTCAGGCCGTTTTGCTCGGCCGCTTTGGTGATTTGTACCATACCAACGGCAACGGCTTGTCCGTGGGAAAGACCGCGATAATTTTGGTAGCGTTCGATGGCGTGTCCCAAGGTGTGCCCGAAATTAAGCAAGGTGCGTTTTCCTTGCTCGGTAAAATCTTCTTCCACCACGGCGGCCTTCATTTCAACGGCGGCGGTAATGATTGTTTCAAGGTCGAGTTCGTTTTTTCCCTCCAAGACAGCAAAGAGTTCCGGCCGCAAAATCGCGCCGGCCTTAATGATTTCAGCCATCCCATCGTAGCGGTAGAGTTCGGGCAGGGTGGTAAGCACCTTCGGGTCAATGAAAACGGCAAGTGGATTGTGAAAGGCACCGCAGAGATTTTTTCCAAACGGCAAATCACAACCGGTTTTCCCCCCTACGGAAGAATCAACCTGTGCTAATAACGAGGTGGGAATCTGTATAAAATCAATGCCGCGCAGATAAATGGCGGCGGCGAAGCCGGTTAAATCCCCCGTTACTCCACCCCCCAGGGCAACGGCCAAATCACCGCGCGTGAGGTGGTGTAGACAAAAGACTTCGAGTATTTTGGTTACGGTCTCCAGATTTTTAGAGGGCTCACCGGCCGAAAAGGAAAAGGTAGAGGTTTCAAATCCCGCCTTTTGAAAAGAGGCGGCCACCGTAGATAAATACAGAGGGGCTACGTTACTGTCACTGACAATGCAAATCCGTACGGCGTTGGTTAGCGGGCGAACTCTTTCCCCTATCGACGATAACAATCCTTTTTCAATGGTAATATCATAACCGGTCGAACTGCCGGCTACCGAAAGAACCATAGACATACAATCTCTCCTTGCAAATGGATAAAAACCGATTAATTCAAAGCAGATTCCATTGCGCTTTTGACGGCGAAAATCCGCTTGGAAAGGTGGTCAAAACAATCGGGCGTAATCGACTGCGCACCGTCGGAAAGGGCGTGTGGCGGGTCGTTATGTACTTCAATGATAAGGGCATCGGCCCCCACCCCAAGTGCTGCCAGGGAAAGAGGCTCAACCAACCAAGGAATGCCGGCCGCGTGTGAGGGGTCGACCACCACCGGTAGATGCGATAATTTTTTAAAGACGGCAACGGCGGAAAGATCCAGCGTGTTGCGGGTGTAGGTTTCAAAGGTACGCACTCCGCGTTCGCACAGAATGACCTTTTCGTTGCCTTGGCTCATAATGTATTCGGCACTCATTAAGGTTTCTTCAATGGTGTTGGCAAGGCCGCGTTTAAGTAAAATCGGTTTATCCAATCGACCGAGTTGTTTTAAGAGTTCAAAGTTTTGCATATTACGGGCGCCCACCTGAATGATGTCCACCTCTTGGAATAAGTGAATGTGTTCGGCACTCATAATTTCGGTCACAATTGGCATACCGGTTTTCTTTTTTGCCTCTAACAATAGGCTGATACCATCTGCACGAAGGCCTTGGAAAGCATAGGGGGAGGTGCGGGGTTTAAAGGCGCCACCGCGCAACAGGGCGGCGCCGCTTTGTTTCACCCGTTCGGCAATGCCGAGAATTTGCGCCTCGCTTTCAACCGAGCAGGGGCCTGCAATAATCTGTAAGGAGCCATCCCCGATTTTGAGGCCATTGCCTAAATCGATGACGGTGTTGTTGGGATGAAAGGCGCGATTGACCTTTTTGTAAGGTTCTTGCACCCGTTTGATGCTTTCGACAATTTCATATGCTCCGAGCGATTCAATATCCACCTTGTGGGTATCGCCCAGCAGGCCCAACACGGTCGACATAGTACCGTGCCAAGCGTTGACCTGCACGCCGTATTTTTCGGTTAAGGACCGGCTGAAAGATTGAATTTCTTGTTCACCGGTTCCGTTTTTCAGTACAATAATCATAATATTTTATTCCTTTCGTTTTGGAGTTGTTGCTCAATCATTGCGACGAGTTGCCCGGGCGCGCTTTCGGCCGAAAGGGTGAAATCTGCCGCATTTTTATATAGGGGTTGCCGTTTCGTCAGCAGGGAAAAGACGGCTTCGGTTTTATTCTGTGCCAATAGTGGACGGGTGGTATCTTGCTTGAGCCGGTGCAAAACGGTTTCGGGCGAAACCTCTAAAAAAAAGAGCCAGCCGTTTTGTTTAAGAGCGGCCACGTTTTCGGGTTGCAACACCGTTCCACCGCCGCAGGCGATCACAGTGCGAGATTGTTGTCCCAGTTCTTCGGCCGCCTTGGTTTCCATACGGCGAAAAGCGGCCTCGCCTTGGGTATTGAAAATTTCGGTTACCGAACAACCTTGTTTGGCTTCGATGTATTCGTCCATATCCACAAAGGTGTAACCGAGCCGCGCGGCTAAAAGACGGCCCACGGTGGTTTTGCCGCATCCCATAAAACCGCAGAGCACGATATTTTTATCGGTCAAAACAATCGCCTCATTTCTGCGTTGGCATCGGCAACCAGTTGCTTCATATCTTCTTTATTGAAGGAGGAACCAAACCAATGCTCTTGTGCTTTGGCGGCCTGCATTACCAACATACTCATTCCGGAAACGGCGGTTTTGCCCATAGCGTTGGCGTATTGCACCAGCCGGGTGTGTTCGGGATTATAAACGGCATCAAAGACAAAGGAAATGTTGGCCAGTTGCGCCTCGGTTAAGGGGGAGGCGTTGGTTTTGGGAAACATTCCCACCGGCGTACCGTTGACGGCCAAGTTATATACCCCGTTTACCTGCGAGAGGGGCAAGGAATAAACAGGTTGCTGATATTTAAGTTGTAATTCTTCGGCCAGGGCGGTAGCCCCAACCAGGTCAGATGGTTGCACCGCAAAGGTGACCGAACATCCCCTTCGCAAACATTCGGTGGCAATGGTTCGGGCGACCCCGCCGGCCCCGCAAATCAATACCGAGCCAGTTAGCGGAATATCCGAAAGGGACAAAGCCGCGGCAAATCCGTCGGCATCGGTGCTGTGCCCAATCAGTCGGCCGTTTTGAATGGCAACGGTGTTTACGGCGCGGTAAAGTTTGGCAGTTTCCCCCCATTCATCCAAAAAAGGGAGAATGGTCTGCTTATGGGGAATGGTGATATTGAATCCATCAAAATTGGTTTTTAGGTAGGCTACCGTTTCTGCAAGAGAATCGGGATGGGTTGAAATGGCTTCGTAGGTGGCATCGATGCCTTGTAAGGCAAAGAGTCGCGCGTGAATAAAGGGCGACATTGTGTGACCCAACGGATAGCCGATAACGGCAAAATGCTTTTTCAAAAAACCAACCTCTTTGTGTAAAAATTTTAAAAAACTGTTGACAAAAGGACAAAATATACATATTATCATATATAGTAGACAGTGTCGAAAGGATGACACAGTTTATGATAAATAACTATACCATAATCCGCTCATATTGTCTAGTAATTTTTGGAGGGTTATGGAAAAAACAACGACTTTTCGGAGGGCTTTTTATGGTTTTTGAAAAAATTAAGAATATTTTGGCAGAACAGTTTGATGTTGAGGAAAAAGACAACCTCACCATGGAAACCGACATTGCCGACGATTTGGGCGCCGACAGTTTGGATGTGGTGGAAGTGCTGATGTCTATTGAGGATGAGTTCCAAGTTGAAATTCCTGATGAGGAAATTGAAAACATCAAAAGCATTGGTGATTTGGTCACCTATATCGAAAACAATCAGTAAACAAAAAAAGCCCATCCCGGTGGGCTTTTCTTTTTGTAAGAAAAAAGGGGGAAAGCGTATGGAACACGAGCACGAGGGCCATCGTGAGCGAATGCGAAGACAGTTTTTGCAAGACGGCTTTCCTGACAGTATGCCGGAGCATCAGCTGTTGGAAATGTTGTTGTTTTATGTCGTTCCCCGTAAGGATACCAACCCTTTGGCACACCGACTCATTGAGCAATTCGGCTCCCTCTCGGGGGTGATGGATGCTTCGGTTGAAGAATTGAAAAAGGTTTCGGGCATCACCGAAAACGGCGCCTGCCTGATTAAAATGATACTGCCGCTTTCTCGTCGGTATCAGCAAAGCCGCGTTGAAAATCGTTTGTATTTTCATAACCGAACCGAAGCGGCTGATTATCTACTGAATCAGTTTGTTGGCCGTACGGTCGAAACGGTATTTTTGCTTTGTATGGATAATAAAGGCAAACGGTTGGATTGTTGTAAAATCTCCGAAGGGGATGAAATCTCGGTGAGTGTCAGCGCCCGCACCGTGGTTGAGCAGGTTTTTAAAACCCACGCTACGGTAGTGATGTTGGGGCACAATCACCCGATGGGGTTGGCGCTTCCCTCGCAAGGAGATTTGGCGACCACAAAGAAAATTGCGACCGCCTTGCATCATTTAGGGGTGCAGTTGTTAGACCATATTGTGGTCTCCGATGGTGATTATGTTTCGATGGCCGAAACGCCGGCTTATCGAATGGTGTTAAAAGGATAACAAATCTTCGTTTGTTCATAATTTATTCACAACTGTTGTGTATACTAAGTTGCAGGAAGAACAGTGTTCTTTTTCCATAAAAGGGAGTAGCTGACAACCGCGAGAAGCGGTTGTGATAACAGGCGTCAGTTCGGTGAAGCATCACCCGCTGTTATCTGAAATAGCAAGACTTTTATCGCAACATACAAAAACGGATTGTATGGCGAAAAAAGTCTTTTTTTATTAAAAATAGGAGATGATGTTTTGGCTTTTTTAGAGGAAATCGGTGTGTTTTTTAACGACCTGTTCGGCAATGTATTGGGGCTGGACTACAAACACGTTATTATGTGGGTGATTGGCGGCGTATTGATTTATCTTGCCATTTTCAAGGGTATGGAACCCACCCTGCTTTTGCCGATGGGCTTTGGCACCATCCTGGTTAATCTGCCTTTTTCGGGCGCTGTGGGAGAGGAGGGTGTTTTAACCATTCTCTTCAATTCGGGTATTGCCAACGAGCTGTTCCCCTTATTACTCTTTGTCGGCATCGGTGCAATGATTGACTTTGGACCCTTGCTTTCCAATCCAAAACTGATGTTGTTTGGGGCGGCGGCACAGTTTGGTATTTTCTTTACCTTTAGTTTGGCCTCTCTCTTTTTCGATATTAAAGATGCCGCCTCGATTGGTATCATCGGTGCCGCCGACGGACCCACTTCGATTTTTGTGGCCAACCACTTGGGTTCGGATTATCTGCCTGCCATTATGGTAGCGGCTTATTCCTATATGGCTCTGGTGCCAATGGTACAACCTCCGGTTATTAAAATGATTACCACCAAAAAAGAGCGTCAAATTCGTATGCCTTATAAACCCAAAGAGGTTTCGAAACTCACTCGTATTTTGTTTCCCGTTATTATTACCATTATCGCCGGTTTGGTGGCACCGGCCAGTGTGGCCTTGGTTGGTTTCTTAATGTTCGGAAATCTTATTCGCGAATGTGGCGTGTTGGATTCGCTTTCCGAAACCGCGCAAAAGGTACTGGCGAATTTGGTCACGATTTTCCTTGGCATTACCATTGCTTCTCGTATGACGGCCCAAGAGTTTTTAGTGAAAGAGACCTTGCGTATTTTAGGTCTGGGCCTAGTGGCCTTTATCTTCGATACCGTGGGCGGCGTAATGTTTGCCAAATTCTTAAATCTTTTTATGAAAAAGAAAATCAACCCAATGATTGGGGCGGCCGGGATCTCGGCTTTCCCAATGTCGGCACGCGTAGTACACAAAATGGGGTTGGCGGAAGACCCGCAAAACTTCCTGTTGATGCATACCATCGGCGTCAACGTGTCGGGACAGATTGCATCGGTTATTGCCGGCGGATTGATTATCAATCTCGTCACTTCCATATAAGGAGAGAAAGAATATGTTAAACCTAGAACGTATGATAAGCACCTTGCCGGTGATGGCAAAGGGAATGGTTGGCATTTTTATGGTCACCGCCATCATCATTCTTTTCACCTATATGCTTGGCGCTTCGACAAAATTGAAAAAGAAATAAATTTCGATTGCCGCCCCGATACGAACGGGGCGGTTTTTTGCGCCGGATTTTAAAGGATAAACTTGTGTTTCATAGGCGATTATGCTACAATATGCGCAGAAGGTGATACTGTGTTAAAAGAACCCAATCGATTTCAAATTTGGATAAAGCAACATCCCGAATTCGCCGTGGCCCTTTTGTTTGCAGCTGCCGCGGTGATATTGGTTATTATCGTATTGTTGGTCTTTTTCCCTCCGCAGGGGGAAGGGGCGGCCGTTTCTGACGAAGCGTGGATGGTGGAAGGCACATTGCTTTCTTCCGCTTCCGACACCTTCAACGATTTGGTCGACCCCGAAAATACCGAGCGGAGTGACGACAACGGGGCCATCGTCAATGCCGCTGATCTTACGGGTGAATCGGGCCGAAGCCACGGAATAGACGTTTCCAAATGGCAGGGAAAAATTGATTGGAAAAAAGTGAAAAAAAGCGGCATTGAGTTTGCGATGATCCGCATTGGCTATCGCGGGGAAGACGGGATAATTTATAAGGATGAAAACGCCGATTATAATCTTCAACAGGCCGACGCCAACGGCCTTCTGGTGGGGGTTTATTTTTTCTCCACTGCAATTTCGCCGGTCGAAGCCGCGCAGGAGGCAGACTGGACCATTCGCGCCATTCGGGGTTATTCCATCTCTTATCCGGTGGTATATGACTGCGAGGGGTATCTTGATCCCGATAGCCGTATGTATGATATAAGTCCCTACGACCGTGCCGAAACGGCTATGGTTTTTCTAAAACAGGTGAAGGATGCCGGTTATGAGCCGATGCTCTATGGTGCCGCGGCCGAATTGGAAGACCGTTCTTGCTGGGATTTATCGGTCATTGCTTCGGAGTATAAAATTTGGGTGGCTCGCTATCCCACCGTTACTTATCCTGCCATTTCCAAGCCCGCGTATAATGGCCGTATCGATGCGTGGCAATATACCAATAAGGGTTCGGTACAGGGCATTTTGGGAAATGTGGATATGGTGGTAGCTTATTTCGAGCGACAAAAAACCAAACCCAAAGACAGCACCGACAAACCCATCGTCGCATCCTCCCCCGCTACTGCCGAGGAAAAAACTTACCAAAAGGTAGAGGAGCAGGTGACGGCCAAAGAAACCACCAATCTGCGTGCCGCTCCTACCACCAAAAGCGAGGTAGTGGCCACGATCCATAACGGCACCTTTGTCACGCGCATCGGCATTGGAACCAATGGGTGGTCGAAGTTGAAGTACCAAGGTAAAATGGTCTATGCCATTACCAGCTATCTCACAACCGAGAAAAAAGTTGCCTCTGCTTCTTCCGATTCGAATGAGGGGAAGGACTCTTTCGAGCCGGTGAAAGAAACGGTGACGGCGAAAGAAAAAACCAACCTACGGGCCGCACCCTCCACCACGGCAAAATTGGTTTACACCTTGAAAAACGGAGAAACGGTGCGTCGGGTTGGCATTGACCGAGCCGGCGGATGGTCAAAGCTGGAGTATAAAGGCCAAACCGTTTACGCCATTACCAGTTTTTTAACCACAAACTTAACGCCGGTTTCTTCTTCCCCCCCGACACCAAGCGATGGATTTGAGTTGGTCGATGAAACGGTGACGGCTAAGGAAATCACCAATTTGCGGGCCGCACCCTCCACCACGGCTGAACTGGTTTATACCCTGAAAAACGGGGAAACGGTGCGTCGGATTGGTATCCATCGGGCCGGCGGATGGTCGAAGCTGGAGTATAAAGGCCAAATCGTTTACGCCATTACCAGCTATTTAACCACCGACCTTTCCCCCGCTTCGTCGGAATCGTCTGTAAAAACAACACAAGAAGGGTGAGATTGTATGCAACCAAAAGAATATACCGTTTTTCAAATTTCGGGTGAATATGCCTATCTGCGGGAATGTGGCAAAGGGAAAGAAAGCGAAGTTTTCATTGCCCTGGCTTTGTTGCCCGAAGGGTGCGATGTGGGAACCCGTTTGCACTATGAATGTTTTTCTTACACGGTGGTGAATTGAAATGGAGCTGAAAACCATCGCCCGTATTCGCACCGATTTTCCCACCAAATTTGGCATTCCCCGCCAAAGTGGGCTGATTGAAAACATCGGCGTTATCGTTTTTGAGAGGGAATACCGAAAAGAAGAAGCACTGCGAGGCATCGAAGGATTTAGTCACTTGTGGTTATTGTGGGAATTCTCCGAATCCAAAAGAAAGGAATGGTCGCCCACCGTTCGGCCGCCACGACTGGGCGGAAACCGCCGTATGGGGGTTTTTGCCACCCGTTCTCCCTTTCGGCCGAATGCGATTGGATTATCTTCGGTGAAATTGCTTGGCCTTGAAAAAACGGCCGAAGGTACGGTTCTTTTGGTTTCGGGCGCCGATTTGATGGATGGCACCCCGATTTTCGACATCAAGCCCTATCTTTCGTATACCGATAGCCACCCCGAAGCCGTCGGCGGCTTTACCGACGGTAGGGCCGATAACGCCATTGCTGTAGAGATGGAAGAGGAATTGCTTCAAAAACTGCCCAAAGAAAAGCGCCAAACTCTTCTTTCGCTTTTGGCACAGGATCCACGTCCTCGTTACATTCGGGATAGTACGCGCGTCTACGGTTTTTCTTTTGCGGGATATGAAATCTGCTTTTCGGTCGAACAAAATCGCCTTATCGTAAAAAGCGTTGAAAAAGAATAAAAAATAAGCACTGCGAGATTTCCCTTAGAGAAGTCTCGCAGTGCTTATTTTATAACAGTTCACGGCGCAATTCTTCGTCCGATTTAGAACTTAAGTAGGCGGGAGGAATATCCAGCACCGTTTTACAACCGCTTACTCCTTCGGCTCCCAAGCGGTAAGCTGCTCGGGCGTAGGCCAATAATACCGAGGCAGTAAACTCGGGGTTGGAATCGAGCTTTAGACGATATTCAATCAGGTGATTGTTTTCCTTTTCCAGACCGGTTTTACCACTGCGAATGACAAAACCGCCGTGGGGAATGCCGCTATGGTCGCGGTCGAGTTCTTCTTTGGAGATAAAGTGCACCACCGTCTCATAATCCGCAAAATAATTGGGCATAGTTTTAATCTCTTGCTCAATTTTTTTGCGGTCGGCCCCCTCTTTGGCCACCACAAAACATTCACGCAAATGCTTTTCACCGGTTGAAAGGTCGGGGTTTGCCCCACTGCGAACGGCTTCCAGCGCAGCATCTATGGGAATCGTGTATTGTCTGGCATCCAACACGCCATCGACACGACGAATGGCATCGGAATGACCTTGGCTAACCCCCTTGCCCCAGAAGGTATAATCCTTTCCTTCGGGTAAAACGGTGCTGGCGTATAGGCGGTTGAGGGAAAAAAGTCCGGGGTCCCATCCTACCGAAATCAGGGCAACTTTACCGCTTGCTTTGGCGGCGGCGTTTACCGCTTGAAAGTGTTCGGGAATGTTTTTGTGGGTATCAAAACTATCTACCACGTGGAAGAGTTTTGCCATTTCGGGGGTCTGCTCCGGAAGGTCGGTGGCAGAACCACCACACAAAATCATTACGTCAATATCTTCGGTTAACTCCGCGGCTTTTTCCACAGGATAAACCGGCACATCGGCCGTTTTCAGTTGCACCGAGGCGGGGTCGCGACGGGTAAAAACAGCCACCAGAGAGCAGTCATCGTTTTGGCGAATGGCGGCTTCGACACCGCGCGCCAAATTTCCATAGCCAAATAAGCCAATACGAATAGTCATTGTTTTTATCATCCTTTTTTGAGTAGGGTTGAAAAATTTTCTTTATTATAACACAAACATTGCGGAAAAACAATTCTTTTTTCACCGGGAATGAAAGCTTTCGGATGGCGACCAAAGGCATTGGCGATAAAAAAGGGACTTAATACCCCTTTTTTAAATTTGCGGTATCGCTCAACGAGCCGTCGGTTATCCGTATTTTATCACCTTTTGCGGGTAAATGTAACCGCTTTCTCGCCCATCGCTGAAAAGGAGTGGTTTATTTGTGCGTGCACAGGGCAAAATAGAACTATCTTTATAAAAAGGTTTGAGGTGTTTTATGCAATCGTTATGGCAAACGGCTCAACAACGACCGTCTTTTCCCTCTTTGCCCGGGGATATAAAAACCGACGTACTCATCATTGGCGGCGGCATCGCCGGACTTTTGACTGCCCATTTTTTGCAACAGGCGGGCGTGTCTTATTGTTTGGTGGAAAAAGGGAGAATTGCCGCGGAAACCACCGCTCACACCACGGCAAAAATCACTGTCCAACACGGATTGATTTATCATACACTCTTGCGGCGGGACGGAGAGCAAATGGCAAAAGATTATTTACAGGCCAATTTGCAGGCCTTTAAGGAATTTGAGCGGTTGGCAAAAATCTATCCCTGTGACTACGAAAAAAAGGATAACTTTGTTTATTGCACTACTCAAAAACAACGATTGGAAGAGGAGTGTGAGGCGCTACACATCTTGGGGTACGCGGCGGAACTTTGCGAGCATCTTCCCCTCCCCTTTTCCACCGTGGGGGCGGTTTGTTTTCGCAACCAAGCGCAGTTTCACCCGTTGAAATTTTTGTATGGATTGGCAAAACCGCTTTGTATTTATGAAAATACCGCCGCGCAGGACATAGAGGGAACTGTGGTACAGACCAATCGCGGCAAAATTTATGCCAAGCGGGTGGTAGTCGCCACCCATTTTCCATTTTACAATCGGCGGGGGGCATATTTCTTAAAAATGTACCAACATCGGTCATACGTTCTGGCTTTGGAGTCGGATGATGCACCTTTGGGAATGTTTGTGGATGATGCGAAAACCGGTCTTTCGTTTCGATCGTATCAAAACCTTTTTTTGCTTTCGGGCGGTGGCCACCGCACCGGAAAGCAAGGAGGGAATTGGCAGGAACTTCGCGCCTTCGCGAAAGCTTATTATCCTACTGCCGAGGAGAAATACTTCTGGGCGGCACAAGATTGTTTAACGCTGGATGAACGTCCGTATATCGGAAACTATTCCAAGAAAACACCGCATTGGTTGGTGGCCACCGGTTTTCAAAAATGGGGAATGACAGGGGCTATGGTGGCCGCCTTGCTGTTGAGGGATCGGTTGACCCAACGCGAGTATCCGTATGCTGAGGTCTTTTCCCCCTCGCGCAGGATGTTGCGACCGCAACTTTTCTCAAATGCCGCCCATGCCGTTGGCAATTTGTTAACTCCTACCGCAAAGCGTTGCCCGCATATGGGGTGTGCCCTACAGTGGAATCCGGCCGAGCGCTCCTACGATTGCCCTTGCCACGGTTCTCGCTTTGACAAGGACGGAAAATTGTTGGAGAATCCCGCGATGAAAGATGCTTCGGTACCGTAAAGAACCGTGCCAAAACCGGAGCAATAAAATAGGGAAAACCAAAAGCCGTTACGCGGTTTAAGTTATATACGAAGGGTGCCTCAAACAAAAACGCCCGCTTGTTTTTCCTATTCCTTATATATAATAGGGGGTAGACAGAAAAACTTCTATCCTCCATTTTGTGTATTTCGGCGGATAAAGGGAAAAATAAAAGCCAAATCCTAATTTTTCTCAGAAAATCTTTTGATATCAGCAAAAGTTGCTATGTTTTTCCGCATTTTGGAGAAAATCTAGCCATTCTGCACAAAGTCGAAAAAAAGGGAGGAAAATCGAAAAAAAGGTGTTGACAACGGGGGTTAAATTTGGTATTATAATCTGGCACCCTTGAGAGAGGGAGCACAATGAACCTTGAAAATTAAACAACGATGACGATTTTATAGGACCCGACAATTCAAGTTAAAAAACT
>JAZNIW010000037.1:0-66689 GCA_045577695.1 Acutalibacteraceae bacterium
CTCTCCTACTCCGCCATGTAAAAACCCTCTTTTGTCTACCGGACAAAAGAGGGTTTTTACAATGATATCCGTTCCCGGCGGAACGGGTGATATATCTTCGATATGATATCGCTCTGTGAGCGATGATATATGCCTTCGGCATATGAAGGAACAGATATTATTATGAGCGAAGCGAATAACAAGGTTCCGGGGCACCCGCTCAAAATCTTTGATTTTGTCAGCGGGTCGGGTTCTTATATCATGCTTGCGGAGCAAGTATATCATACGGCTTGCCGTATATCATATCGCGTCAGCGATATATCATTGAAAAAGGCAATGTTTTACAGTATAATGTCATTAAAAGAAGGTGCTTTTATATCTGAAAACAAATTACTTGACTTATCTTTTGAATTTGCAGTTGCTATTGTAAATCTTGTGGACGGTGTAACTGCGCCCAAAAGTTCCTATATGGCCGATCAGCTCGCAAGAGCAGGCACATCGGTTGGCGCCAACATCTACGAAGCACAATATGCACAGAGCAAAAGAGATTTTGTTGCAAAGTTGGAAATTGCTTTGAAAGAATCCAACGAAACGAGTTATTGGTTGAAGTTGATGTATGAAACCAAAAGAATAGACATTGAGACTTATCAATATGCAGAAAAACTGTGTGGCAACCTTCGCAGACTTATGATTGCATCCTGCCGAACTGCAAAGGAGAATACAAAATAATTGGACCAATCGTTACGGTAACTGTTGACAGACCGCTTGGAAGTTATCATCCTGAACATCCGGATATACACTATCCTATAAACTATGGCTATATTAAGGGGACAATGGCAGCAGATGGTGAAGAAGAGGATGCTTATGTTTTAGGTGTGACTGAGCCTGTTTCTGAGTTTGCAGGAAGAATTATTGCAATTATAAATCATGAAAATGATATTGAGCATAAATGGGTAGTTGCACCGGAAGGTATGACTTTCACACTGGAAGATATTGCAGAATTAACGCATTTCCAAGAACAGTATTTCAAGTCGAAAATCTCCTTGCTATATAAACAGCTTTAACCTGGTGTACTTTTGGTTACTCTTTCCTCAATTTTGCTCCGTTTGGTTACTCTTAGCCAAGAAAAAGGCCACACTTGTCTTGTAGACAAATGTGGCCTTTTTTGAACGAAGTGTTACGCTTACGCGGAAGGTGAAAAATGCTTCGCCGGGGAAGGACATAAGCTGTATGAAGGGTGCCTTCGGCACGATATGCGGAACGCTTAACCTCACTGTCCCAAAGGAGCAACTTTACGATTTTGAGATTTTCACCTCATCTACGCACCGTTGACGAACATATTTCATTTTTTGTTCTACATAACACCATATATTAAAAAGAGGGAGTTAAAATGAATCCATTGTATCAACTCTATGAGCACTGCACCCTTTGTCCGCGAGAATGTGGGGTCGATCGCACTACTGGTTTACGTGGCTTTTGCGGTGCTGATAATACAGCCGAACTCTGCCGCATCGGTCTGCATTTTATGGAAGAACCACCCATTTCCGGACAAAAAGGTTCCGGCACTGTCTTTTTTGCCCACTGCTCTCTGCGTTGTCTGTTCTGTCAAAATCAAAAAATCAGCAGAAAAGATTCCATAGGACGCCGTTACACACCGTCTGCTCTAGCCGATGCCTATTTAGATTTGCAAGCAAAAGGCGCTCACAACATCAATTTGGTCTCTCCCACCCATTATCTTCCCAGCGTAATCGAAAGCGTGAAATTGGCCAAAGAAAAAGGACTTACTCTTCCCGTTGTCTACAACACCGGCGGTTATGAAACCGCCCAATCCATTGACCTACTGGAGGAAACGGTGGATATTTACCTAACCGATTATAAATATCACAGCCCCTACTTAGCCGAGCGGTATTCGACCGCCGCCGATTATCCCGATTTGGTCTTAACAGCTTTGGAACATATGGTGCAAAAGGTTGGTCCACCCGTCTTTAAGGCGGATGGACTCTTGCAAAAAGGGGTAATTGTCCGCCATCTATTATTGCCGGGACAAATCAGCGATACCCTTTCTGTTTTACGTACCGTAGCCAACCGATTTGGAGATGTGGTTTTGGTTAGCTTAATGCGGCAGTACACCCCCATTCAAAATCATCTGCCCGACCAACTTTCCCGTCCGGTAACCGATAAGGAATACGCAACGGCCAGAGAGTGTTTTCTATCCCTTGGTCTAAACGGATTCTTTCAAGAGAAGGACTCGGTTGGCACCGATAAAATCCCCAATTGGAATGAATAAAAAAACGCGTTACATAGTCTTGTAACGCGTTTTTCCTTTTTACATTGTTTTGCTTTTTAATAGTTGGTGGCGTGTACTTTAAAATAACTTTGCGGATGGGTGCAAACGGGACAAACAAGGGGTGCCTGCTTACCAAACACCAAATGGCCGCAATTCGAACATTCCCACATTACATCGCCATCTTTAGAGAAAACGGCTTTTTTCTCCACATTGGAAAGAAGTGCACGAAAACGCTCTTCGTGGGATTTTTCAATCTTAGCCACTTCACTAAACAACATCGCGATGTGGTCAAAGCCCTCCTCTTTTGCCGTTTTTGCAAATTCCGCGTACATTTCGGTCCATTCATAATTTTCGCCGTTTGCGGCATCTTCTAAATTAACGGCCGTATCGCCAATGCCATCGTGCAACAATTTAAACCAAATTTTTGCGTGTTCCTTTTCATTGTTTGCAGTTTCTTCGAAAAGTTGTGCGATTTGAACGTAACCGTCTTTCTTTGCTTTTGAGGCATAATAGGTGTATTTATTTCTTGCCTGTGATTCACCGGCAAAAGCAGCCATCAAATTAGCCTCCGTTTTACTTCCTCTTAAATTCATGAAAATTTCCTCCTTTATTCCTTGCAGATAAATATATCTACCTATTTATTTTGCCATAAATTGTTAAAATTATCAACTATAACAATTTAATTTTTTCTTTAATTATTCACCCCATGATGAAAAATCGGGCTTTCTGTGGTTAATCCTTCAAACCGATATCCCTTTTGACGCAGATAACTGATAATCGAGGGCAAGGCTTTTACAGTAGTATCCTTGGCGGCAGTGTCATGCATCAATATGCAGATGTTATCTTTGTTCTTACTATAAGTTTTTACATTGCGCAGAATTTTCGAAACCGGAACATTGTTACCCGAAGCATCAGTCGAATCCACGTTCCAATCGACATAGACATAGCCGCGTTCCTGTACCGCTTTGGTTAGCCGTGTCATAATACCGGACTTACGATTATACCGACGACTAATCACATTGCTGCTTCCGCCGGGAAACCGCATAATCAACGGAATTTCTCCCACCAATTTGGTAACCTTTTGGTGAATAGCGTCCAAATCCTTAAAAAAGGCTTTTTCGTCACGATAAATCGACCAGTCGTGGGTATTGGTGTGGAGAGCAATGGTATGGCCTTCAGCTTTGGCGCGCTGAATATAGGAAAGTTTAGAGGTACCAACCACAAAAAAAGTAGCTGTGGCATTAGCTTTTTTTAGGGTATCTAAAATTTTAAGTGTGTTATCTGACGGGCCGTCATCAAAGGTCAAATAACACACTTTCTTTCCCTCGTTTGGTTTCGTGAGGTAACTTAAATCCACTTTCGGGGTATCTGTAGACTTTTTCCCGTTGGTCTTAGAAGATGTTTTAGAAGCTTTTTTGGAAGAAGCCGCTTTGGTTAGTTTAATCTTTGAAATATCATCATTCAGTTTATCGATTTTAGATTCCAGTTGTTCATTTTTTTCCATTTCCTGCTGCCACTTGCTCTCGTTTGCAGCATTTTGGGAAGAAAGCACTTCTCGTTCTGATTCCAACCGGTTCAGCTGTTGCTGTATGGATTGATTTTCCCGACGCAAAGAGGAATACTCCATACCGAAAATACCGGCTGCCAAAACCACAACCAGTAAAAAACAAACCGAAATAATAACGGTTTTATTGGATAGTAAAGATTTGAATCGATTCATTCGTTGCGTCCTCCCGAACCAAACTTTTTCCTACTTATAGTTTACCACAAAATCCGAACTTGGTAAAGAACAAAACGGTTACAAAATAGTAACATTTTTTCATTGGCTTATGGTAAGAATTTTTTTATCCTTTCCCTTGCTTTTTTTAAATCCTTTCCCTTGCTTTTTTTTAAAATACTTGCTTTTTTTTAAAATAATGGTATAATAAAGTTGTTCATTTGTATTCAATTTCCCACAATTACGGAGGTATGTTTTTATGGCAAAAAAGGAAATAATGATTACCTGCGACAGCAGTTGTGATTTAGGTCCCGAACTGTGCGAGCGTTATTCCATTGTGTTGAATCCGTTTCGCATCAATTTGGGCGATGATTCCTTCATCGATGGTGTGGATATCACCCCCGATGAACTCTATGCCTATCACGACCGCACCGGCACCCTTCCGAAAACATCGGCCACCAATATGGGTGAACATATGGAGTTTTTCGAAGCCCGCTTACAGGAAGCCGAGGAAGTTATTTTCTTTACCATCAGCGCCCAAATGTCGGCCAACAATCAAGCTGCAAAATTAGCTGCCGAAGAAATGGAAAACGTGCATATTATTGATAGCGCCAATCTTTCTACCGGTGTTGGCTTGCTTGTAATTAAAGCGGCCGAAATGGCCGAAGCCGGTGCAACCGCTCAAGAAATTTGCGAAACGATTGAATCCCTAAAAAAGAATGTAAACGCCTCTTTCGTTTTGGACGATTTAGAATACCTACATAAAGGCGGCCGTTGTTCGGCCTTAGCGGCATTTGGTGCCAACTTATTAAAACTCAACCCCTGCATTGAGGTTAGAAACGGAAGTATGGGTGTATCAAAGAAATATCGTGGCCGTTTTCTGGACGTTTTGATGACCTATGGAAAAGAACGTTTGCAAAACCCCGACAATATTATTCATGACCACATCTTTGTTACCCATGCCGGATGCGATAAAGAAATCGTTGATAGCGTGGTAGATTTGGTCAAACAACTTCTCCCCTGCAAAGAATTGCACGTCACCCGTGCTGGTGCCACCGTTTCGTCGCACTGCGGCCGCAACACGCTTGGTATTTTATTTATTCAAAAAACACCGATGGAATAAAACAAGAAACGGTTTGCTTAAACCAAGCTAACCGTTTCTTAATTAAAAATATTTTTAATTCAAGTTACCGAAAACTTCTTCGGTAACTTTTTTTATTTATATGCACCTAGCGATTTGCCAGAACGTCCTTCTCATAGGCACGAACTTCATCCAACCAAGCCGTTCCCACCGGAACACCATTTTTCTCGCAGAAATAATCCCAAACAGCACCAAAGGGATACGTTTTATATTCTTCGGTCAAAGCTAAACGAGCGGTGTAATCACCTTCCAATTCCAGCTTCATCAAATCAGCAGTCGGCTCTAGCATAGCGCGAAGCAAAGCTTTTTGCATATTGCGAGTACCGATAACCCAAGCGGCAATACGGTTGATGCTGGCATCGAAAAAGTCCAAACCGATGTAAGTACGATCAAGCAAGCCGGTACGCACCAAGTTTTGTGCAATGGCCAGCAATTCGTCATCCATAACGACAACGTGGTCGCTATCCCAACGGACGGGACGGCTGACGTGCAATAATAATTTATCAGTAAAGAGCAATACGGCCGGAATTTTATCCGAAATGACTTCGGTAGGATGGAAGTGACCGGCATCCAAGCAATAAAGTTTATTGCGGGAAACGGCGTAACCCAAAGCAAATTCGTTGGAGCCAACGGTATAACTTTCGGCACCGATACCAAACACCTTGCTCTCCAAAGCGTCTTGGGTATACTCTTTATCATACTCCTCAGCAAATACTTCATCCAACGCGGTCATCATACGATAACGAGGCCCTTCTTTATCCACCGGAACATCTTTATAACCGTCGGGAAACCAAAAGTTGGTAACAGCGGTTTCGCCCAATTCTTTTCCAAAATAGGCGGCAATTTTACGAGCCTGTTTACAATGACGAATCCAGAAGTTGCGCACCTTTTCATCCGCACTGCTGATGGTAAAGCCACTGTCAGCCATTTCGTGGCTGAAACAGGTGGGATTAAAATCCAAACCGGTGCCCATTTTTTTGGCCCATTCCACCCATTTTTCGAAATGGCGAGGCTCCAACTCGTCCAAATCCACCTTTTCGTCGGTATCCGCATAAATGGCGTGGAGATTGAGCTTTTGGCGGCCGGGAATTAAGGACATAGCCTTTTCAATATCGGCGCGCAATTCGTCGGCCGTTCTGGCCTTGCCGGGATAATTGCCGGTGGTTTGAATGCCGCCGGACAATTCCTTATCTTGGAATAAGAACCCACCGACGTCATCCCCTTGCCAACAATGCATGGAAATAACGGTTTTTTGCAGGCGTTCCAAAACGGCATCCACATCGACACCGATTTTGGCATACTGCTCTTTGGCTAACAAATATGCTTTTTCGGTCTGCATAAAGAAAACTCCTTTTTATCACCTTGGTTTTCGACCGAGTGGCCGAATGTAAAATAAGTATAGCACATTTTTTTTCAAATGTCTATCCTGTTTTTAAAGGAAAATACTCAAAAAAATGAAAAACTTTAATGAAAAACACATCCCTTTTCGTTTTGTCTTATACCGCAACAAGCAGGAAACTTGTATATCAAGTTCCGCTCGTTAGGAGAACCTACGACCCTTTCACCTATCTCAAAGAAGTGATATTTGCTCTTTTGGTCAAGTGATATTAAAACCTTGCGGTTTTAGTGATATTTTATTCGCCTCTAAACTGCCGTAGGCAATACCACTCGGCGTTAGCCGAATATCACTGCGGAGGAATACAACTCGCCCTTGACAAAAAAACCGGCCAAGTGTTCTTAGAAACACTATGCCAAAATATTAGGTTTTTTTAACGAAGGTATAATGGCATTTTGGACAAGAGATTTCCAATTTTCCGCGCCCTTTCGGCACCTTTAAATAGGCTTTACACCGTTTGCACCGATAGTATTTGTTGATTTTGCGCTCTAAAAATATACGGCGTCGCATACGAAGCCATCCACTAATTTTACCGACCACAGCTTGGTATTTGTAAAGCTCTTTCCGGCGAGCTTCCATATGGCGGGAAAAGCAGCGAAAGACCGACCAAATAATAAGCGCTGACCCAACAAAATAAAAAGGCCAAAAGACGAATAGAATATGAATGCCCAGCAAAACGAAGGCAGCCACCGATAAAAAGCGAGAAAAGGCATCGTACCCATATCGTCCGAACATTAAGCGTTGCATTTTCAGTCCCACAGAATAAAAGAAGTTTCGAAACATACTACCAAAAATTCTCCTTTTTCTTACATTTCCTTTTTATGATAACAAAACAATATGAATAAACAATAAACACAAAGGAAATTTTTTCTCTTCTTCCACTGCGAAATAAAATAAAAAACGGTTGGCAGCGCCAACCGTTTTTTATTTCTATTTTTCTGCTACCAATTCTTTCATACTGTAAAGGCCGTTTTGTTTGCCATGCAAAAAGCAAGCGGCGTTGACGGCACCCACCGCAAAAACCTCTTTCGAGCGAGCCGAATGAGAAAGGGTAATCACCTCATCGCGACCGGCAAATAAAACTTCGTGTTCGCCAACAATGGTACCGCCGCGCACAGCATGAATCCCGATTTCGGTGGGGACGCGTTTCTCTCGTTTGGAATGGCGGTCATACTCATAAGTCATTTGACCGTTTCGCTCCTCATTAATTTCATTGGCCAACAAAATTGCCGTACCGCTGGGGGCATCGATTTTTTGGTTGTGGTGCTTTTCAATAATTTCAATATCAAAATCCGAAAGAACCGAGGCCGCCTTACGAGCCAGCTCGGCCAGTAGGTTAATACCAAGCGACATATTAAAAGAAAAAAAGATTGGAATGTCGGTAGCGGCAGATTGAATGGAACGAATTTGTTGCTCACTGTAACCCGTGGTGGCCACCACCACCGGCAATTTTTTCGCCTTGCCGAAAGAAAGCAAACCTTCTAATACCGATGGATGCGAAAAATCAATAATCACATCGGCCTCACAGGTTAGATCGTCAAAGGAACGAAAAACCGGATAAGGTCCGTTTTGTGAAAGATCCAAATCTACGCCGGCCACAATATCCATATCGTTTTTCTTACCAACGATATCGGTGATAACGCGGCCCATTTTTCCGTTACAACCGCTTAGTATGATTCTCAGCATTTTTCAACTTCCTTACTTTGAGATAGACTTTACAGTAAATCCACCGACTTTAAGATGCTTTTTAGTGCTTCTTTTTTGGCAGGGCTCATCGAAATCAAGGGCAAACGACACTCCCCTACCTGCATACCAAGTAAGTTCATAGCTTCTTTCACCGGAATGGGATTGACATCCATAAACATACCATCCATAAATTCGGAATATTTTACCGAAAGTGCGGTTGCTGCCTTAAAATCACCTTGTAAACAGGCGGCGGCCATTTCGTGCATTTGGGCGGGAATAATATTGGAAGCCACCGAAATAACACCTTTGGCACCCAACGACATAAAGGGTACCGTTTGGTCATCGTTACCGGAATAAACTGCTAAATCATCCCCACAAAGGGAAATGGTTTTCAATACCGAGGAAATATCTCCATTTGCCTCTTTGGTGGCCACAATGTTGGGGTGCTTTGCCAATTCCAGATAGGTGGTGGGCTGAATATTTACGCCGGTACGGGAAGGTACATTATAAACAATAATCGGTGCATCAACGCGGTCAGCCACATGAGTATAATGGGCAACCAGGCCGGCCTGCGAAGTTTTGTTATAATAAGGCGTTACCATCAAAAGTGCATCGACACCGAGGGCGACGGCCTCTTTGGAAAGGTGCACAGCATAGTTGGTGTCGTTACTGCCGGTACCGGCTATGACCGGAACTCTGTGATTAGCCGTCGAAACGGCAATTTCAATGGCTTTGATATGTTCGGTATGGTCTAAGGTGGATGACTCACCCGTTGTACCACAGATCACCAACGCATCAATTCCGCCGGCAATCTGTTGTTCTACTAAAGTGCGAAGACCTTGCTCGTTGACCGAACCGTCCGCCAACATGGGCGTAACTAAGGCAGTAGCACAACCTTCAAATACGCATTTTTTCATAATTTGTTTCCTCCTTGCAAATGGTGAAAAACAATTCTTATTTATCAAAATAGCCTTTATCGCAAAGCAGTTCGGCCATTAAAACGGCGCCGCCTGCCGCTCCGCGTAAGGTATTGTGCGAAACACAGACAAACTTATAATCGTACTGACTATCTTCCCGTAGACGGCCGACCGAAACAGCCATACCCCCCTCTAAATCGCGACAAAGTTTGGTTTGGGGCATATTGTCTTCTTCATAATAATGCAAAAATTGTTTGGGAGCGTGGGGCAGATTGCGTTCTTGCGGCTCACCGCTGAATTCTTTCCAGCGTTTTAAAATCTCTTCTTTTTCGGGTTTGTTTTCAAAAGAGACAAAGACCGCTGCCATATGACCGTCCGAAACCGGAACGCGCAAGCATTGTGCAGTGAATTCAGGCGAGGTGGCATTAACGATTTTATCCCCCTCTACCTTACCCCAAATTTTCAAGGGCTCTTGCTCGGATTTTTCTTCTTCGCCGCCGATGTAAGGAATGACGTTATCGACAATCTCCGGCCAGCGTTCAAAGGTTTTACCGGCACCCGAAATGGCTTGATACGTGCATACCAGCACCTTTTTTACCCCAAAGTCTGAAAGGGGAAACAAAGCGGGTACATAACTTTGCAGCGAGCAGTTGGATTTTACCGCAATGAAACCGTGCTTGGTGCCAAGACGTTTGCGTTGTGCGGCAATAATCTCGGCGTGTTCGGGGTTGAGTTCCGGCACAATCATCGGAACATCAGGCGTAGCGCGGTGGGCGCTGTTGTTGGAAATTACCGGACACTCGTGGCGGGCATATTCTTCTTCCAAAGCGCGAATTTCGTCTTTTTTCATATCCACGGCACAGAAAACAAAATCCACCTTCGAAGTGATTTCTTCAATATCTTCGGTGGCCGAATACACCACCATATCGCGAAATTGTTCCGGAATAGGAGCGGACATAGCCCAGCGGCCGGCCACGGCATCCTCATACCGTTTTCCTTTGGAGCGGGGGCTGGCGGCCAACAGACAAACATTAAACCACGGATGATCCGCCAACAAAAGCGCAAAACGTTGACCTACCATACCGGTAGCGCCGACAATGCCTACGTTATATTTCTTCATAAAAATCACTGTCCTTAGTAAAGATTGAAAAAACAGTTGAATCCTTGCTTGATTTACGCTATAATAGAAGCCAAGCGAACCGCAACAAAACAACAAATTTATCTTTTTATATCATAGCAAAATTTTGCGCATTTGTCAAACATATCTTATGCGTTTTAAAACATAAACGTGAAATGTTTGAAAATTCGTTCACCTTGCAGTTTCTTTTTAGATATTTTGCACTTACAACACTATATTTTTTTGTGAGGAAGCCATGAAAAAAAGCGATTTTTATTACAATTTACCCGAAAAATTGATTGCCCAAACTCCCTTAGAGCCGCGCAACGCCTCGCGTTTGATGGTGCTCAACCGTGAAAACGGAGAAATCACTCATACCGGCTTTTCTTCGTTGGCAAACTATTTAAAAAAAGGTGACCTTTTGGTGCTTAACGATACCAAGGTGTTATGCGCTCGTATTTTCGGAACACGAGTGGATACAGGTAGTACCGTAGAATTTGTCCTACTCAAACGGCGGAACGAAACCGACTGGGAATGCATTGCCGGCCCCGGGAAAAAAGCAAAGGTGGGACACTCCTTTACCTTTTCCAAAGACCTTTCAGCTGAGGTAATCGATGTATTGGCCGATGGAAACCGCATATTACGGTTTGCCTTTACAGGGGAATTTTATGCCCTGCTAAATGAGGTAGGCAGTATGCCGCTCCCCCACTATATCAAGGCCGAACTCAAAGATAAAGACCGCTATCAAACCGTCTATTCGAACGAACTCGGCTCGGCGGCCGCACCGACGGCCGGCCTACATTTTACCAAAGAAATGTTAACCGAATTAGAGCAATCCGGAATTCGCATTGCTTATGTTACCCTGCACGTAGGGTTAGGCACCTTTCGTCCCGTCAAAGCCGAGAATATTTTAGACCACAAAATGCACAGCGAACACTATCATATTCCGCAAAAGACGGCCACAATGATTAACGAAACCAAGGAACAAGGTGGTCGGGTCATCTGTGTCGGCACCACCTCCTGTCGCACGATTGAAAGTGCCGCCGACGTAGATGGTCGCGTTAAGGCTTGCAGCGGCGATACCGATATTTTCATCTACCCCGGCTACCGCTTCAAATGTTTGGATGCCTTAATTACCAACTTTCATTTGCCCGAAAGTACATTAATTATGTTAGTTTCTGCCCTAGCCGGTTATGACCATACTATGCACGCCTACCGTACCGCCGTGGCCGAAAAATATCGCTTCTTCAGTTTTGGCGACGCGATGCTTATTGTATAAATGAAGAATGAATAATGAAAAATGAATGATGAAGAATTAAGGAGTGCCTTCGGCACGAAGGATAAATCTTCGGCAAAGCCGTTACCGCAACAATTCTAATTTATCCTTTCTTTTTCATTTTTTGTATCCCATCATACGAAACCGCGTTAATTATTGAATAAAATCAAGGAGTTTTTATGTACCGATTACTCAAACAAAACGGCACGGCCCGCCGCGGCGAATTTCAAACCGTTCACGGCACCGTGCAAACCCCCGCTTTTATGAATGTCGCAACGGCTGCCGCCATCAAAGGCGGTGTTTCGGCCTATGATTTACAAGAAAATTTGCGCTGTCAAGTGATGCTTTCCAATACCTATCATCTGCATCTGCGCCCCGGAGATAAACTCATTCACGATTTGGGTGGTCTGCACCGTTTCACAGGATGGAACGGCCCGATTTTAACCGACAGCGGTGGATTTCAGGTCTTTTCTCTCTCGAAATTACGACAAATTACCGAAGAAGGGGTTACCTTTCAATCCCATATTGATGGCAAACGAATTTTTATGGGACCGGAAGAAAGTATGCAAATTCAATCCCACTTAGGTTCCACCATTGCCATGGCCTTTGACGAGTGCGTTGAAAACCCCGCCCCTTATGAATACTCTAGAAATTCCTGCGCCCGCACTACCCGTTGGTTAATTCGCTGCCAAGAGGAAATGCAACGTTTGAATGCCCTGCCCGACACCATCAATAAACACCAGTTATTGTTTGGTATTAACCAAGGTTGCACCTTTGCAGATTTGCGCGTTCAACATATGAAAGAAATTGCCGCCTTGGATTTAGACGGATACGCCATTGGCGGTTTAGCGGTGGGCGAGCCGGCCGAAGAAATGTACCGCATTATCGAAGCGGTAGAACCCCATATGCCGAAAGAGAAAATCCGTTATTTAATGGGGGTTGGCACACCGGTAAATATCATCGAAGGTGTTGCCCGCGGGGTAGATTTATTTGACTGCGTTATGCCCAGTCGCAACGCCCGTCACGGTCATTTATTTACCGAAGAGGGTATTATTAACCTCAACAACGAGAAATACAAAGACGACCTCTCCCCCATTGATTCGACCTGTAACTGTCCCACCTGCCGCAACCATTCCCGTGCTTATCTACGGCATCTGCTGAAAAGCGGCGAAATGTTATTCCATCGTTTGGCAGTAGAGCACAACCTGTATTTTTACAATAAATTGATGGAAAACATACGCTTGGCTTTGGATGAGGACCGATTTGACGCCTTTAAAAATGAAAAAACTGTAAAATATGGGCGGAGAATATAAATTTTAGTTGCAAACAAAACCAACACCCGCTATAATAATTAAGATAAATAATTTTTGTTTCGCACAAGGAGGATATTTTTTATGAACTTTTCTGCACTACTCGCCACGGCGACCAACGGTTCCGGCACCAACCAAGGCGGGCTACCAGCTATGCTCCCCGGCTTGATTATGATGGTTCTGATGTTTGGTGCGCTCTACTTCTTTATGATTCGTCCTCAGAAGAAAAAACAAAAAGAAGAAGAGAAAATGCGCAACAACCTGCAACCCGGTGACGAAATTATGACCATCGGTGGTTTTTACGGACGTGTCATTTCGGTCAAAGATGATACCGTTGTCATCGAATCGACGGTAGACCGTTCGAAGCAAAAAATACTCCGCTCGGCCATTCAACAAAACTTCACCGCTCACGACGAAACTGACGATAAATAAAACCGAATCATATTCCCCCCTTTACGGCAATATTATGAAATAGTAGTATTGCTTTAAAGGGGGATTTTTTATGTTTTCGGGGAAACGGGAGGCTATTACAAGCCAATCCACCCTTATCCTATCAGTGTTGCGAGGTGGTTTTGTCGGGTTGGCCGTTATTTTGCTGACATTGGTGGGTATGGCACTGTGTCTGTCGGCCGGCCTTTTGCCGCTTTCGGCTGCCGTGGCCGTCAGTTGTATTGCCATGGCCGTTGGTGCCTTTTTCGCCGGTTGGTCAGCCGCTAAAAAAAGCGGAAAAAACGGCCTTCTCATTGGGGTGCTCTGCGGTTTTGGTTTGTTTTTGCTCTTTTCACTCATCGGGCTTTGCGCCTTTGGCAAAGCACCCGGTGCTTCGACCGTTATCCGACTGCTTTTGTTTGTCACAGCCGCCGCCATCGGCGGAATCATCGGTGTCGGATCGGCAGATAAACGAAAGATCGTGTATCCGCCGCCTCTCTCCCATTCGAGAGAGGTGCTTCGGTTATCCTAATTTTTTCAACCCATTGTTGTGGAGATTTTTGTGTTCGCATTCCCTTTCTTCTCAAGCCGAACGTACCCGAAAAATTTAAAAACGCATCCATTTCCGTGCAATTTGCATTTTTTCATTGCAAAAAGCTTTGTTTTTCGCTATAATATAAGCTGTGTATAAAGGGGAAGAAAATATCATATTTTTAAACAGTTTTATTGGACAAATAAGAAACGATTTGCCGGGTGAGAATATGATACGAAAAAGAAAAATCTTCTTCACGCTAACTGCATTGACCGTCGTTTTTGCCCTTTGCTTTGTGGCCGAACGACAGGAAAAACACCGTATGGCCTCCACCGTTTCCGCCTCTCCCTACACCGTCATTGTTGACGCGGGCCACGGCGGGTTAACTAATACTATAGATTAGGTCCAAAACTGCCGTGAAAATTCAATATTTAATACCACAAAAACCTGCTTAAATGATATGCACCCCAAAGTGTCTAACTTTTGGGGTGCATATCAAATTAGTGGTATTTTTATATTCCTATTTATTTGTTTGATTGTTTGTTTCTGTATATTTGAAACCATTCCTTGCAATAGATGTTAGTTCTGCAAGGTAATCAAGAATGTTTGCAAAACCTTCTATTATAACACCTTCTATAAGACCACCTAAAACCACAAACGGAACAACAGGAATTTGTTTTGTTATACTAATAATAAAAGAAACAAGAACTGCAAGTCCGTATAAAATATAATATGTGGTGCGAATACTCTTTGCTGTTTTACTCCAACCTTTATTATCTGTTTTTTTAAATACAGGTATCCATTTTTTAATTATATTATTAGGAACATTTTGCTCTTCATTTGATAAATTTTGTCTTGCTCTAATTTCTTCCACTTGTCTTACTTTTGAAAGAATAAGTGCATATTCTTCATCCGTTATCTTAATAGCAACTTCCCTGTAATATTTTTCTTTTCCATTTACATAATCGTTTTGCGGGTATTCATAACTATATATTTGGTCTGCATCATCAGGAACATACTCTTTTTCTGTAAGACCTAATGCAATTAAAGTCTTTTCTCTGTCTTCTAAAATAATTCTATCCTGTTCTTTTATAAACTGCTCAATTTTGTTCATATCATAAACAACCTTTCCTTTACGATATGAAGATTCTACCATAAGAGAACTTTAATTTCAATATTTAAGTATAAATTCAAGTTTCCTCCATAAAGGTTTTTCATAATAATAAAGATTTTTCACTAAAAAACACAAGATATAAAGGAAATAATGTGAGAAATACTACGAGTTGTGGAAAAAAGATATCAACTGATCATTGGATAATATAATTACAATGCTTTACAGTTGAATTTTAAGGTTATATGTTGTATAATATATTAAATACTATTAAGAAAGGAGAAAAAGTTTATGAAGGATTTTGAGATTTTAAGCCGTGATACAGTTGTCGCTGTTTGGAAAGATAATGAGCTTAAGGTTTTGAACAACGATTTGTTGCCTTTATATTTAAAGCGTGTAAGTGATGCTAAATCTTGGCTTGAAACACGAGCTATTGACTCGCACAGAGCAAATTCACGTCTACTTAAAAAGGCTTTAAGACTTGCTGAAAAAGACGATGTTTCAACAGTACTTCATGTTAACGCTGCAACAATTACCGATACCTATTGGGTTAGGGCTATCGGCAGCGATTTAAAATACCAAGATGTTCGCTTTAATAAAGACTATTTCTCCAATCTGGCTTTACGTGGACTTTATTCAAGCTTTAATTCTGCAGCAAAGCGTAAGGATACCAAAACACCAGAGCTTACTAATATAGGTAGCTTTGAAAAGTGTTGGAAGCTTAAAAATGGAAAATGGTGGATTTATAAATCTGCTAACCAAAAAGAACAGTTCTCAGAGCTTTTCGTATATGAGTTAGGTAAAAAACTCGGAATGAAAATGGCTCATTATGAGAAAGGTGATAAATGCGTTAAGTCTCTTGATTTTACCGATTCAGCCAATGTTATTTTTGAACCGGCTTCATCCTTTATGGGTGACGAGGAAGATTATATCAAGGTTGTGGAGAAGTTAAAGGGACTTTACCCTAACGCAATTCGAGATTATATTAAGATGATTTTCCTTGATACCATAACCGCCAACCCCGATAGACATACAGGAAACTTCGGTTTAATGCGTGATGCTAAAACGGGCGAACTTTTAGGTCTCGCACCTAACTTCGATAACAATATGGCACTTATTGCTCGTGGTTATCCAACAACCAAGGCAAACAACGACTTGCTTATTACTTTGTTTAATAAGTTGATGCAAAGATATCCACAGTATAAAGAATATATACCGACTGTTACTGAAACTACCGTTAAAAAGGTTATCAGTAAACTTAATATGAAAGTCAAAACACAAGCAGTCATTGATTTAGTTATAAGTCGCTATCAAGCGGTCAAGTAAAAGAGTGCACTCCAACAGATGCAAGTCTGTTGGAGTGCATTTTGAATTACCGCCGGGACCGTCTCTGCGTTCGCGCGTATCGTGAATATCAATTTCACAGCTTTTGTTTTTGATCAATATTTCTAATATGCTGCTTTAAAACAAGGTTTATATATTGCGAAAGCGAACGGTCATCGTACTCAGCCCTTTCCTTTAATTTCATCAGGATATCATTATCAATTGTAATACTTATTTTTTCTTTCAAGGGTTTCATCTTATCACCTCAAGATTATTATAAGAAAAAATAATAATTCATATTGACAAGTAGTATAAAGTAGTATAAAATAAGATGATGAAAAAATTTTAAGTTTTTTTGTTACTTATATAAGCTCTAAAGGCTAAAAAAACGAAAAAAATTTGCTTATATATATTGAAGAATTTAGAAAGTTGTGATATAATTTGAAGGAAAAAGTGGTCATTGTCCTCTAGTGGCAGCATAATTAGTAATATGATGCTCGCTTTGGCAGAGATTTCCTTCAATAAAGTTTGCATAGCCTACATGTTCTTGGCGTATTCAAGGAGCGAAAAAAATAAATGGAAAAACAAGAAAATAGTACCAAGGAATATTATACTATAGATGTATTGCATATTGTCAAGTCGTTATGGAGACGGGCGTGGCTTATTGCGTTGTGCGGTTTATTAGCCGCCGGAATTGGATTTTCAATATCCGCATTTGTGATTGCTCCTACCTATTCTTCTTACATTAAGTTGTACGTTAACAATAGTTCGATATCGCTTGGCAATACAAATTTCAGTATCAGTGCTTCGGAACTTACCGCAGCACAAAGTCTGGTTAGAACTTACGGAGATATTTTGGATAGCAGGAGCACATTAGAACGCATAATAGACAAAGCTGATGTTGACTACACATGGAAGCAACTATCTCAAATGATATCATACGCTCCATCCAATGAAACTGAAATCATGAAAGTTACAGTTACTTGCGAGGATCCGTATGAAGCAAGTAAGATAGCTAACACCATCGCCGAGGTTCTTCCGGTGCGTATCTCCGAAATCATTGATGGTGCGTCGATGGAAGTTGTTGATTCAGCAATTCCGGATATCGAAAAGGTTGCACCGAGTATTACTCGTTATACGGCGGTCGGTCTTGTACTTGGCGTGATTTTGTCAATAATTACTTTGGTCGTTATTGCATTGATGGACGATACCATCCATGATGAAGAATATGTTCTCAGAACCTATGATTACCCGATACTAGGCAAAGTACCCAATCTTTTGAATATTGGTAACAAGACATATGGGTATTATTCTCAGACTCATCGGAGAGTAAGTAATTGATGAAAGGATGGTAGATGAGAATGGGATTGTTTAAAAAGAAACACAGACATAAGCAATTTATGTCAGGCAATAATGAAATCAGAAAGACGCTTCATAAAAATCTGGAGTTTACCGCTACAGAGCAGTATAAGCTTATCCGTGCAAATTTGGATTTTACACTTCCAGAAGATGAGAAATGTCCCGTCATCGGTGTAACAAGCTCGATGCGAGGCGAGGGCAAAAGTACGACGGCTGTTAATCTTTCTTACGTGTTTGCGGAAAAGGGAAGCAAGGTGTTGTTGATTGATGCTGACCTTCGAATCCCCTCGATTGCGAAAAAACTTGATGTGGAAAGCTCGCCCGGTCTTGCAGATTTGCTGCGCGGAAAGGGAGCTCAAATTTCTGAGTTTCAGTCACATTTGCTTAGTAATTGGTTCGTTCTTCCGTCGGGAGATATTCCGCCAAATCCTTCGGAACTTTTGGGGTCCAGCAGGATGGAGAATATTCTAAATCAGTTACGAGAAATATTTGATTATATCATTATTGATCTTCCGCCTGTCAATCTTGTGTCCGATGCCATTTCGATTTCGAGTTTAATTTCCGGAATGATCGTGGTTATTCGTGAAGAGTACACCGAGAAGAAAGAATTGGAGCGTTGCTTCCGTCAATTGCAGCTCTCCAATGTAAATGTTCTCGGATGCGTTATGAATGAAGCGAAGTCCGGAAGTGGCTCCTACGGTAAATATAAAAAGTATAAGTATTACAAGTACTATCAAAGCTATCCGAAAGGTGCTAAAAAGTGATCGACTGGCATACTCATATTTTACCCGGAATGGATGATGGAAGTCAAGACGTGGCGGAAAGCGTAGCGATGATAAATATGCAGGTCTCACAAGGCGTTGATATGGTTGTAGCAACTCCTCACTTTTACGCAAATGACGAAACGGTTGATTCGTTTTTGGATAGACGAAAAAAAGCATTGGAGTTGTTAATGGCTGAATTGCCGGAAGGACCGCCCGAAATTAGACTTGGAGCTGAAGTCAGGTATTATCAAGGAATAAGCCGAATGACAGGTCTGAAAGAACTAAGGATTGAAGGTAGCAAATTACTTCTTTTGGAGATGCCGATGACAGGCTGGACGGAATACATGATCAGAGAGCTTATTGAACTATCGGGCAAAAATAGTGTTCAGGTTGTTCTGGCCCATATGGAAAGATATTTAAGGCTCCAACAACACTCTGTGTGGGAAAGGATATATGACAGCGGCGTTTTAATGCAAGTGAATGCAAGCTTTTTTACATCGCTTGCTTCAAGGCACAGGGCAATATCCCTTATAAAAGAAGGAAAAATACACTTTGTAGGTTCTGATTCTCATAATATGACATCAAGACCTCCACGGATCGGCAAGGCTTTTGAGATGATTCAGAAAAAGCTTGGCGATGATTATATTAATCAAATGAACGAGTACAGTTACTCTATGCTCGTTACAACAAGTAATTAATTATTATATGGAAAGGATGAATTCCAAAATGAAAAAAGTATTGGCAATTTGTTTAATGATGGTAATGGTTCTGAGCATGAGTGTAAATGTATTTGCAGCTCCCGACGGCTTTGTTTCAAGTCCTTCCGGAAATCCAGCTCCTAAAGTGGTTGATTTTGATCCAAGCGACGAAGAGTGTACCGCTCAGTTGGTTATTACACCTTACGGTGATAGACATGATCTTTCCGATGTACTTCGTGCAATGTTTGAAAAGGCATATAACTCGATTGTAAATTCTGATGACCTTACCAAGCTTAATGCTGAACTTGCAAAGATTGCAGCTGACAAAAACATCACCGGCGCAGATCTTGCTGTAAGCGATTTGTTTGATATCCATGTTACCGGATGTGATTATCACGATGAGCATGTTGATTTTGATATTACATTGGATGCAGATGCTTTGAGACACTTCGTTGGATTGCTTCATATGAATAAGGACGGCGTTTGGGAATTGGTTACTGATGCTGAAGTCGTTAATAACGGAGAGCATCTGAAATTTTCCGTTGATTCATTTTCTCCCTTTGCGATCGTTGTAGATACGAGCAGTGGTACGACTGATACTCCTCAGACCGGTGATAATTCTATGATTCACATTTATGCCATCATTATGGCGGTCTCTGCGCTTGCAGTTATCGTAATCGCTGTTAAGAGTAAGAAACAGAGAGCCTAATAATAATGCTGAAGGATGGTTATGGGAAAAATGAAAACTAAGAATAATTATTTGAAATATATAGCTATTGCGCTTGTGATTGTTTTTCTTATAGCCGCCGCGTTTTTACTTCTTGAGGTTTGGGAAAACAGAGAGGGAAGATTCCCTGTTTCGAATACAGAAGATGGTGTGGTTGAGTACAACGGCAAAGAGTATGTGCAAAAGGACAGCATTGAAACCTTTTTAGTACTTGGCTTGGACAAATATGAAGGTTCTGATTCTGCGGACTCGCATGAGAGCGGTGTACAGACGGATTTTTTGATGCTATTTGTATTCGATAACGAAAAAAAGCAGTGTACAGCAATTCATATTAATCGCGATACAATGACGCGGGTAAACAAGTTAGCCGTAGGTGGCTCTACAGTTGCCGAAACCTATACGAAGCAGATTGCGCTTGCCTATAATTACGCAAACGCTGATAACGATAAGATCAAGTGTCGCAATACAAAGGACTCTGTCGAATACTTACTTAACGGAGTAAAAGTTGATCATTATTTGTCGTTGACGATGGACGCTGTTCCTGCGAGCTGTGATCTTGTCGGAGGTGTTGAGGTAACTGTTCTTGATGATTTTACCGGTATTGATGAAGCGCTTGTTAAGGGAGAAAAAGTTACACTCACCGGTGAACAGACACTTCGCTATGTGCGTACTCGTTATGGTCTTGAAGATAGTACGAACAACACCAGAATGGCTCGCCAACAGCAGTATATAGATGCATTGTACAACAAGATCAGTACTCGTATAGAGGAAGATGATGAGTTTCTGGTAAAACTTGTCGATACAATGGATGATTATGTTGTGTACGATTCATCCGATCAAAAAATGCTGAAATTTGCAGAGAAGTTTGATGATTATGAATTTCTTGGCACCAAAGAAATTGAAGGCGAATCGAAACTTGGAGATGAATTTATAGAATTCTATCCCGACGAAGATTCAATATGGAAAATTGTGATCGATTTATTTTTTACGCAGAAGATGAATGACAACGAATGAAAGACTCTCTTTTTGAAGGAGCAGTTATATAGCAATGGAAGTAAAAGAAGAAATATTGATAACGGCTGCCTCCGAAGAAACACCTCTTCACGAAAAAGAGCCTGAGCTGCAATTATATATAAACAAGAAACCTGTATATGCATTTTTTAAAAGAGCGTTCGATATCGTTAGTTCTTTGATGGGGTTGATCATACTTTCTGTGCCACTGTTGATTGTGGCGTTGATTGTTGTGATAGATAGCCCGGGTGCATCTCCCATATATGTTCAGGAGCGTATTGGAAAGAACGGTCGCGAGTTTAGATTCTATAAGTTTCGTTCAATGATTCCGAACGCTGAGCAAATGCTTGATCAGTTGCTTGAAAAAAACGAGATGGAGGGCCCCGCCTTTAAGATGAAGAATGATCCGAGAATCACACGGTTCGGACGCTTTATTCGCAAGACTAGCATAGACGAGCTTCCGCAGCTCTGGAACGTCTTGAAAGGCGATATGAGTCTGGTTGGACCGCGTCCGCCGCTTCCTCGAGAAGTTGCATTATATACGGAATATCAGTACCAAAGATTGTCTGTGACTCCGGGACTTACTTGTTATTGGCAGATTCAACCGAAAAGAAACAGCTTGTCCTTTGACGAATGGCTTTATTGGGATCTTAAATACATATCTGAACGTAGCTTTTGGACGGATATCAAAATCCTCTTTAAGACTGTAGGTGCTGTATTCGGATTGGAGGGGATATAGTGCCGAATATAAAGGACAAGAAAATAAAAATTGCTATGCTTGGGCATAAAAGGATTCCCTCACGTGAAGGTGGAGTCGAAATCGTTGTTGCAGAGCTTGCAACAAGGATGTCAAAGTGGGGATTTGATGTAACCTGCTTTAATCGACGCGGACACCATGTCAGCGGTGCTACTTTTGACGAAGAAACGACAAATGAATATAACGGTGTAAAACTGAAAAGCGTTTGGACACTCGATAAAAAAGGTCTTGCCGCTATGACGGCGTCCTTTTCCGGAGCACTTTGCGCTGCTTTCGGAAAGTACGATGTTGTCCATTTTCACGCAGAGGGACCTTGCGCTATGATGTGGATTCCGAAGTTGTTCGGCAAAAAATGTATTGCGACGATACATGGTCTTGATCATCAGAGGGCAAAATGGGGTAAATTTGCATCGTGGTATATACGCACGGGCGAAAAATACGCCGTGCGTTTTGCTGACTCTATCATAGTTCTCAGTGAGAACGTAAAAAAATATTTCAAAGATACATATAACCGAGACACGGTATTTATTCCCAATGGGGTTCTTCCGGCTGTATGCAAGGTGGCAGATGAAATTACAGAACTCTACGGAATTCATAAAGATGATTACATTCTCTTTTTGGGAAGACTTGTTCCCGAAAAAGGAGTCAAATATTTGATTCAAGCTTATAAGGAGCTTGACACAGAAAAGAAGCTTGTTATTGCCGGAGGAACATCCGACAGTGGAGAGCATTTGAAGGATTTGATGGCGCTTGCAGGTGAAGATCCAAGAATTATATTTACCGGATTTATTCAAGGCAGAGTGCTTGAGGAACTATTCAGCAATGCTTACATATACGTGCTTCCTTCTGACTTGGAAGGAATGCCGCTGAGTTTGCTTGAGGCAATGAGTTACGGTAATTGTTGTGTTGCGTCTAATATTCCCGAGTGCACAAGCGTTCTCGGCGAGTTTGGAATAACTTTTGAACAAGGCGATGTCCTTGACTTGAGGTGCAAGCTACAACAGCTTTGTGATGATCCCAGGTCCGTTGAAATTTTCAAGGATCAAGCTGCTGATTACATTTGCAACAGATACAACTGGGATGACGTAACAAGACAGACATTACAGCTATACGGAGTAACAGAAGTACCAACTTCCTCTGCTCCTACGGAGGAAAGAGAATATGAAGGTGCTGTTAGTAAATAAGTTTCTGTACCCTAAGGGTGGAGCAGAAACTTACACATTCAAATTGGGCGAGACTTTGGAAGAGCACGGTCAGAAAGTCCAATACTTTGGATTAGAGAATTCTAAGAATATTGTTGGAAATCAAGTTGCTGCATATGTAACAGATATGGACTTTAACCAAGGTATCCGCAAGAATCTCACTGCACCTTTTCGCATCATCTATTCATCGGAAGCAAAGAAAAAAATCAGTAAGGTTTTATACGATTTCGAGCCAGATGTTGTTCACTTAAATAATATTCAATTTCATCTGACACCGAGCATTATTATTGCTGTCGAAAAATATCGCAAAAAGACAGGTAGAAGAGTCAAGATTGTTTATACAGCTCACGATTATCAGCTGATCTGCCCTAGTCACGGATTGTTTGATAGCGATATTAATGTGTGCGAGAAGTGTTTGGGAGGCAATTATACACATTGCCTTAGAACTAAGTGTATGAAAAATTCCCGTGCAAAGAGTTTTCTTGCAATGCTTGATGCTTACTACTGGAAGCACAGTAAGGCGTATAGTTACATTGATACGATCATATGTCCGTCATATTTCTTAAAGGCTAAACTCGACTTGCAAGAACGTTTTGCTCATAAGACGGTTGCTGTACATAACTTTATTGAGCCCAAGCAAGCCGATGATGTAATAAAGGGCGATTACGTCTTAGAGTTTGGACATCTTTCACGCGATAAAGGGACGCTTACGCTCCTTGAGGTTGCCAAAAGAATGCCGAATGTTCGTTTCCTCTTTGCGGGATACGGTGCCGCTGAAACAGAGATTGCGAAGGTTGTAAATGCGGAATATGTAGGGTTTAAAACAGGTGAGGCACTCAAAGAGCTAATTTCCAAAGCTTTATGTAGTGTTTATCCATCTGAATGGTACGAAAATTGTCCGTTCTCTGTTATCGAGTCACAAATGTATGGAACTCCGGTAATAGGTTCACGTATGGGTGGAATTCCTGAACTCATTCAAGAAGAAAAAACGGGATTGATGTTTGAAGCCGGAAACGTAGATGATTTAGAAAAGAAACTTCGATATTTGTTAGAAACACCGAATATTCTCGAAACATATACTGCAAATTGCAAAAACC
Organism: Acutalibacteraceae bacterium; assembly: GCA_045577695.1. Lineage (GTDB taxonomy): Bacteria > Bacillota > Clostridia > Oscillospirales > Acutalibacteraceae > UMGS1279. The sequence goes on from JAZNIW010000037.1 coordinate 23,837, forward strand.
TTTCTTTTGAAACGCCGGAAACATATTATCAACAAATGATGAAGATATATGGTGAATAAAACATGAAAATATATGAAATAGGAACGGGGTATACGCCGATACCAGCACAAATGGGTGCTGCGACGGAAATCGTAGTTGAGGAACTTACAAGATCATTACTAAAAAACGGTGAGACTGCCGAGATAATAGATATTAGTGCACAAAATAAAGTTAAGACTGATCTTCCGATTACCGAGGTCGCTGTACCTAAAAAGTTTACAGGAACAGATGTTAGCCTTGGATTAATGCATAAACTAAAGCGAGTAATATACTCGATTGCACTTGCAAAGAAATTGAAGAATATCTTAAAGGAAGGAAACGACAATGTTGTTCTTCATTTTCACAACCAATATAACCTGTATTTCGTTCTAAAGCTTGTTCCAGAGAAATTGCTAAAAAAAGCGATTATTGCCTACACGGTACACTCTTATATATGGGGAACTCAATGGGAAGAGATTGAGAGTACTGTTAAGAAGAAGTATTTTCAAGAAATAACCTGTGTCAAGAATGCAGATATTGTGTTGGTTCTTAACGATATTACAATAGACCACTTTGTTAACAGACTTGGTGTGAGCAGAAATAAGATTCATAAGATAATCAATGGTGTGAATATCGATCGTTATTCTCCTCTCTCGGAATCTTCTGTCGTAGCATTGAAGAATGATAACAACCTCAAGGATAAAAAAGTTGTATTTCAGGTTGGCTCTGTATGCGATCGCAAGAATCAACTGGGGTCTGTACGGATGCTGACGGAATATCTGAAGAATCACCGTGACGTAGTTTATATGTACGCAGGCGGAATCATTGATGCCGAATATCAGCAATCGATCATTGATTATGCAAAAGTAAACGATATCTCCGATCAGGTGAGATATGTCGGTGAATTGGCTCCCGGCGAACAACTGAACGAATTTTATAATATCGCTGACTGTTGTGTGTTTACTTCAACATTAGAGTCATTTGGTTTGGTTATTATTGAAGCTATATCTTCCGGAACACCTGTTGTTCTTGGTAGCAATCTAATGTTTGATCTTAACAGCGGATATGAAATGTATTATACGGAAGAGGAATTTGTTTCATTGGTTGATTCTGCGCTGAAAAAAGTAAAAGCACCGCGTGATGAATATAGTAATGTTCTCAAAAAATACAGTTGGGATTCAGTAGCACGTGACCACATAATGCTATTCACATCGAAATAGCGATCAGAATATCTGTATTGGAGAAAATATTACTTTAGTAATTCTTGCCGCCGGCATGGGTTCTCGTTATGGCGGGTTAAAGCAGCTAGACCCAATGACAAAGCATGGCGAATTTATAATTGATTTTTCAATTTATGATGCAAAGCTTGCAGGTGTTAACCGTGTTGTGTTTCTAATTAAGGAGGAACACGAGGAGCTATTTAAAGAAACAGTAGGAAATCGCATAGCAGATCACATTTCTGTTGAGTATGCTTACCAAGCCTTGGAGCAAATTCCGAACGATTTCAATGTTCCTGGTAATCGGACAAAACCTTGGGGTACCGTACATGCCGTACTCTGTACGAAAGAAGTTGTTGGCGATGATGATTTTATTGTTATCAACGCGGACGATTTTTACGGACGCGAGGCATATACAATCATTGCAAATGCTCTTGCAAGCACTGAACGTGATTCTGCAGAGTTTTGCATGGCAGGATATCTTGTGAAGAACACATTATCGGATAATGGAAGTGTTTCAAGAGTAGTATGCGCTGTAGACGGCAATAATCACTTGTTGGGAATGGATGAACGTAAGAACATCTATCGCAGAGCCGATAGTCAGATTGTATATGAGGAAAATGATAATAAATATCCGATAGATGACGATTGTTTTATATCAATGAACTTTTGGGGATTTACTCACGAAGTGTTTAGGATACTTGAGGAAGAATTCACTGCATTTTTGCGCTCTGAGAAAACGGATCTAAACAAAGATGAGTTATGCTTGTCTACGGCGATTGATAGTGCAATGAAGCAGAATAAATGTAAAGTGACTGTTTTGCCTACTAAGGCAAAATGTTATGGTGTTACTTATCAACAGGACAAGGAGTATGTTGTTTCTTCAATAAAGAAATTAGTAGAGAATGGAACTTACCCCGACGGACTGTTTTAGTAAAGGCGAAAAGACAGGGGATAAAAATGGCAAAAAAACTCAACGGTACAGTAATTGTGACATATCGTTGCAATGCTAAATGTACGATGTGCAACAGATATAAGGTTCCTTCTAAACCGGAGGATGAAATCTCAATTGATACGATACGAAAACTGCCGGAGATGTATTTTACTAATATCACTGGTGGTGAGCCTTTCATACGTGAGGATATCAAGGATATCGTAAGAGAACTCTATATGAAGAGTGAGAGAATCGTTATCTCAACGAATGGCTTTTTTACTGAACGTATTGTGGATTTGTGTAAAGAGTTTCCTCAAATCGGTATTCGCATTTCGATTGAAGGACTTGAGCAGACCAATAATGAGATTCGCGGACTTAAGGATGGCTTTAATCGAGGCTATACGACCTTGAAGACGCTTGTCAATATGGGCATGAAGGACGTAGGATTCGGTATGACGGTGCAAGATAAAAACGCACCGGATCTTGTTGCTCTGTACAACATCTCAGATGAGCTTGGTATGGAATTTGCTACAGCTTCCCTACATAACAGCTTCTATTTTGTTGAGTCCAACAATATTATTCATGATCGGTTGATGGTTGCTCAGCATTTTGAAGATCTGATCAACCGCTTGCTGGAGTCTAATAGCCCGAAGAAATGGTTTAGAGCTTATTTCAATCATGGCTTGATCAATTATATTTTCAGCCAGAAGCGGTTGCTTCCTTGTGACATGAGCTTTGATACCTTCTTTATCGATCCATACGGTGACGTAATGCCCTGTAACGGCACCAAGGAGAAGGAAGTTATGGGTAATCTGAATACCCGGACTTGGGACGAGCTATGGAAAAGCCCTGAGGCTGACGAGGTGCGCAAAAAGGTACGTTCTTGTGATCGGAATTGTTGGATGATCGGTTCGGTATCTCCCGCTATGCATAAGTACATCTGGAAGCCTGCTTTTTGGGTCGTTAAGCATAAGTTCCTTTCCTTCTTGAAAAAGAAGAAGTATTCCATGTTTGAAAACAAGGTTGTGCGCGATCTCCGCGACGGTAAGGTGACAAAGGAAGCGCTGGATGCTTGCTCTACATGTGAGAGTTGCGCAAATCATCAGGTGCAAACGAAAAGCTTAGGGAGAAAATGATGTTAGGTGTTTGCCTTAAATATACCCAGAACAATTACGGTAGCAAGCTGCAGGCATTAGCCACGATCAAAATGTTTGATCGTCTAGGTCTAGATTATGAAATCATCCGATATAACAAGAAAAGCTTGCGCTTTTATCTCAAGTCTATACCGCGTTTTTTCAATTGGGTTTTCATTAATGACCGCTATTTACAGATTCAGCGTATGGTGGAATTCAAGAAACACCCAAAAGTGAAGGCACAGGTAGAGATAAGAAATCGAGCTTTTGATTCCTTTGATACCTATTTTTCGGAGCATTTGTCTAAGGTGTTTTGTAACTATGAGGAGTTGAGGCGTGAATGTCCCAGAACGTATGATCAGGTCATTACGTGTAGCGATCAGTTATGGTCCCCATCTGCGCTTAGTTCAGGCTTTTACAACTTGATGTTCGTAGCGGAGCAGACGAAAAAAATTTCATGGGCATCCAGCTTTGGTGTCAGCAAAATTCCGTGGTATCAAAAGGGAAGAACTAGAAAGTATTTGCGACGAATTGAACATATCAGCATGCGTGAAAATCGTGGAGCTGAAATTGTTAAGGAACTGACAGGTAGAGACGTGCCTGTCTTAATGGATCCTGTGTTCGTTTTTAACAAAGACGAGTGGAATGAGCTTGTTCCCCTTGAAAAGCCGGAATGGGAATCTTATATTTTTTGTTATTTTCTTGGACAGAATCCTGAGCATCGTGCCGCTGCGAAGGCGTTGGCCGAAAAGACTGGCTTAAAGATCGTCACGCTCCGCCATCTGGATGAATATGTGGATGAAGATGAGCATTTTGGTGATGTTGCTCCCTACGATGTGGATCCCGTACGTTTCTTGAATCTTTTAAGAAATGCTACGTATATCTGCACTGATTCCTTCCATGGAACGGCATTTTCCATTATTTTCGAAAAGCAATTTTTGGTATTTGATAGATATAATAATCAATCATCGAATTCCAAGAATTCACGTGTTGAGTCTGTGTGTGTTAACGTTGGTCTGACGAATAGGCGTTATACCGACATTGAGCATATTTTTGAGATGATGGAACAACAGATCGACTATGTTGCGGTGACGAAAAAAGTAGATCAGTATCGAGTGAATACTAAACAATACTTGAAGAACACCTTAGGAGTTTAGGCATGGTATTATTATTTCTGTGAGAATACGGTGCTCGTAGGTGAAACTTAGCTTGGATCACATTCTGTGGTGCGGTAGAAAGATGAATAATTATGTTGATTTTATCAAATAGTTTAACAAATAAAGCTGATGAAGGATGTCTCAAACTTGCTACGAGCATCGTCAAAAGAATAAAGCAAAAAGATGAAAATGCGTTTGTGATTTCGTTCGAAAGAGATTTTTCACAAAGCGATATTCATTTAGAATTAAACAAGTTTCATATTAATCGCCAACTAATTTCACTGATTCGAAAAAAAAAGCAACCGATGTTGTATATTCCTTTTCCTGCCCCTTCGTTTTCAATGAGCTTGAGAATTTGGTTGTTGTCACTTTTTTCTCGGTATGGCCTACGTGTGATAATGGTTCGGCAGTACCCTATGAATTGTGTCGCAAAATGGTTGCTCAGATTCAGCAGGGCAAAACTGGTTGTTTTTTCAAAAGACGCATTTGATTTTTACCATCCCATTGTCGCTGATCGAATTTTGTATTTAAAGACAGGTGTGGACACTGATAAATTCACACCAGTGACGCCGAAAAAAGCTCGTGAGTTGAAAATAAAATACGGTTTTGATCCGGATAGGCCTCTTGTTTTACATGTAGGACATATGAAGACCGGGAGAAATATTGCTGAGTTGATGAAGATTGATCCTAAATATCAACTTCTGCTTGTAGTTAGCACATTATCGAAAGAGAGACAAAATCAAGAACTAAAAGATAAGCTTTTGAAATGTTCGAATATTCGAATTGTGGATGCATATGTCCCTGAGATCCAGGAAATATACCAAATGTGTGATGTGTATTTTTTCCCTGTCAAACAATTAGGATACTGCATTGATACTCCACTTTCGTGTCTTGAAGCAGCTTCCTGTAATAAACCGGTTGTCACTACTGACTATGGGGAAATGAGAGAATTTATTGGTCGCAAAGGGTTTGTACATATTCAAGATTTTAGTGAATCAACAATCAATGATTGCATTGAGAATGCGCTTCACCAATCAAAAGAAAACATTCGTCAGCAGGTTCTTTTATATGATTGGACTTGCGCTGTCAATATGCTAGATAGTGATTTGATTGTTTGATAGAAGGAGATGTGTTTGGTTGGAGCAGTTGGTTGCGAGGTGTAAAGAAGACAACAAACATAAACATCTGTTATGGTTAGATGCATTACGAGTGCTCAGCATGGTCGCGGTAGCAACATTGCATACAACAGCAACCGGCTATAAAGGAGCAGTACAAGGCAGTTATGAGTGGACGGTTTGCTACATATTGTGTTTGTTAACAAGATTTGCCGTCCCCATATTTGTAATGATTTCAGGTGCGCTGTTTTTATCTCCCGAAAAACAATTGACGACTGGTGATATTTGGCGCAAATACGTTAAACGGTTGATGGTCGTATTTTGGTTTTGGTCTGCGATTTATGCATCGTTTGAGACATTAAAAACATATCCCCTATCTGACCATAGGTATTATTTTTCGTTTGTTAAACTTTTTTTTGAAGGGCATTATCATATGTGGTATATATACATGATAGTTTTCTTGTATATAATCACACCTTTTCTCAGACGAATAGCAGAAGATAAAAGTTTATTGCAACTATTTTTGCTGTATGCTTTTTTGTTCGGAAGCTGCACTGAATTACTTTGCCTTATTCCTTATATAGGTGAAACGGTTTCCAGTATTGTACATGACCTTCATTGTGATATTATATCTGGATACATTGGATATTATTGCTTTGGGTATTATCTAGTTCAATACGGAATTTCTAAAAAAACAGCAACATTTATCCATACGATTACTGCGATCGCGACGGCGTTATTAATCATAGTTGTATTTTTTCAGCGTAACAGGACGTTTGAAATCGAATCTATCCAAAGTGAGACTTTACCGTTTGCTGTTTTTATGAGCATCAGCATTTTTATTGTTTTTGAAAAAATAAAAGATAAAATTGAGAGATCAAAGATCCTTTCGTCAGTAGTACGGATAGTATCACCACTGACTTTGGGAATTTATGTAATACATCCCGCTATCAATAACGTTCTCAGAAAACTTGGTTTACATGCATTGTCTTTTAACCCTGTCATAGCTGTTCCGATGTGTGTGATACTTGTGGTATTGATAAGTGGTTTTGTTACTTGGATCATAAAAAAAGTACCTATTATAAAAAATATTGTTTAAGAATGCATATCGGTGTGTTCGCCGTTGCTATGCGAAGGAGGGGTGCGTAGTGAATGAATTGGTTTCCATTATTCTTCCTGTTTATAATGTGCAGGATTATTTGAATAACTGCGTGACATCCCTTATTAACCAAACCTATTCGAATCTTGAAATAATTCTTGTAGATGATGGGTCGACAGATGAATCTGCTTCTATGTGCGATAAGTGGGCAACTCAAGATTCTCGTATAAGAGTCGTTCATAAGGAAAATAGCGGTGCTGGTATGGCACGAAACACCGGACTAGATTTAGCGAGAGGCAAATATGTTCTGTTTGTAGACAGCGACGATCTTGTGGATCAGGATACAGTGAAGAAATGTATAAACGAACGTCGTTCCTCTCAAGCAGATGTTGTCATGTTTGGTCGTTGTAATTTGTACGATGACGGAACTGTAAACAAATTGGAGGTTTGCACAGACAAATTGTTTTTTTCTGACGAATCTATCTGGCTAGATTTGCTGCCAGGGCTGTTTACATATAAACGAGGAATTGGGATAAGTGTTTGGGGAAAGTTTTTTAATATAGATTTATTTCGTAATACAGGTATTCGATTTTATTCTGAGAGAGAAGTATTATCAGAGGATGCTTGCATTATGTTGGAATTATTTTCACATATAAAGACAGTATCTATCATCCCCGAAAATTTATATTATTATCGCCAAAACAGGGAATCTCTTTCGCGCAAATATAAGGTTGGGCATCAGCTTCGAGCAAATAATTTTTTGTTATTATGTAACAAATTGTGCGATTCATTAAAATATCCGCCAGAAGTATTTACATGCGTGTGCGTAAGATATCATATGTATGTTTTTTCCGGCATGAAAAAAATTATTTCGTCTGATTTTCCGCACCAAAAGAAGAGAGAAGAACTTTGGAATGTATTTCAAGATTCGGTATTACAAGGCACATTGGTATCCAATGTTTTAGTAAAAGAAAAAAAAGCATTGCAGATCTTTTGGAAGTTTATCGCTTTGCGTTTGTATACTGTGTGCTACTCTATGCTCTGGTTTAAAATGAGATATATGTCATAGGAGGAAAAAAATTGAGGCAGTTGTCAGAGTTTATATATATTCGAAAAAAAACGTTGCCGGAATGGCTAGCGTATTATATTTTTCTTTTTCCTCTTCTTATTGCGACTGTCTTAGAGTTTTTGCATTTGCCGGGGATTCTAAAATATACTGTTGATATAGCGTGGATTTTGCTCTTGCTTTTTTTGGTATTTCAAAAAAGACTGTTACTGCATAGAAGAGTGATGCCATTTGTAATGTTGATAGCAGTATGGTTATTAATGTGTTTTACAGTCTATTTGTTCAAGTATCAATCGGTATTTTATTTTCTTTGGGGGCTCAGAAACAATATACGATTATATGTTGCATTTTTTGCATTTATAACATATTTTGACGAAGAAGACGCTTCTGCATGTATAAACTTTTTAGATATATTGTTTTATCTCAATGTAGGAGTAACATTTATTCAGTTCTTTTTGTTGGGCTATAAACAAGATTATTTAGGGGGGATTTTTGGCGTCGGTCGTGGCTGTAACGGATATACCATTTTGTTTTTTGTTTTGGTTGTCGGGAAATCCATGCTTTTGTATATGGAAGGTCGCGAAAATATTTGGAAATTCATTTTCAAAGGCGGCTTATCTCTGATAATTGCAGCTATGGCAGAGTTGAAATTTTACTTTGTTGTTTTTGTTTGTATTATATTACTGGCGTCTGCTCTTACAAAATTTTCATGGAAAAAAATGTTGGTGTTGTTATTTTCGGTGATTTTACTCTTGTTTTCCGAGTCCCTATTAACAGCTATATTTGGTGTAAACGAGGAACTGACAATTCAACGAATTTGGGCTCTTGCTACAGCTGAGAGTTATGCAACAGCCGAAGATTTAGGACGCTTTACGGCGATTCCTACAATTTCAAGAACTATACTGACAGAATGGTCTGACAGATTGTTTGGAATGGGAATTGGTAATTGTGACACCTCAGCATTTGCAATTTGCAATACGCCATTTTATCAAACCCATGAACATTTGCATTATTCTTGGTTCTCAAGTGCGTTTCTATATTTAGAGACAGGAATCATTGGTCTAATATTGAATATCGCATTTTTCTTTTTGTCATTCGTATCCGCTTTGTCGGTGAAAAGGCAAAAGGTCGGCAATGATTTGTTTTGCAATATTGCAATAATTGTATCAATCGTATGTATTATTCTAACTTTTTATAATGCTACATTGCGTAAAGAGATAGGATATGTTGCTTATTTTGCCTTAGCGCTTCCGTATATTTCTATAAAATCAACGGGTGGCCTATAAATTATGAAAAGAATAGCTTCTTTGGATATCTTAAAGTATATAGCCTGTTTTTTTGTTATCAATATACACATGGATATTCCAACATATCTTTTGAATATCATTCAACCTTTGTTGACAACTGCTGTCCCTGTTTTTTTTATGATAACCGGTTTTTTCTATGAAAGTGTAGTAGAGTCGGGCTCAGAGAAAAGGCAATTAAAAAAGATTGCAATCTTAACTCTCGTAGCCAATTTGATTCATATTTTGTGGTGTTGTTTCAAGCTTATAATTAATAGGAAATCAATATTGATTTTATTAACTGAGGTTTTAAATCTAGAAGCACTGTTGAATTTATTTGTCTTTAATCAGCCGATTTGGCGCACCTCGATTTGGTATATCAATGCTTTGTTGATTGTACTGGTGCTGATTTATATCGTGCGCAAATGGGTCGATCCTCAAAAGCTTTATTTGCTAATTCCTGTGCTTCTTGTTTTGAACCTGGTACTTGGCACCTATTCCTTTATCTTGCCTGGGAATGAGCATATCTTATTATGCTACAGCAGAAACTTTCTGTTATGTGGGATACCGTATTTTTTGCTTGGAAATTATGTGTCTAGCAAAAAGCAAAGTATATGCAAGCTATTTGGAAAATGGCAATGTGTTGTGCTGTTTTGGATTGTTGGATGCTTTGAACTTTGGATATTGAATTACTTTGGCTTATTGCAACATAACGATCACCTGGCAAGCAGCTTCTTTTTGGCATTGTCTTTGTTTTGCGTTTTTGCGAAAAATAATTCCTTTGTTGGAAAATTCAGCGAGAAAATATCCATATGGGGGAGAAAATATAGTTTCGCTATATATGTTGCCCATTCGATTATAATAGAGATTTTTTACAAAATAGTTTATAAGGCAAGTGTGGTACCTTTTGTGATTGATATATTTAGCTATATCGGCCCCATACTGGTTTTGATAGCTTCAACATTTTTTGCGCATTCGCTGTTTTATTGTAAAGATAAGCTTATGCTATCAAAGAACGCGTAATATTGTATATGCACGCCATGGCGGTTGACATATAAAAATATTTCTTAGGAGGAAAAAGCAATGAAAAAATTTCTTGCTATGGCACTGGCTTTATTGATGATAGTTTCAATATTACCAATGTCAGTCTTCGCATCTGAGTTTGATGCATCGGTAACAGGGGATTACTTTACAGTGATTTCCGAAGACCGATACGCCTTGGCTCCCGGTGCGACAGAAACGGAACTGGTGTTGAACAACGCCGAAGGTAGTGACCGTAAAGTAGTTCACTACTTCGAGGTCGACACCAAAAACGAAAACATCGAAGTTTTGCCCGGTTATTATGGTATTGACAAACTTGATCCCGATAACCTTGCACTCGACGGTGTTGCGGATAAGTCTCAATATTGGAAGGCAGAGCAGCTTACCAAAACTGTGGCTTATTATGAGAGTCTCGGATACAACGTTGTTGGTGCTATGAATACTGCTTTGGCATATGACTCCGATGCTCCCTACGGCTATATGGTAATGAACGGCGTTGTTCTCGGTACGCCCGATATACACAAGGGCGCACAGACCTATCTCGCTATTGACGCAGAGGGTAACTGTGAACTCCGTTCAATGAGCACTCCTCTCGACGGCTCTGAGGTTACTGCTATCTCGGCAAACTTCGGTTGGCTCGTAAAAGATGGAGAACTTGTTTCAAAGACAGTAGAGCGTACGTCTTCCGATGCTTCGCGTTCGATGATTGGTATTAAGGCTGACGGCACACTTGTGTTCTGTCAGGTTGACGGACGTAATGCTCCGTTCTCTACCGGTCTTTCTAACTACGAGATGGGCGAAATGATGCTTGCTCTTGGTTGCGTTAATGCAGTTAACTGTGACGGCGGTGGATCTTCTACTTTCGTTTCTAAGCGCGAAGGCGAAACCTCTAACACAATGCGTTCTGTTCCTTCCGATGGTTCCGAGCGCGCAACTATCAACAGTGTAATTCTTGTATCTAAAGCAAAGCCTACCGGAGAGTTTGATCACTCGGTGCTCAGCTCTCAGTACAACTATTATGCTCCCGGCACCACTGCAACAATCAATGCACAAGGTGTTGATGCTGCAGGTTCTCCCGCGGAGCTTCCTGCAGAAGGAATAACATGGGCTCTTTCCGATTCTTCCTTTGGTTCTGTTGCAGGTGGCGTGTTCACCTCTAACGGTAAGAAGGGCGACGTTACGGTTAAGATGCTTTATAACGGCGAACTCGTTGGCGAAAAACTGATTCATATCGTTGATCCCGATGTGTTTGCGCTTCTTCTTGACGAAACTGTTCTTCCTTACGGAAAGAGCATGACTATTGATTTTGCTTGTACATACGGTGCTGACGACTGGGAAGTTTGTGTTGACGGCGCTTACACCCTTACACTTTCAGACACTTCGGCAGCGGTACTTAACGGTAACACACTTGTTGCACCTACAGATGAAAGCATAAAGGGTGTAGATGTAACAGCTACTTATATACCCAATACTGCTGTTAAAGATGTGCTTAAGGTAACCTATGGCAAGGGTTCTGAGATCGTTTTTGATTTTGAGAATGAAGATATATCTGACTTCCTCGGAGTGGACGAAATGTACGATTGGGCGGAGAGAGTTGGTGCATCTGCTCCCATCCAGAGTAATGGTAACTATTCTCCCATGGGCGATTCTTACACATTTCTATCAACCGATGTTGTTAGAAATGGCAAATACGCACTGGGTGTGACATTGGACTATACTGACGCTGAGTTCGCTGAATGGTCTTACAATATGTTTTTCTATACAGGTCTGCCCACTGTTCTTCGTGATACCGCCAACGGTAAAAATGCCACCACCTTCGGCATGTGGGTCTACATTCCTGAGGGGGCTGCAGGCCTAGCCATGCAGCAGACTATCTACCAGGGTAAATCCGCTGAAACAGCTGCTGGTTCCCAGTTGCACTACTATTTCACCACTGTTAGCGGTGAAGTTAAGAACCTGAACTCCTGCTCCGAGGCGGACATTCCCGAGTCTCGTTGGGTCTATGCTACCGCTGACCTAACTGCAAACAACTTTGTTTCATTCGTAGATCCCATGGGATCTTCCTACGGCCGTGAGCCTTCCTTCATCCGCTTCTATGTGAAGCCCACGGCTCCGGCTAATCTGACCTTCTATTTTGATGACTTCACACTTGACTATAGCTCTGCTGTAGATGATAGAGTTCTTCCTACCATTACTGATGTAAGCTATACAACTCAAGATGAATCTGTGGCTCTTAAAGAAGGAGCTACTATCACCGGAAATAATATCTCTTTTTCTGCTGTGATCGCAGACAATATTAAACTTGATTATACTACCGGAAAGATTTTTGTTGATGGCGTTGAGCTTATCAATGTTACCGCTTCAGGTAAGTATTTGACTACAACATCAAGTGTATCTCTTACTTCCGGTGTTCATACCGTTGTCTTTGAAGTTAAGGATGCTCTCGGTAATCCCATGAAGGTTACCAGAACTTTCACTGTTACAGGAAATGCTGCAGTAACTCTTGACGGCCACAATGATGGTGGATTTAAGCCTGGTGATGACGCAAATGCTGTAGGTGCACCTGCTCCCGAATATGGCTCTGTTTACTATGTAGATGTCAATGTGGCAGATATCACCACAGTAAACAAGATGACCGTAACACTTGCACTTCAGACCGGTAATACATGGGAACCTCAAGGTATTGTTACCGCGAAGGGCTTCACAGCAACTTATTCTCTCAATAAGATTGAGCAGCTTCTCACCATTACAATTGAAAGAAACAGTGATGCTGTTGACGCAAACGCAACGACGATAGTAAGCGCACCCGTACGTCTGTGGACTTGGGACGGTGTAAATCACGTTACGGATACACCTGTTACTCCTGAGGCGCAATTTAAAACCGGTAATTGTCCGGTTGTTAAAATTGAGTGCAAAGTACTTAAGGGACTTATTAATGATACTGATCCCTTTGGCGGCAAGATCACAGTTGCAACTAGAATTAATGATAACGTATATCCTTGGCATTATCACGACAGTGAACTCACGGTTCTTAACAAGGATGCTACTTGCACAGAACGCGGCTATACCGGCAGAACTTACTGCGAGACTTGTAAGTCTGTTGTTGATTGGGGCACTGTAGTTGAAGCTACAGGACATAAATATGTTGACGGCAAGTGTGAATGTGGTGCAACCAATACAGTAACTGGCCTCGTTGAAGAGAATGGCAACTGGTATTACTACATCAACGGTATCGCAGCTTCCGGCTGGCAGATGGTTGGAACCGACTGGTACTACTTCGATCCTGAAACCAATATCGGCGCTGAAGGTGATGTAGAAATCGGAGTGATTACATATAACTTCGAAAACGGCAAGCTCACTTCTGGCGTTTGGGCGAAGACACTATTGGGCTGGCGATACTACTATGGTCCTAGCTGTTACAACGATAGAGGAAGCTGGCGCGAAATTGACGGTAAAAACTATTTCTTCGAGAAGAGCTATCGTCTGGAAGATGGTTGGCAGCTTCTTCTTGAAAACCAGATCAACCTGACTTGGTATTATTTTAACGAAGATGGTACTTGTGATAAGACTGTAAAACCTGAAGATGGCTTCTATACAGACAGGAAAGGCTATGCATATAGCAAAGATGGTCACGGTCTGACCGGTTTACAGACAATTGATGGTAAGGTATACTACTTTAATTCCCAGGGATACGCACAAAAGAATGGCACATATGCAAACTTCCTGTTTATGGATGATTATGCTGCATACACTGGTCTGCTGGAAAAGGACGGTGTGCTGTACTACTACGTCAATGGCAGAACAGCCACCAAAGGTTTGTATGAATGTGATGGCGCGTACTACTTCTCTGACTGGGGTGGTGTTGTAAAGACTGACGGTAGCTACTATGTCAGCACTTCCTTCTGCGATCTGCCAGAGGGTAACTACACCTTCGGTACTGATGGCAAAATGTACAATGGTGTTGTTGAAAAAGATGGTGAGCAGTATCTGTATGCTAACGGTAAACTGGCAACCTATGGCTTGTATAAAATTGATGATGCATACTATTTTGCATCTACTAACGGCGCGTTTAAGACAAGCGGCACATACTATGTCGGCACAACTTATTGCGATCTGCCTAAGGGTAACTACACCTTTGGTGCTGATGGCAAGATGTGCAATGGTGTAGTTGAAAAAGATGGTGTGCTGTATCTGTACATCAATGGCGTTACTACAACTAAGGGCTTGCATTGTGTTGGTGGTGAGTACTACTTCTCCGATTGGGGCGGTGTTCTGAAGACTGACGGTGGCTACTATGTCAGCACTTCCTTCTGCGATCTGCCTAAGGGTAACTATACCTTCGGTGCTGATGGCAAGATGTACAACGGTGTTGTGGAAATCGAGGGTGTACTGTATCTGTATATCAACGGTGTTACTGCAACCAAGGGTCTGTACTGTATTGACGGTGAATATTACTTCTCCGATTGGGGCGGTGTTCTGAAGACTGACGGCAGATACTATGTCAGCACTTCCTTCTGCGACCTGCCTAAGGGTAACTACACCTTCGATGCTGACGGCAAGATGTACGATGGCTTCGTTACTATTGACAGTATTAAGTACTACTATGAGAACGGCAATACACCTATGCCAGGTATTATCGAAGTGGATGGCGACTACTACTTCGTCAACTGGGGCGGCAAAGTTGTTACCGACCAGAAGTTCTATGTATTTGAAGGCAGTGGTTACACTATTGAAATGACTTACACATTTGACGAAACCGGAAAGATTGTCGGATAAATGATTAGCTATTCTCCCAACCGACAGCAATGTCGGTTGGGAGAATTTGAATATTATGAAACAAAAACAAGTTTTAAATAATGCAAAGTGGATTATTGTTTGTAAGGTAGCGCAGTCTGTTCTTCAATTGATAATAGGAATGGTATCTGCACGATATTTGGGTCCTTCGAATTATGGATTGATTAACTATGCTGCTTCAATCGTTGCGTTTGCACTACCAATCATGAAATTGGGTATGGATGCAATTCTGGTTCACGAGCTTGTAGAAACTCCAGAGCGTGAAGGCGAAATAATGGGCACCTCTCTATTGTTGAATGTGCTATCTGGCGTGCTTTGTATTGGTGCGGTGTCTGTTTTTTCATGGATAACCAATGTTGGTGAAACGGAAACCATCATTGTGTGTGTGTTATATAGTGTCTCTATATTTTTTGCAGCGCTTGAAATGGTCCAGTATTGGTTTCAGTACAAGTTGTTATCGAAGTATTCATCTGTGATAATGCTTGTTGCTTATTTATTTGTGTCCTTATATAAAATATATCTCTTGGTTACTTCCAAAAGTATTTATTGGTTTGCGATTTCTCATTCTGTTGAATATGGAATTGTTGGTATCCTTTTGATTTGTTTTTACAAGAAAAACAAAGGAAATAAGTTGTCATTTTCATGGTATCGGGCCAAGAAGATGCTGTCTAAAAGCAAACATTACATGTTGGCAGCTCTTATGGTAGTGGTTATACAGAATACCGATCATATTATGTTGACTTCTATGGTTAGTAAAGCAGAGAACGGCTATTATTCTGCTGCAATTACATCTGCAGGAGTAGCACAGTTTGTATTCACTGCCATTATTGATTCTTTTAGACCGATGGTTTTGTCGTCTAAGAAAAAAGATGAAACCGAATATGAGAATAATACATCGAGGCTTTACGGAATAATTGTTTATTTATCAATTGCACAAAGTGTCGCATTTACGATATTTGCACCGATTATTATAAAATTGCTATATGGAAGCGAATATATTTTGGCGATACCAGTACTTCAGATATTAACTTGGTATAGAGCGTTTTCGTTTATGGGCACGATAAGAAATATATGGCTTCTTGCAGAGGAAAAACAGAAGTATTTACCATTTATTAATCTTGTTGGCGTTGTTATGAATATAGCTATTAATGCTTTATTAATTCCTGTATGGGGGGCATGTGGTGCTGCTATAGCTTCACTCATTACTCAAATTGTGATGAATTTTGTACTTGGATTTATTATCAAACCTTTACGTGAGAATAATAAATTGATGCTTAATGGGCTTAACCCTAGATATATTTGTCGCGAAATCAAAGAAATGGCAAAAGAACTTATTGGAAAGTAATGCCGTCTTGGCGGCGAGCTATAAAGGTGAACACAGATGCCGAGAAAGTTAATGAAAAAAAGAATTGTTAAGTGTGGAATAATGCTTGCCGCAATATTAATTGTTACATTATTCATTTTCGGCAATTCGTTTGCTGGTTACGATATGTCACATGATACAAGCAATTCTATATCAGAGATAATCCTTCCTGACAAGTATTCCGATAGCGAAAAAGTACTATTGATTATTCGAAAGTTGGCGCATTTGATTGAATACGCTGCACTTGGAATGGCTGTAATGCAATTTGTGAAAAGCATTGAGAAGGACTGTAGAAAATTGCTATATGCTGTTGCACTCTTTTATGTCCTATTTGTTGCCGTACTTGATGAACATATCCAAAGCTTTTCTGATAGGACAAGCTCTACCGGAGACATATTGATTGATTTTTGGGGAGCTCTGATAGGTTTTGGTATTCTGTTAGTGATACATTTTATTTCCGTGAAACTCAAAAAGAGGAAAGAACGTAGGACGTTTGTTGAAATGGTTTTGGCAACCGAGCAGAAAGAAAAAAGGGGAAGATAACTGCATCTTTGTTTGATGCTTACATAAAGCAAGATGATCCAATTGATGAACAGTCAATGAAAGCATTGATTTAGATGACCAAATGGACATCTAAAAAGTTGGCGTTAGAGGTAGTTAATCATATAAGGAAATATACTCAAAAGCATTTACTTGATGAATACAAAACTTATAATATGGCAGCAAGCGCTTCCATTGTTGGTTGTGTGATTGATAAATACATAGAATTAAGCTTGCTAAATGAACCGGAAAACAGATTAGGTTCCGAAGGTGTATTGATGGTTGTTGAAAAATAATTAAGATTTCTTGAAACTAAATATTAACATTATGTAATAAAAATATGACCTTTAAAGTTTTATGGCTTTAAGGGTCATATTTTTTATGAAAAGAGGTTAATATCAATGAAAAAGTACGTTGATACTGCAGTTTGGGAAAACGATTACAGAGAAAGACTTAAAAAATTAATGGCTGAAAATAACATAACTGCTCGTGAACTCAGCTTGTCGCTCGGGTATAACGAGGGGTATATCAGCCGAATTCTCAAAGGAAAAATTGATCCGTCATTCAAATCTATGATGGATACGATGCTTTATTTTGACATGAGTCCCGCTGAATTTTTCACATTTGATTTATAAAGTCATACAAACGGCTAAGGTCTACTTGAACATTAATCTTATGTATTATAAAATATAAGTGTAATCATTAAAATTTATGAAGGCATTATTCAAAATGAAGGCTTGAATTATAGCTAGAAAAGAACACGGTAAGAAAGGTTACCTCAGTATTTTCGGTTGGGTGAGCATGGCTTTCATATGGCGGTCTGAGTTTGCAATCAGACAAAGGTATGATATACAGTATTAGTTCTGCGTAATACTGTGAACGAAAATGCAGACCTTTTGAAGTTAAGGAATATAACTTTATACAATCAAAGTCCCGATTTGTATTAGTGATTACACAGGGAAGAACCTGTTTTGCCGTAGGCTTTCAGTAAAAAGCCTTTGCCGTCAAAGATTATACTTTGCCGATAATTTCGGTTGTATGGCATCGCGCAGGATTTTAATATATCCGCCTTCAATGAAGGTATGCGCTGGAGATAACATAAAAATTTATGTTAAGCTCATCGGACTAACCAATGCTAAAACTAAATAAGTATGATACTCGTTTTGAAAGAAATATGGTGTTCATTTCGAGAGTAACTCATTTCGAAATCCTTCTCGTTTCGAGAGGTATGACAATCATTTTGAAATGATAGATGATAAAGATGATTTACATTTCGAAATGATGATGACTTTCATTTTGAAAGGCAGCCGGTTTCTATTGGGAGATTTTCTCAATAGAAACGCCCCGGAGAACAGTGTTCGGAGGGGCGGCTGCAAAGGCATAGTACGCCTGTACAAATAAAAAATCATAAAAACGACATCAAAATTTTGATATATAGACCAAGGGCGTACTATGCCTTTCTATCATTTCCCGATGATATATGACAAGATTTCGAGATGATATTTCCCGATGATTGATGATATACATTTAGAAATGATAGGTTGATTATCTTTTCGAAATTCGTTTTGAAATAAACTGTCGGTGCTTAGTATGAAAAGATGATTATCTTTTTGAAATGCTCTGAACAGAATCTTATAAGAGTAATCAAAGGTATATAAAGTGGATATACCCACATCTGCAATAATCCCATAAAAGAATCTATCCTATCATTTTGAAATGATTGATGACTATCATTTCGAAATGAGTGCGGGGAAGATGACTATCATTTATAGTACGGCTCCCATAGACTGCGAATCAGTCTGTGGGAGCCAAATTTTTTTGTGATTAAAAATTTTCGTTAATAAATTCGCCCAGTGCATTTGCGGCTGAAAATAAAATTTTCGTCAATAAATTAAATGTGTTTTTCAATCCACTCAATAAGCTGTTTACGAGAACGCTTGGTCCAGTTTGCCGCAAGATAGTATTCCTTACCGTATAAGGTAATGGTTTTAGCGTAGTAGTTTTGAGGCATTGAAACATCGGCTTTAACTAATATTATTGAGTCAATGTTAAAAAACTCAGTCGCTTCCTTTTTACATAACCATTCAATTTCATCTTGAGTTACTTTGTCTGATTCTAATATATCGATGAAAGGACCTTTTATAAGCTCAGGAACAGTTAATGCCGAAAAATCATAAGGGTTCTCATTCTCGCTTAATTCGGGTGCAAAGCTGTTTTTGAGTTTATTTATATGTTTATGAATGTCTGGCGATATGCGAACATAACCGTCTTTCTCAATAAAGACTTTACCGAGACTTTTTTCGGTATCTAATTTCATCTGTGCAAAATTGATATTGAATTTTGGAACATAAATATCATCACGAGTTTTATCACTACAGGCAGTTTTAAGCATACTAAGAGTTACGTTCTTATGAGCACCCTCTAACAGTAGGAAGGCGCGAATAATTTTATGAGCATTAAGCTCTTTGTTTTCGGCCCAACGTGGCAACTTACGAGCAGCTTTTCCACAGATATTGTTCTTGGCGAGCTTAATATCAGTTTCACATTCCTTTGCAGCCTCTTCGAAATATTCCTTTAAATAGAGCTTAATAAGGTTTTCCATAACCGCATTGACATTTTCACCGGTTGCTTTAAGCACAGTTTGCAGGTGATTATAAATATTATTGTCAAGCGTTACAACTACTTGTTTTTTCATAATATCACGTCCTTTTGCTTATATTACCATATATTTGAGTATATATCAATACTCAAATACTATAATTATACTCATAAATTGTTATAAAATCTTAAAAATTTGTCGGTTAAAGTTTTCTTGAAATGAAAAATCTATTTTCCTCAAGTTTTTAATACAAGCTTTTTCGGAAGCAAAATTAAAAACTTTAAGGAGAAAAAATCATGAGAAATGAACAACATTTAACTGAAAAACAAATTAACAACAGGCGTAATATCGACCCGCAAATTGATAAGCTGTTTAGAACGACTAATCACAATGGGGCATCTACTCGACACACCTATGAGTGTAATGTACGGCAGTTTTATTATTATGTATCCGATAATTACGGAATACAAAGTATTGCCAATGTTAAAGCAAAGCACCTTGTAGACTATGTCGAATATATGCAAGGTCATGACTTGGCGCCGGCTACTATTATATCACGTATATCGGCCATACGGTTTGCACACAACCTATCAGGCAGTAAAAACATGTTACCTGACAATTCTAAACTAAGCTTAGATAAGCGTACTAATGGAACTGTTAATCGAGGTTGGATTTATCCGACTGATATTGAAGGTTGTAAGGCTGAAGCAACGAAACAAGGCAAATTTCATATTTGTGATTTTGTTGATATTGGAATAAACTTTGGTCTTAGAATTAGCGAGGCGTGTAGTCTAAGACTAGAGGATGTTAAGAAAGCAATCTTTGCAGGTGAACTTCACATTAGAAGTGGCAAGGGTGGCAGACCAAGATATATTCCTATAGATTTGGAAGGACAGCGAAAGGTGCTAGTACGCCTTGTTGCTAAATGCGAAAAGAAGGGTATGCAGCCCGGTGAGTTTGTTATTAGTGAAAGCCGCAAATATGGTCCTGCCGAAACCGAGAAAAGACTGGAACATTGGCTTCGAAATCATAGACATAAGTTTACCACACCTGATAGAGATAAGATTGTTAAAAAAGGTTATAAGCCATATACCAAAGAATTAACTTGGCATGGACTTCGCTATACCTATGCACAGTGGTGCTACAACTATTATAAAGCACAGGGCTTTGATGCAGAGGCGAAAGTCTCACGCAATCTTGGACATAATCGCAAGAGCACAACAAGAATGTACCTTGCTATGAATTTGCCGAGGAAACGAAAATGATAAAAACATTAAAACCTTTTTTACAGCATAAACATTATGTAGGTAAGGAGGACGTGTTATATGAAGAAAAATAAAACTGAATATATCGTAGTTAATGCGTTCTCCAAAATCAGTGAATCCGAGCGCAAAGAAAAAATTAACAACTCAATCAGAAGTCTTTGCGTTATGGATATTGAAAAATTATATGAATTAGATTATAATAATAGTGTTGCATTTCACGGCAGCACTCAGGACCTAAGTGGGAAGGAGTGCTTTGAAAATGCTAACTGAAATTGCGGATATTTATGTTCGCCTTTCTTCAGAGGATAGGGATAAGAAAAACAAGACTGACGAGAGCGAAAGTATCCAAAATCAAAAGACGATGCTAATAAACTACTGTATCGAGAAAGGATGGCAAATCAACGGCATTTACTGTGATGAGGATTACAGCGGTGCCGACGCTTCAAGACCTGCTTGGAATCAGGTGCTCAAGGACTGCGAAGAAGGCAGATGCACTATAGTTGTCTGCAAAACACAATCTCGTTTTTCACGTGATATGGAAATGATTGAACACTTCATTCACGGAAAGTTTCCTGAATGGGGTGTGCGATTTGTTGCGGTTGTTGATAACATTGACACGAACGTTAAAGGCAACAAAAAAACACGGCAAATCAACGGGCTTGTAAATGAATGGCAGTTAGAAGAGCTATCCGACAACGTTAAAGCCACTTTAAGTGTTAAGCGGAAAAACGGCGAGTTTGTCGGCTCTTTTGCACCTTATGGCTATTTAATTGACCCCGACAACAAGAATCATTTAATTATTGATGAGGTCGCAGCGCCTACAGTTCAGCGGATATTTGATTTATATATCGGTGGACTAGGTTACATAGCAATAGCAAAAATATTAAATGATGAAATGATTCCGCCGCCTTGTATTCACAAAAAGGAGCTTGGCTCTAAGTATTACAACGGCAACTATGAGAAGAACAACGCACCGAGGACAACCTGGTCTGATTCGGCGGTATATGCAATTCTTCGCCGATTTGAATACACTGGTACTTTGGTGCAGGGAAGACAAGAGGTTGTAAACTACAAAACGGGTAAACGCCGTAAAAAGCCGCAAAGTGAGTGGGATATTGTTGAAGATACCCACGAGCCGATTATTTCTAAAGAAACCTTTTATAAGGCACAGGAGATTCGGCTCTCCCGAGGCAGAGGTCAAAAAATTCCAAGTGGCAGTTGTTATTCACTTGCCAAAAAGGTGTTTTGTGCCGAGTGCGGTAATACAATGTGGAAGATGAGTTATAAGCTGCGTGATGGTAGATATAACTACCTTTCTTGCAGAACTCGTAAAACCACTAACGGTGTATGTGATAACGAGCACAGTATTCGCCTTGATGAGTTAGAGCAAATCGTAGTAGATGAAATCAATAAGTTACTCGATAAATACTACGATAAAAAGCAGATTGGTAAGTTAGATGCACCTAAAAGGAAAAAGAACGGTGCTAAAACCTTGCAGTCGCAAATTGCTGAGCTTGAAGAAAAGGTAAAGCGGAACGATAACCGAATGGCTCAGATGTACACCGATAAATTAGACGGTGTCATCAGCGTAGCGGAGTTTACTAAATATCGAGAGAACTATCAAAAGGAATCCGAAGAAACAGAAAAACGCATCGAAATTTTGAAATCAAAACTCGCTACACTTACGGGCGGTGAAACAAAAACGGATACTACTCATGTACTTGAAAAGTACCGAAAAATTGACACTCTTACATTCGAGATTGCTGATGAATTTATAAGCAAAATATTCATTGGAAAGCTCCAAAAGAGTGGCAAGAGAGAAATCAAAATTGAGTGGAAAATTTGAGCGTTTTCCACAGTCAAAAATCGACAAAATATACAAGATAAACAAAAAAGTGTAGTATTGGCTAACTCAGCCCACGGCGGGTTCGACGGCGGTGCCGTAGTGGGTGATACGGTGGAAAAAGACATTAATTTGGTGATCGCCAATCATTTATCCGCTCTACTTAGAGCAGCCGGATTTTCAGTATTCCAAACCAGAAACGACGATTCATCCACCGAAAGTGACCCAACGGCCACCCTTTCAGCTCGCAAGAAAAGCGATTTGCAAAACCGATTGGCCTTAGCCGAAGAACATCCAAACGCCATTCTGGTGAGCATTCACTTAAACAAATTTTCCTCGGCTTCTTGTCGCGGAGCGCAGATGTTTTATGCACCGAAAGTGCCTGAGGCCGAAATCTTGGCCGAACACTTACGAAAAAGCGCCGTTTCGCTCTTGCAACCCGACAACTACCGCACCGTTAAAGCCGGTAATCAAAGTGCCTTTTTGCTCTATTACTCCCCCATTCCCGCCGTAATTGCTGAATGTGGATTCATAAGCAACGAGCAAGAACGAGTGCTTTTGACCGACGAAACCTATCAAAAAAAAATGGCCTTTGCTATTTTTAACGGAATTTTAACCTATTATACTGATGAATAAAAGGGACGTGAACAAAATATGGCAACCAAAAATAAAACCTGTTTTGTGTGTTCAAACTGTGGGATGGAACACCCCAAATGGGCCGGAAAATGTAGCAGTTGCGGCGCTTGGAACACCTTAGAAGAATTTGCTGTGACTGTGGCAGCACCCAAAAATTTCAGCACGGTTTCGCCCTTTAACACTTCGGGAAAAACGTCTCTGTCGGCCACCCCTATTGACCAAATTGATTTGGTGGGAGAACATCGTTATGACACGGGTATCGGCGAACTCAACCGTGTGCTGGGCGGCGGCATTGTTAAAGGTTCGGTGGTTCTGCTCAGCGGGGATCCCGGCATTGGTAAATCCACCATTTTGTTACAGGTTTCGGGCAATATGGCGACCCAACATTCGGTGCTGTATGTGACGGGAGAAGAATCCGCCAATCAACTAAAACTGCGTGCCCGCCGACTGGGGGTAAACCACGAACATTTGTTGGTATTGTCCCACAACGATGTAATGGCCATCTGTGACATCATTGCCGCCCAAAAACCGGATCTGGTGATTATCGACTCCATTCAAACGATGAACTTAGAAGAGGTAAATTCCTCCTCCGGCAGCATTACACAGGTAAGAGAATGCACTTCTATGCTGCTACGTGCAGCCAAAAGTTTGGATATTCCGATTATTATCGTCGGGCACATTAATAAAGGCGGCGATATCGCCGGCCCAAAAGTAATGGAACATATTGTTGATACCGTTTTGTATTTTGAGGGCGACCGCATTAACTCCTACCGCATTTTGCGTGCTATGAAGAACCGCTATGGCTCGACCAACGAAATCGGCGTATTTGAAATGTTGGAAACCGGGTTAACCGAGGTAGAAAACCCCTCGGCCATGCTATTATCCGGACGCATCAGCGGGGTTTCCGGTTCCTCGGTTTCTTGTGTGATGGAAGGATCGCGACCCATTTTTGCCGAGGTGCAGGGTTTGGTTACCACCACCGGCTTTGGTAATCCACGCCGTATGTCAACCGGTTTCGATTACAATCGTATGAATTTGTTGTTGGCCGTGTTGGAAAAACGTTGCGGTATGTTTTTTTCAAATCTGGATACTTATCTCAATATCGTCGGCGGTTTAAGACTGGATGAAACAGCGGCCGATTTAGCCGTAATCTTCGCCTTGGTTTCGGGACTGCGCGATATTCCCGTGCCGGACGATATGGTAGTCTTTGGCGAGGTGGGGCTTTCGGGTGAAATCCGCAGTGTTCCCCGCGCCGTTTTGCGGGTAATGGAAGCCCACCGTCTCGGCTTTAAACGATGCGTTTTGCCCCAATCTTGCTACAAACAACTAATGAGCGCTAAGATTCCGGATGGCATTCAACTGCTTTATGTGCGCACCGTACAGGAAGCCATTGAAAGGATTGGATAGGTCCGATTCATCCGCCTTGTGAAAAATTGACCAAAAATTCCCCGCCAGGAGCGGGGTTTTTCATCTCTTTTTCGATTGACAAACCACTATATCTTGTGTATAATAAGGTTGCAAACTAAAGCTTTTACACAACTGACGGATTATCGCGGACCACCGCGAGGGAATGTAATTGCTTGCAAGCCGACCGTCTGGGCAATCAGTTGAAAAGCTGATTTGCCTTTTTTGTTTATTTTACACGACAAATGAGCCACTCGGAAGGACTCGGAAGGAGAAAACAAATGGACCACAAACATTGGAATGGATTTCAAAAAAACGTATGGCAAGATGAAATCAACGTACGTGATTTCATTCAATCGAACTATACAGAATATACCGGCAACGCCGACTTTTTGGTTGGCCCCACCGAACGCACCACCGGTCTAATGAAAAAACTGGAGGACCTATTTCGGTTAGAGCGCCAATACGGCGGCGTATTGGATATTGATACCGCCACTGTCTCCTCTCTAACCAGTTACTCCCCCGGTTATCTGGATAAGAACAATGAAATCATTGTTGGCCTACAGACAAATCGTCCTTTAAAAAGAGGGGTGAACCCCTTTGGCGGTATGCGTATGGCCAAACAGGCCTGCGAGGCCTATGGCTACAAATTAAGCCGTAAAATTGAGGAAGAATTTCATTTTCGAACCACCCATAACGATGGGGTTTTCCGCGCCTATACCGATGAAATGCGCCAGGCTAGAAAATGCCATGTTATTACCGGTTTGCCGGATGCTTACGGTCGCGGCCGCATTATTGGAGACTATCGCCGCGTTGCCCTATACGGAGTAGACCGCTTAATCGAAGAAAAGAAAAAAGACAAGGCAAAATTAGCAAACGAAGCCTTTGATACCCCCCAAATCCGTTTGGATGAAGAACTGTTTCGTCAAATTGCATTTTTGGGCAAACTAAAAGAAATGGCAGCAATGTACGGCTTTGATATCAGCGAGCCGGCGGCCAATGCCAAAGAGGCCATTCAGTGGACCTATTTTGCTTATCTGGGCGCCATTAAAGAGCAAAACGGCGCCGCTATGTCGCTGGGACGCGTAAGTTCCTTCTTGGATATTTACATTGAGCGCGATTTGCAAGCCGGCCTTTTGACCGAAGAATCCGCCCAAGAATTGTTGGACGATTTTGTGATGAAACTGCGTATGGCGCGTCACCTGCGCACCCCCGAATATAACGAGTTGTTTGGCGGCGACCCGATGTGGATCACCGAAGCGGTCGGCGGTATGGGAGAAGATGGACGCACCTTAGTTACCAAGAGCAGTTTCCGCATTCTCAATACCCTCTACACTCTCGGTTCCTCGCCCGAACCGAACTTAACAGTACTTTGGTCAACCGCTCTGCCCGAAAACTTCAAACGCTTCTGCGCCAAGGTATCCGCCGATACCGACTCAATTCAATACGAGAACGACGATATTATGCGCCCCATTTATGGAGATGATTATGCCATTGCCTGCTGCGTTTCGGCTATGAAGGTTGGCAAACAAATGCAGTTTTTCGGAGCAAGGTGCAATTTGGCAAAATTATTGCTGATTGCCATTAACGGCGGCTATGACACCACCAGTGGGATGCATATCGGCCCGCAAATGCCGGTGCTTGACGGCGATCGTTTGGACTACGATACCGTAATGGAACGTTTTCACATTTATCTGGCGTGGCTTTCGAATCTATACGTTAACACAATGAATATCATTCACTATATGCACGACAAATACGCCTACGAAAAGATTCAGATGGCCTTGCACGACACCGATGTCGAGCGTTTTATGGCCTTTGGTATCGCCGGTCTTTCGGTGGTAGCTGATTCGCTGAGTGCCATCAAATACGCCACCGTAAAACCCTTGCGCAATACCAATGGATTTATTGATGAATTCGAAACGGTAGGCGATTTCCCGAAATACGGAAACGACGACGACCGCGTGGATTCCATTGCCAAAGAATTGGCCCACGCTACGATTAGCGAACTGCGTAAAACCCCCACCTATCGCAAGGCCATTCACAC
This sequence comes from Acutalibacteraceae bacterium, assembly GCA_045577695.1. Lineage (GTDB taxonomy): Bacteria > Bacillota > Clostridia > Oscillospirales > Acutalibacteraceae > UMGS1279. The sequence goes on from JAZNIW010000037.1 coordinate 50,391, forward strand.
CCTTTCGGTGCTGACCATTACTTCGAACGTGATGTACGGTAAAAACACCGGCGCTACCCCCGATGGCCGCAAGGCTTCGGCCCCCTTTGCTCCCGGTGCCAACCCGATGCACAACCGTGAAACAAACGGTGCTTTGGCCTCGCTTAACTCGGTGGCCAAAATCAGCTACGACGATTGCCGCGACGGCGTTTCCAATACCTTTTCTATCACGCCCGAAGCCCTTGGCCGCGATGAAGAAACCCGCGTAAAAAACCTCGTTTCGATTTTGGACGGCTATTTCACCAAAAAAGCCCATCACATCAACATTAACGTATTAAACCGCGAAACCCTACAAAAAGCATACGAAGACCCCGAAGCCTATCCCAATCTAACTATTCGTGTTTCGGGTTATGCCGTGAATTTCCATAAACTTTCGCGCGAACAACAACGCGAAGTTATCAGCCGTACCTTCCACCAAAGCTTATGAAAAATGAATCGATCCTAGGGCGCCTGCATTCCGTGCAGAGTCTGGGCACTTTAGATGGGCCGGGAATTCGCTTTGTAGCCTTTTTGCAGGGTTGCCCTTTGCGGTGCGGATGCTGTCACAACCCCGACACGTGGGAGATGGACGGCGGTGAAAAATTTTCGGCCGAAGAACTGTTTTTCAAAGCCGCTCGATTTCAAGAGTATTTTGGAAACGACGGCGGAGTCACCCTTAGCGGCGGCGAGCCACTCTTACAACCACAATTTTCCACCGAGTTCTTTGCGCGGTGTAAGGCGAGCGGAATTTCCACCTGTTTGGACACCTCCGGTTGCCTTTGGAATGAAGAAATTCAAGCTCTGCTAAACCAAACCGATTTGGTCTTGCTGGATATTAAATACACAAAGGAACAAGACTACCGCGATTATGTAGGATGTGAACAAGCGGCGCCCTTACGATTTTTGAAAAAACTAAACGAAGCTCAAATCCCCACCATTTTGCGACAGGTGATTATCCCTACCCTAAACGATAATCCGGAAAATATAAACACGTTAAACCACCTAAAAGAAAGCCACTCTTGTGTACAAAAAGTGGAACTGCTGCCTTTTCGTACGATTTGTCAAACCAAGTACGATTCTCTTGGCATTCCCTTCCGCTTTGCGGATTATAAAACCCCCTCAAAAGAGGAAATGCGGCATTTGGAATCCCTATTAAAATAGATAGAAAAGAGAATGTTTTATGACGCAAGCCCTAAACGATTCGGGTAGAAAAACTCTCTTGCAAAACGCAAAGGAAACTTTCCTTGTCTTTTTCAAATGGCTTTTTCTGTCCCTTGGCGTCGGTGCCGTTGCCGGTGTGGTCGGGTTGGCCTTTACCCATTCGATCGCCTTGGTCACCAAACTGCGCGAAGACAACGACTGGATAATTTATTTCTTACCGGTTGGCGGATTGCTGATTGTTTTGCTCTATCGCCTTTTTCGTGTGGAAGGAATGGGAACCAATCAGGTATTTAAAAGTGTGCGAGACGAAAAACCCGTTTCGTTTTGGTTGGCGCCGGCCGTTTTCATCAGTTCGGTCATTACCCATCTCATCGGCGGTTCAGCCGGTCGTGAAGGGGCGGCTCTTCAACTGGGTGGCGGTATCTCTACCCTACTGGCAAAACTCTTTCGCCTGAATGATTCTTCTCGCCATATTTTAACCCTCTGCGCAATGGGTGCAGTTTTTTCGGCACTGTTCGGCACCCCCATCGGCGCTTTTGTATTCACTTTGGAAGTGGTGCGGGTGGGACAAATTTGTTCGGCCGCCGTTTTTCCGGCCTTGGTTGCCAGTCTAACAGCCGGAAAAATAGCGGAGTTGCTTGGCGCCGACCATGAACGCTTCATCCCATCGGTGGTGCCGGCATTTACCGCCCACTCCCTGCTTTGTGTTTTTTTGATTGCCATCGTTGGTGCCTTAATTAGTATTTTGTTTTGCTTTGTTATGCACCGAACTGAATTTTTTGCCAGAAAATGGTTTCCCAATTCATATTTACGCATTGCGATTGGCGGCACCTTGCTGTTAGCCCTTACCCTCTTGGTTGGTAGCCGTGATTACAACGGCGGCGGAATAGAGGTCATACACCGCATCTTTGCCGGTAGCGAAGTAAAACCCGAAGCCTTTTTGCTCAAAATTCTCTTTACCGCTATCACTATCGGCATAGGAATGAAGGGTGGCGAGATTGTACCCACCCTATTTATTGGAGCTACGCTAGGCGGCACTCTTGCCCTTTTCACGGGAATCAATCTCGGCTTTGGCGCCGCGGTTGGCATGGCAACATTGTTCTGCGGTGTAACCAACTGTCCGCTGGCCACCCTCTTTCTTTCGGTAGAACTTTTTGGTGTGGAGGGCCTTCCTTTCTATGCGTTGGCCACCACCACCTCCTTTTTGCTTTCCGGCAAGATAAGTTTATATCACGCACAATCTCTCTCCTTTTCTAAATTGAAAGAAGAAAAATTAGAAAATTAAAAAACAAAGTGCGGTAGATCACCTTGTCTACCGCACTTTTCGTTCGTAACCGCTAAACTATTTTTCAATTTTTTCCAAAATCATTTTGGCGCAATCAATCTGGTTCGGGATGTTGCCGTTTTCATCACGTACACGCCAAATATCGGGGGTGATTTCGTCAGCAATGTAAACTTTGCCACTCTCATCGTAGCCGATTTCAACCTTAAAATCAATCAAAGTAAGGTTCATAGCAGCCAATTCACTTTTGAGAACCTCACCCACCTTTACAACAAGGGCTTGTGCCTCATCAAACTGGCCTTCTTTCAGTAGGCCCTTCATTTGGCAAAGACGGTCGGTAATAAGCGGGTCTCCCTGAATATCATCTTTCAAAGTAACTTCAGCGTACGGAGGGTTAAACGGAATGCCTTCTTCCAGAGAGAAGCGACGGCACATACTACCGGCAGTAAAATAACGCAAAACGAACTCCAAACGGGGAACGGTAAGATTGCGAACCTTCATCAAACCTTGTTCTAAATCTGAGCCGAGATAATGGGTAGGAATTCCATTTTTTTCCATCAGTTCAAAGAAATAACTGGATACAGCCAAACCAACCTTGCCCTTACCTTCTACACTGCCGCCGACCGAATTAGAGCCGGGGTCAAAAACGCCGTTTTCGCCGGTTGCATCGTCTTTAAAAAAGAGATGGACAATACCGGTTTCCTCATCTAACATAACATTTTTGGTTTTACCTTCGTAAAGCTTTTTCATAAGAACCCTACTCCCTTTACTTTAAATTTTAACAACCCTTTGTTGTTTTAACTTAAACATTATAACACACCTCCTTATTTCTATGCAATAGCAAATTCGAAAAAAAGAAGGTGTATATCCCAAAAAAATCTGTTTTTCTTGACGAAAACAAAAGGCGATTTTTGGTCTTTTTTCAATTCTTTTGCAAATCACAAAAACAAAAGGCTGAAAACTTGCAAAGTAGTGAAAAGAAGCGTATAATACCAAATGAATAAAAAGTTAAAAAGAAAGGTGAAAAAAATGACGAAGATTGACATTTTCTCCGGCTTTTTAGGAGCAGGAAAAACCACGCTGATAAAAAAATTAATTGAGGAACAGTTTCAAGGCCAAAAATTGGTGCTGATTGAAAATGAATTTGGTGAAATCGGAATTGACGGCGGCTTTTTAAAAGAAGCCGGCATTGAAATTACCGAAATGAATTCGGGGTGTATTTGCTGTAGTTTGGTTGGCGATTTTTCCAAAGCGCTTTCCGAAGTGTTAACCCGCTTTTCCCCCGATCGCATTTTCATTGAGCCATCCGGCGTCGGTAAATTAGAAGACGTACAAAAAGCCATTCGCAATGTGTTGAACGAGCATATCGTTATCAATAGTTCGACCACCGTGGTCGATGCCGTAAAATGCAAAATGTATATGAAAAACTTTGGCGAATTTTTCAACAATCAAATTGAAAATGCAAACGCCATTGTTCTAAGCCGTACCGATGTGGCTACCCCCGAACAAGTGGCCGATGCGGTAGAACTGTTGCGAGCCAAAAACCCCACCGCTACCATCGTAACCACCCCCCTTGCCGAATTGAGTGGCGCCGATATCCTCTCTGCCATAGAGCACACCGAGGGATTGGAGTCATTGACGGCCGATTTATATGAAAGCGAAGAAATTTGTGCGTGTTGCGGGAAGCATCATCACGAACATCATCACGACCATCATCACGAACACGGAGATGATTGCACTTGCGGGTGCCACGACCACCATCACGCCAACGAGGTTTTTCAAAGCTTTGGAATCGAAACGGTCCGCTCCTATTGCAAAAAAGAAATCGAAACCGCTCTGGCTGATTTGACAAAGCAAGAACGTTACGGTTCGGTATTGCGTGCCAAGGGTTATGTTAAAGGCGCCACCGATTGGATTTATTTTGATTATGTGCCGGACGAAATTTCGGTGAGAAGCGGAGCACCTGCCGTAACGGGGCGCATTTGTGTCATCGGGGCCGATTTGAAAAAAGATGCTTTACAAAAACTCTTTTCAAAGGGGGAATAACCTTGCAAATACCGGTTTATTTGTTTACGGGATTTTTAGAATCCGGAAAGACTAAATTTATTCAGGAAACAATGGAAGACCCCCGCTTTAACACCGGTGAAAAAACCTTAATTTTGGTGTGTGAAGAGGGCTTCATCGAATATGATGCCACCCGCTTTTGCGCCGACGGCGTCTATTTGGAAATGATAGAACAAGAAAGCGATTTGTCCCAAAAATATTTAAAAACTTTACTGCAAAAACATTCGGCCAAGCGGGTTTTGATCGAATATAACGGGATGTGGCAACTGAAAAGTCTACTCAATGCCCTTCCCAAAAATTGGTTGATTGTGCAGGAGTTTATGTTTGCCGAAACCACCACCTTTTTAAACTACAACCAAAATATGCGTAGTTTGGTGGTAGATAAATTAAATAACGCAGAATTGGTGGTTTTTAACCGCTACACAAAACAACACGACAAAATGGCACTGCATAAGGTGGTGCGCGGTGTTAACACCCGTGCCACCATCGCCTATGAATATGCCAATGGCGATGTAGATTACGACGATATTGAAGATCCCCTTCCCTTTGATAAGACGGCGGCTGTTATTTCTGTGGAAGATAAAGACTACGCCTACTTCTACCGCGACCTTTCAGAACATTTGCAAGACTACCACGGTAAAACGGTGCAATTCACCTGTGTTATTGCCAAAAACGACTCTTTAAAAGCCAATCAATTGGTGGTAGGGCGGCACGTTATGACCTGTTGTATTGACGATATTACCTTTGCGGGATTTTTGCTGACGGGTCAAACGGCCGACCGGCTCTTTGACGGCTTTGAAAATCGCGATTGGGCTCGCGTAACCGCCCGCGTACAAGTGGAACCCAACGAGATTTACGGCCGGACCGGACCGGTTTTATATGCCGAATCCTTAGAAAAAGCCCCCATGCCTCAGACCGAAATCGCCACCTTTTATTAAATCCAATGCCCCGGATAGGCACCTGTTCATCCAACAAAATTCCCCCTACTGTCTGTCAAACACGACAAATAGTAGAGGGGATTTTTTATTGTAAACAAACTATTTTATACCGTTTTCCACCTATCACAAAGTGGTTATTAAGAAATACCATCCTTTTTACCATCTCTTGTGATTGATTTTTATTTAGTCTTTTCGGGTTGTATAAATATGAACCGAGAACGGGGTGATGCTATCCACCAAGGTGGTTTGTACATCTTTAAAACGGCAATCCGATTGAGCCAATGTAGCCAAGGAATCGGGCGCACATTCGTAAACATTTTGGGTATGGCGGAATAAATCCTTGCCCAACGCTTCTTCCAATTGAAGATGAAAACGAAGGTTTTCAGGACTCACGCTAACCACTGTAATGGTGAAGTTGCCATCCGGTAACTCGGTGGCACCAACGTATATACCGGAAGATTCGTTACACTCGCCCGAAGAAGTGGCAATGGCTTTACCACCCTCTTTGGAATTGTTATAACGGGTAAAAAGGCCTACTTGATAATACGCTTTATATGGTACATCCGAAACCAGCAAGGAGGGTGCCATACCGCAAACGTGAATGCCATTGTCGTAAGAATTGGAAGTATCTCGATTTTGATACCAAGCCATATCAAAGGCCTGCCACAACAAAATATTATCGACACCGTGTTGTTGCCCTGCAATGGCAGAAACAATCGTTTGCGTACCGGTAACCGGATAATCTCTGCGCATATACCCTTTCACCGAAGAAACAGAAGCATAAATTTCATCTAACCAGAACTCTTTTTTCCCCCATAATCCGGCGCCTTCTAAATCCGCACGGAAACTTTGAATGCCATTGTAGGTATTTTCATAATAGGTATCATTCTTTGGATTCGATTCGATGGGATAAAAGTGGGCGGTAGCAATATCAAACAAATTGGGGTCGCGGTCAATCACATAATCCAACAAGCCGCCGGATAAGGTGATACTCCCTTGGTTCGGACCGACGTGTTTAATTTGAATCCCTTCTTTTTCCAGAACGTTACGTATGGTGCGACAAATGAAAAGATATTCTTGGTTATGAGCACCGGTGGGATCATTGTTTTCCGTTGTATGATAATAAGAAGGTTCTGTAAAGTAAACCAAATAATCCACATTATGAATGCCGCGCGCTTGCAGGTTCGTTATCAACTTAGAAAGAATGGAACCGTTACGGAGTGCCGCAACCGTAAGTCGATTAAAGTATTCGGTTGTTGTTTCACTAAAATCCGCGGTCGAATTTCCCATTCTATCGTTCGAGTCATATTCGTATGGATTCATACTCCCGCTGAGTTTAAAGGAACTTGCAACACAACTTTGGTAGGTTATTTGTTCGCCATACCAGTCATTATCCAAACCACTGAGATACCGTGCTACCGTAGAACCACCGGGTTGATAATCGATGAGGTCACTCAAATACCACAAGAAATTGAGCATTACATCCATATCCCGTGACTGCAGTTCCATACAATAATCTGCGAAATCATCCATATGGGTAGAGTTTAAATGAAAAGAGCCAGACCCATAAATATAGCTTTTTCCAAAATAAGTTCGGCAGGTGGAGAAGCCCATATTTTCCAAACGAGTGAGTTCCATATCCTTTTGTTGACTCGTATAAGTGCGGTCATTTTGGAATGGGTAACTATGCCAAACCGTAGCGTTTAACCCCTTATAATTGGTGTTCACCGGCGCCTGCGCATTGTAAATTTTGAGGTCGACGGTTGGTACCTCTACTTCAATGTGAGCCGAAATATCATTGGCATCGTCGGTGGCATTGCCGTCCTTCACGGTGCGATACTCTCCCTTTGTAGTGAAAGTATACGTAATGATATTGGTTGAGACATCACTGGTTACTGTACCGATAATATGATTACGATTATATTCTCGCAAGGTATTGTATTTGTTGTTGTAATAGGGTTTATCAACGGTGGCTTCCACTATCCCACTACCGTTTGCAATCAGTGCATTATCGATATCCGATTGAAAGGTAATGACATAGGTGGTATTGGGTTTTAGATTGGTAAGTTTCGTATAATAGGAATAACCGGTCAGCCAATTATATTTTAGTTGAATAGTACCGGTTTGTACATTTTGGTCGGCCGCCGTTAAATGGGTGCCGTTGGTATAATAAGAGGGAATTTGATTGTTATACCAATGGTTGGCCAACAAAGTAGTGGCAGCGATCTCTTGGCCGTTTTCGGTTATAGTGAAGTTGCTTAATGTAATCGGCTTGGAAGACAAACCGGTCCGCAAAGACAAGAAATATTCAGGAGCATCATACGTTTTGGTGTTTACCTCTTGCCAAGCACTGTAATCGTCGAAAATCGTTTTTTCTTGAAGAATATCCAAAACGACAATCTTATCCTCTTCCTTTCCCTTTTCTGTAATAGCGCGGAAAACATCATAGACACAACATTCGATTTTCTCCCCGTACAGAACAGAACCGTTCTCTAGTTGAATATACGAAGCGGCCGTAATATCAACGTCATAATCCTTTGGCTCAAGGCCTACCATAGAGGCGGTCATATACAAATAATTCGTATCCTCTGACCAAAAGCGGTGGATTTTATCGCTCACCGAAAAAGCCACTCCCATCTTTGCGTTTTTATGGGTTAGGCTTAATTCCTCACCTTCCAGCTGTTGCGTAAACGCTGCCACGATACCAATTTCGGTAACAGCTGCACCATTGATACCATTCTTTAATAATGTTTTATCGATTTTACTATAAAAACGAAGGCCTTGTTGCCTTTCGGCCGTCGCAACTCGAATAGAATTTCCTATAAATTCCAATGCGCTTTTTTTAGTAACCTTAAAATTCGAAAGAGTTACATTCGCCACCGAAGCGCTGGTCGCCGTTCCCCCTCCTCCACTACCGTTGGGGCAGCTATTGACAAACACAAGAGTATAATCGGTTTCCATATCATTCGTGGTGAAGGTCACCGTGGTAGTGGTTGAAGTGTTAGCGCTGCCGTCACCATACATTTTGATATATTGGGTTGGCCTATGGTTGGCGCCAAATGAAATCTCATCTCCCGCTACTATATAAATAATATTACCAAATTGATGTTTATCAGCAGCATTATGATTCAGCGAAATGGTATAGGTTGAATTAAGTTCCAAATCCGATAAAGTGGTGTATACCGCTTGGTAGCCCACCTTGGTAAATACGATACTATCCGTTTCGGGCTGATGAGTAATGACCGTGCTTCCGGTAGCTTGCCATTGAGCGGTTTCCATTTGATGGCCGAACCGCTCTGCTTCAGAAATTTTGTTCGATTCGAAATGGGTGAAATTCACGGCAGAGTCCACGCTTTGGGTTCGAACCGAAAGAAAATATTCTGTCCGCTCATCGGTAGTAAAAACAAAGGTAATCCGACGGGCATCGGCATTGAGAGAAACATCACCCAATATTTCATTAACCCCTTCTTTCAGGGCGTTGTCTCGGTCATACTCCGGTTTGCCGCCCATAGCGGCCACCACACCGCTTCCCTTAGCTGTAACGGCATTATCAACATCGTAGTAAAAGGAAACGGTATACCGGGTATCTTGCTCCAGACCGACGAGTTTGGTGTAAAACGAATAACCGGTCAACCGGCTTTCTTTGATAGAAATTCGGTTTGTGGCAATATTTTCACTCGGTGCCGAGAGATGAATGCCGTTAGTAGAATAGGCGCTGTTTTCATTTTGGTACCAATTTTGTTGCAACAAAGGAAGCACCATTTCAGATGTGCCTGAGGTTTCTTCCAGTAAAAAGCCCGAAAGCACAATTTTCGAAGATAATTTATTTGCTTTTATCGAAAGAAAATAGTCGGTATTTCCATCGGTCGTAAAGGCGATGGTGTATTTTTGATTGACCGTATCATCCGTTGCGCGACCGTACACTGTTTCTTTATCAGAATCCAAACTCCAAACATCTTTAATATAGGCAGGATTGCTTTTCCCCTTTGGCGCATTTACAATAGCAATACCACTCGCAAAAAGTCCCGTTGCGCTATACGAAAAAGAAAGTTGATATGAGGTATGCGGTTTTAAATCGGTTACTTTCGTATACAAACTATAATACGATTTACTTTTTGGGAAAACAAATTGGCGATCGCCAAAGGGGTCTTGTACCAGATTGTGTGTGATACACTCGTACCACTCCCCATCGGCGATTTCATAGCCAATACCGGCAGCCGAGACAGACGGCGATATCACACCAAATGCCCCCATTAATAAAGAGAACGAAATCAAATAAGCTAAAACTTGTTTGAGTTTCATCACACAAACTCCTTTTATGTTTTTGTTCTGTTACATCCTATTTTGTTTCGCAAAAAACCGCAATAATCCACCTTAATTATATTCAATATTTCACCTGTTATCTAGGGGGGAATATCCCTAAAAATTCAACCGAAAATTTGTATAAAACCACATCATTCTTATTCATCTGCGTTTTGTTCCATTACAGTTTGAGAAAGACGTAGCACATCCTCAAAAGACTTAATTTCAGCACATTGCCGTCGCAGGGCGGCCGCCCCTTTGAGTCCATACATATACCACGCCGTATGCTTACGGGATTCCAAAATGGCATTGTGCGGGTCTTTATACTGCATCATCCGTTCAATTTGGTGAATCATGGTTAACATACGCACCGAAAGGGGTGGATCAGGTATGCGGCGTTCTTCGGAAAGCAAGGCATTGATTTGACGAAAGATCCACGGTCGACCCATAGCACCGCGACCGACCATCACCAAATCACATCCCGTCTGTTCATACATAGCAGCAGCATCCTCAGCCGAACTTACATCTCCATTCCCAATCACCGGAATAGAAACAGCTTCTTTCACGGCGCGAATGATATCCAAATTGACCGAGGGAGCATACATTTGAGCGCGCGTACGACCGTGTACCGTAATGGCGGCAGCGCCGGCCGCTTCCACCCGTCGAGCTACCTCGACTGCGTTGATACTGGTTTCATCCCAACCCGCACGAATTTTTACCGTCACCGGCAATGAGACCGCCCGCACCACACACGAAACAATTTCGCCGGCCAAAGCCGGGTCCTTAAGCAGGGCAGAACCGCCGCCCGAGGAAATCACCTTCGGGGCGGGACAACCCATATTGATATCCAAAAAATCAGGGCCGAATTCTTCGGCCGCTCGGGCGGCTTGGGCCATAATGCCCGGGTCGGCGCCAAAGAGTTGCGTGGCCATCGGTCGCTCGTCATCGTGGCAGGAAAGCAAAGTTTTAGACTTTTTATCCCCCATACTGACCCCTTTGGAGCTGGTGAGTTCCCCCACGGTAAAGGAGGCACCGTGCTCAATGCAGATTTCCCGCATGGCACGGTCGGCCACACCGGCCATAGGAGCCAGTGCCGCGTATCCATTAAAAATAAGGTTTCCTATTTTCAGCATTCTAAATCTTCCTTAAAAAAAATGGGAGGTTGATATTCAACCTCCTATCATTTTGAATCCGTGAATTCTTCCTCAGGGAGCTTTTCCGTACGAACGCGGTCAATACGACGTTCGTCCAATTCTTCTACAATAAATTTGTAGCCGGCGCAAAGAATTTCATCCTTTTCCTGTGGCATACGACCCAATTCTGACATAATCAATCCGCCCAAGGTATCGTACTCACCGGCAGGAAGATTGATATGCAAGGTTTCTTCCACCTCTTCAATATCGGTGGTGCCGTCAAAATTATAGGTTTTATCGTCCAGTTGAACGATATCCTCTTCCTCATTGTCGTACTCATCTTGAATATTACCAACGATAGACTCCAACAAATCTTCAATGGTAACCAATCCCGAAACGGCGCCGTATTCATCGGCCACAAACATCATCTGCACGCGGTTTTCCGTCATTTCGGTGAACAGATCTCCGCACCGCTTGGATTCAGGCACAAACTTGGCTTCACGCATCATCTTCGAAAGTTTTTTGCCGCTCGGCACCTGTTTGCCTACATAGGGCAACAAATCCTTAACATAGATAATTCCACGGATATTATCCAATTCGTCCTCATACACCGGAATACGGGAATATCCCTTTTCACAACTTAACTTAACAACATCTTCAATTTTTTCGGTGATTTCCACCGCTTCAATTTCCGTACGGTGGGTCATAACATCGGCAACCGGAACTTCGTCAAAATCGAAAATGTTGTTAATCATTTCCTTTTGACTTTCTTCAATTACACCTTTTTCTTCACCGGCATCAACCAACATACGGATTTCTTCCTCGGTAACCACTTCTTCGCTGGCGTTCGGGTCTAGCCCGGACATACGCACCACCAAGTTGGTAGAAACCGAAAGAATTTTAATAAAAGGGCGAGTGGCAGCCTTGACAAACAACAAAATACCTACCACGCGAAAAGAGATTTTTTCGCTTTTTTGCATGGCAATGCGCTTGGGAACCAATTCTCCCAGTACCAACGAAAAATACGAAATAATGATGGTAACCACCACCATCGCCACGCCGCCCAACACACCGTATAAACTATTTTCGTGGGCAACGCCAAACCAACCGGCAATCACATCGGTAAGCGGGCCGGAAAAACTTTCGGCCGCCGAAGCTGAGGTTAAAAAGCCTGCCAAAGTAACACCTAATTGAATCGTGGATAAAAAGTTGGAAGGATTCTCGGTCAATTTCAGTACTTTTTGAGCGCGTTTGTCGCCCTCTTCGGCCATTTTTCGCGTTTTGGTGTCATTCAAAGAGATGATGGCAATTTCGCTCATAGCAAAAAAGGCATTCACCAAAATTAAAACAAACAACAATAATAACTTAAAAATCAAATTAGCGGGGTCGGGGTCCATAGTTAACAAAAACTCCTTGTATAATATAGTATGGCACATTACCACGTTTACTATAATACTGTTTTTTCACCCTTTTGTCAATATCTATTTTATTTTCAAAGACATTCCGTTTCATCTTTGTTCTTCTCCGTCTGCCACAAAAAGAGCAAAGAATTTTAAAGCAGTTTTGTATATTGGATAAAAAACAATATTTTCTTGCTCTTTTTTACATTTTACCCCTTTACTTTTTTACCTTTTGGTGTTAGTATAGATGTGCAGAAAATTGTGTACAGGCCAGGCCACGTCGGAAAAAATCCGCCGGCCTGTTTTTCCCTGTCCATAATCTTTCTCTTTGCTATTATTACAGGAGAACCAACGGCATTTCTTTTTTCGTTTGTTCCCCTATATTTTAAGGAGGATAATGTCCATGGCAAGAAAAATGAAAACGATGGACGGTAACAACGCTGCTGCGCATGTTTCCTATGCGTTTACCGAAGTGGCCGGTATTTACCCCATCACCCCCTCCAGCCCGATGGCCGACTATGTTGACCAATGGTCTGCTCAGGGACTGAAAAACATTTTCGGCAACACCGTAAATGTTGTTGAAATGCAATCGGAAGCCGGTGCTTCGGGTACCGTTCACGGCTCTTTGGCCGCCGGTGCATTGACCACCACCTACACCGCTTCGCAGGGTCTTTTGTTGATGATTCCGAATATGTACAAAATTGCCGGTGAGTTGCTTCCCTGTGTGTTCCACGTATCGGCTCGCTGCGTTGCTTCGCACGCGCTGAACATTTTCGGTGACCATTCCGATGTTTACGCCTGCCGTCAAACCGGTTTTGCCATGTTGGCCGAAACCAATACGCAAGAAGTTATGGACCTTGGTGCCGTTGCCCACTTGGCTTCCTTAAAAAGCCGCGTTCCCTTCCTGAATTTCTTTGATGGTTTCCGCACTTCGCACGAAATTCAAAAAATCGAAGTTTGGGATTATGCCGATTTAAAAGAAATGTGCGATATGGATGCCGTTGCCGCATTCCGCAAACGCGCCTTGAACCCCGAACATCCGGTTATGCGCGGTTCGCACGAAAACGGCGATATCTTCTTCCAACATCGTGAGGCCTGCAATCAATACTACGATGCCGTTCCCGGTATTGTGGAAGAATATATGGATAAAGTGAATGCCAAACTTGGCACCAACTACAAACTCTTCAACTACTACGGCGCCCCCGATGCCGAGCGTATTATCGTTGCGATGGGCTCCTTCTGCGATGTAGCCGAAGAAGTTATTGACTATATGTTGGCCGCCGGTGAAAAGGTTGGTCTGGTTAAAGTTCGTCTTTACCGTCCCTTCTCGGCCGAAAAATTGGTTGAAGCAATTCCCGACACCGTAAAGAAAATTGCTGTATTAGACCGCACCAAAGAGCCCGGTTCTTTGGGCGAGCCGCTCTACTTGGACGTTGTTGCCGCTTTGGCCGCTACCGGTCGCAAAATCGACACTGTTGTGGGTGGTCGCTATGGATTGGGTTCCAAAGATACGCCACCTTCCAGCGTGTTTGCTGTTTTTGATGAACTGAAAAAAGACGCACCGAAAGCCGGCTTCACCCTCGGCATCACCGATGATGTGACCAACCTTTCGTTGGAAGAAAAAGTTGCTCCCGACACCGCAGCCGAAGGCACCATCGAATGCAAATTCTGGGGTCTGGGCGGTGACGGTACCGTTGGCGCCAACAAAGACTCTATCAAAATCATTGGCGACCACACCAACAAGTATGTACAAGCCTACTTCCAATACGACTCGAAAAAAACCGGCGGTATCACCATTTCGCACCTGCGTTTTGGAGACAAACCGATTAAGAGTCCCTACTATATCAACAAAGCCGATTTCGTCGCCTGCCACAACCCCTCTTATGTCATTAAGGGTTACAAGATGGTCAACGACGTTAAGCCGGGTGGTATCTTCTTAATTAACTGCCAATGGTCAGCCGAAGAGTTGGATAAAAATATGCCGGCCGAAGCCAAACGCTATATTGCCGAAAACAACATTCAGCTTTATACCGTAAACGCCATCGACATTGCCGCTGAAATCGGCCTTGGCAAACGCACCAACACGGTTTTACAATCGGCCTTCTTCGCCCTTTCGAATGTTCTCCCTGCCGATGAAGCCATTGCCTATATGAAAGAGAAAGCCCAGAAATTTATGAAGAAGGGGAAAGAAATCGTTGAAATGAACGAAAAAGCCATCGATGCCGGTGCCACTGCCTTCGTGAAATTCGACGTTCCCGCCTCTTGGAAAGATGCGACCGAAGATGCCGCTGAAGTAGTTGAAAACGGTCCCGCCAAACTGGTTAAGATGGTTAACGACATCATGCATCCGGTTGCCAAGATGGATGGCGATTCGTTGCCGGTATCGGCCTTTATGGACCATGCCGACGGTACATTTGAACAGGGCGCTTCGGCCTACGAAAAACGCGCCGTTGCCGTTATGGTTCCCGAATGGAATCAAAACACTTGTGCGAAATGTAATAAGTGTGCCTTTGTCTGCCCGCACGCGACCATTCGTCCCTTCGCCTTGAGCGAGGATGAAGTTTCCGCCGCACCGAGCAACACCAAATTGGCTCCCAAAGAAATTGTAAAAACTTCTTACAAATACACCTTGGCCGTTTCGCCGATGGATTGTATGGGTTGCGGCGTCTGTATCGGAGTCTGCCCCACCAACTCCCTCAAAATGGTTAGCCGCGAAACTCAAATGGACCAACAAGATGTATTTGATTATTGCGTAGCCAACGTAACCGAGAAACCCGAAACCACCGCGGTGATGAACGTTATTAGCAGCCAGTACAAAAAGCCGCTCTTAGAGTTCTCGGGCTCTTGCGCCGGCTGTGCCGAAACTTCTTACGCTCGCTTGATTACCCAGTTGTTCGGCGACAGAATGTACATCTCCAATGCAACCGGATGTTCTTCCATTTGGGGCGGTCCTGCCGCTACCTCGCCCTACACCACCAACAGCAAGGGTCAAGGTCCGGCTTGGGCAAACTCCCTGTTTGAAGACAATGCCGAACACGGTCTTGGTATGTACCTCGGCCAGAAGTCCATTCGTGACCGTGCCAAGGCACAAATCGAAGAAATGGCCGCTTCTGACAAAGCAACAGCTGAATTTAAAGCCGCAGCCGAAGCCTACCTCGCCTCTTACAATGATGGTGAGAAAAATGCCACTACCGTTGATGCTTTGGTAGCCGAACTGGAAAAAGCTGCCGCTAATGGTTGCCCCACCGCTCCCGCCGTATTGGAAGCTAAAGATTACCTCTCCAAAAAATCGGTATGGATTCTCGGCGGTGACGGCTGGGCTTACGACATTGGATTTGGCGGTGTAGACCACGTTTTGGCTTCGGGCCACAATATCAACATTATGGTATTTGATACCGAAGTTTACTCTAACACCGGTGGTCAAGCTTCGAAGGCTTCACAAATCGGTCAGGTTGCTCAATTTGCTGCCGCCGGTAAAGCCATTGCCAAGAAGAGCCTTGCTGAAATTGCCATGTCCTACGGTTATGTATACGTAGCCCAAATCGCTATGGGTGCCGATATGAACCAGACCTTAAAAGCGATTCGCGAAGCCGAGGCTTACGAAGGTCCCTCCCTCATTATTGGTTACGCTCCATGTGAAATGCACAGCATTAAAGGCGGTATGGTGAATTGCCAAAAAGAAATGAAAAAGGCAGTGGATTGCGGTTACTGGAATATGTTCCGCTTTAACCCCACCTTGAAAGCCGAAGGCAAAAACCCCTTGGTGCTTGATAGCAAACCTGCCACCACCGATTATAAAGAATTCATTCTCGGTGAAGCTCGTTACTCGTCTTTGGTACGCTCCTTCCCCGACCGTGCAACCGAATTGTTCGACAAAGCGGCCGACAACGCCAAAGCGCAAAGAGAGCATCTGGAGAGATTGGTAAAACTTTACGATCCGAAGGGCGAATAAGAATATTCATCACCCTTTTACAAAAGCACGATCTTCTCCCAATTTAGGG